>NZ_JAVRCD010000078.1:0-33374 GCF_034530895.1 Nostoc sp. DedQUE08
TTTTTCTTTTAATCCTTTTATTCAGAATACTCGGAAAGTGACAGAAGAGGGTTATGTCAGGGATTTTCAAATCAAGTACATTCCTAATTGTGGCCATTGGGTGCAGCAAGAACAGCCGGAATTAGTTAATCAGTATATGCGAGAATTTCTGAGGACTTAAGCTAAACTATCAATTGATAAATAAAGTATAAATACTCATAAAATTAGCTATAGCGGATAGCGCCAGCTTTTAATTTTTAAAGATTTAATAGTAATTTAAGAGGGGACGTTTTTGAGGAATTATTCGGTAAAAATTGCCAAAAAGTCAGAATTAATGGCATTTTTGAGATCACTTTTATCTGAGTTTCAGATCGCAACTACCTTGTCAGGAGATAGATTGTCACAAGAGAGATTGACCTCACGAAGTTTAGTGAGATAATAGAGTTGTGAGGGACAGAACGGACGCAAACTTGATTATTAAGGGGGAAATTATGAAACTCCAGCTATTAGCGGCCATGGCCTTAGCAACACCCCTATTTTTCGCTAGCTCGGTTAGAGCCGAGAATCCACAGGATTTACAAAAGCTGCTTTCAACTGGGGAATGTGTTAGGTGCGAACTATCAGGAGCTAACCTCAGTGGCGCTCATTTAATTGGTGCTGACTTGAGAGGCTCGAAGCTCCAAGGAGCTAACCTTGTAGGAGCTAACCTCGAAGGTGCTGACTTAACTGGTGCAAACTTGGCAGGTGCTAACCTAACATCTGCTTATGTAACCAATGTGAATTTAAAGCAAGTCAATCTCAACGGAGTAAATTTTACTGGCGCTACTATTCACGATTCTAATGTGTATCAAGCATCAATGAACAATCTAAATCTTACTGATGCGGAAATATTTAACACTGGAATCGGGATTGGTGGTGAAGACGCTGAAATTCCCGATTGGAAATAGCCCAACTGACTACACAGCTAAAAATCAATACAACATAGGTTTTGGTGGGTTTTAAATCAAATAAACGACTTTTTTGCCAGAATTGTCCTTAAAACCTGCCTCTACAGAAATATTAATAAAAATGAAATTCCCTTTGCGTTGTAATTACTTTACTATGGCAAAAGCAGAGGGGATTTCTTTTTGCGATCGCACTGATATCCACACAAAAAAGTGCAATTAAAATCTAAAAATCTTCACTATTTCCCATTAAAGAAAGGACTTTACTCCTCCCTCTCCTTACGGAGACGCAACGCGTTCGCCTTTTAGGGGAGGGAGAGGTCTGTCGAACTCACGTTAATTGAAAATCAGGGTTTCGGCTATTACTTGTGTAAGTTGTATCTGGCACAAAGAAGGTTTTTTCGCTAGATGCAGCCGGACACTATTGATTTGGCACGATTTTTGCACAAAAGGATTGTGACCGCTCCATAGCTGACAAAATATCACTAAAGACTTATGCAACAACAGCGAAGACCGAGTAAGAAGAGTTTGCGATCGCTTGATTACTTGAATGTGTTTCTCGCAGATGTGCGCGATGGTGTTGGGCCATATCTGAGTATTTACCTGAAAGCCTCAGCAAATTGGAACCCGGCTCAAATTGGCATGGCGATGTCAGCTTCGGCAATTGCCACAGTTATTGCCCAAACACCAGCTGGTGCATTGGTTGACAGGCTACGTCAAAAACGAATGTTGATTGTACTGGCGGCTGTGTTTGTTTCTATCGGCTGTATTGCTATGGGCTTGTTCCCCAATTTGCCTGTTGTCATTGGCTCTCAGATTATGATTGGGATTGCTGCTGCAATTTTTCCACCTGCGATTACTGCTATTACTCTGGGACTCGTAGGACATGAGAGATTAGATAGGCGAGTAGGTCGTAATGAAACATTTAACCATACAGGAAATCTACTAGCTGCTACTCTCGCTGGTTTAGTGGGTTACTTTATTGCCCGCAAGGCAATATTTTTCTTGGTTGCAGCTATGGCTGTGGGCAGTATTATTTCAGTGAGGATGATTCGCGAAAGAGAGATTGACCACGAACTAGCGCGTGGAGATGGTGAAGAGAGAGAGGAGGAAGATAATCAAAAACATCAGCAGGGCTATGAAGGCATATTGCAATTATTGAGCGATCGCCAAATCTTATTCTTTACTATTGCAGTAGTTCTGTTTCACTTTGCCAATGCTGCTATGTTACCGCTAGTTGGTCAAGAATTGGCACAGGGTAAAGGGACAAGTGACACAGTTTATATGTCTGCTTGTATTATTGTCGCTCAGTTAGTGATGATTCCAGTGTCTAACTTGGCTGGGCGTTTTGCACATACAGCCCGAAAACCTATATTTTTGCTGGGTTTTGCCGTCTTACCGATTCGAGGAGTGCTGTATACGTTTTCGGGCAATCCCTATTTTCTCGTTTCTGTGCAAATTCTGGATGGTATTGCAGGCGGGATTTTTGGTGTGCTTTCGGTGTTAATGGTAGCTGATTTGACTAAAGGCACGGGACGCTTTAATGTTACCCAAGGAATGCTCAATACTGCTATTGGCATTGGTGCGGGTTTGAGCAACGTGCTGGCTGGATTTGTGGTTAAAAGTGCTGGTTACAATGTTGGTTTTTTGATTTTAGCAGCGATCGCAGTTGTGGCTTTAGCAGTTTTTTGGTTCTGTGTACCTGAAACAAAAACAGGAGTTAATAGAAAAGCATCACCTCAAACCGCTTAGGGCAGTCATTAATTATTAGTCATTAGTCATTAGTCATTAGTCACTTGTACTGAGCGTAGTCGAAGTATTAGTCGTTAGTCATTAGTCCAAAATAAACCCGTTCACTCCTTAACATGGTTTGAATTAGTCCCATAAAAGATAAAGTTTTTCCACCCACAAGAGGCAAGGTATGCACTAAAATCCAATGACCAATGACAAATGACCAATGACTACTTAATCAAAAGCATCTAGCAAAATCATGATTGTTTTCAGATACATCATCATTGGACTGACTTATATCGGTTTGGGTTTAGGATATCTCCCTGGTTTGCGGATGAACCGAGCCAGTATTGCTTTAGTTGGTGCATCTTTGCTGATGGCATTCGGGGTATTAGACCTCAAAGAAGCATGGCAAGCAATAGACTATAAAACGCTGATTTTCCTGTTTGGCATGATGATAATCAGCACGAACTTAGCTTACGCTGGGTTTTTCCAATTAACCCTTGATACAGTTACACACTTCACCCGCAGCCCTTTAGGTTTGCTAATTGTTTTAACTTTCGGCAGTGGAATTCTCTCCGCTTTTTTTCTGAACGATACCATCGCTCTAATTTTGACTCCTTTGGTTCTCGGTTTAACCCAAACTTTGAACCTCAATCCGATTCCTTACTTACTTGCCTTGGCAGGAGCAACAAATCTGGGTTCCGTGGCTACCTTAAGTGGCAATCCACAAAATATTTTGATTGGTTCCTTCTCTGGGATCAGCTATCTCGATTTTGCAAAAGCATTGACTCCCATCGCATTAGTAAGTTTGTTAATCCAAATTGGGTTATTGTGGTGGCTTTATCCTGATGTTCGTTCTACTAAGTCTTGTTTGAGTGTAACCCCCGTGCGTTACCGCATATTTAAACCGTTGCTTACTAAAAGTTTATTGATAACAGGAGGACTATTAATTGCATTTTTAATTGGGATACCTCCAGCCCAAGCAACACTTGTAGCTGCTGCTTTACTGTTTATTACTAGGCGAATCAAACCGCAACGAGTTTTAAATAAAGTTGATTGGAATTTACTGGTGATGTTCTCTGGGCTATTTGTTGTGACTGCTGGAGTAGAAAAATTAGGCATATTGAATTTATTTAGCGGTTTAGTTTATAATCCCTTGAGCATATTAGGAATTACTGCTCTGCTTTCAAATTTAGTTTCTAATGTTCCAGCAGTATTATTACTACAACATTTAATTCCCCATCCAGACACGAAAACTTGGTTACTATTAGCAGCAGGATCTACTTTAGCTGGTAATCTAACTTTGTTAGGTTCAGTTGCCAATTTAATTGTTGCTGAGGCTGTTGCAAAACTTGGTTATCAATTGTCATTCTGGGAACATCTGCGTTTTGGTCTACCGCTAACTGTCGTGACTCTCATCCTGGCTTATTTTTGGATTTAGTTATTTGTCATTTGTCATTTGTCATTTGTCATTTGTCATTTGTCATTTGTCAACAATCAAACTTAAAATTTCAGCCTCAAAGGTGCAACGTTCAGGTTCAAAGGTGCAACTTCGAGGCTCAAAGCCGCAACGTTCACCTTCAAAGGCGTAACGTTCAGGCTCAAAGGCGCAACGTTCAGGTTCAAAGGCTCAACTTTGATATTTCAAGAGACTTCCTTGCTTCCTGCTCTTGCTTCCCATCTTTTTATCAGTCAACTTACGCTGATGTGATGACTTTATTCCGGCAATTTTACGGTATTTTGTGACTGTTCTGCGAGTAATTGGCAGAGAAAATTGGATTTTCAAAAGCTGGGCTAATTGCTCATCAGTATAAGGATTGGGGGGTGATTCTTCTGCAATTAACTGTAATAGCATCTGTTGGATTTGTTGAGGAGTACGTCCGCCTACTCCGACAGGAACACATAGTGAATGCAACGGAATTATCCGACTGTGTTGATTGCAAACTAATATATACCGTCCCCGCACAATCCGACTGACTGTAGAGTTACTAAGTCCTACCGATTGAGCTACTAATTGCTGAGGGGTAGATACTAAGTCTAATTTATCCCGACTCTGCAAAAAAGCTTGCTGTCGCTCAACTAAAAATTTCCCAACTTTGAGCAGATTTTCTTGCCATTGTTGCAAAGCTGTGAGTAAATTTCTAGCTTTTTGTAATAATGCTTCTAGTTGTTGGGTATCTCGCCTTGCTTTTGGTGATTCCTGCAAAAGCTTAATGGCTTCGGAATTCAGACAAAAACGTTGTTTGACTTCATAAGCTAAAGAAATTTGCCAACTTCCAGCTATTAGCTCAACCTTTAAATCGGGGGTGACGATGGGAGCATCGCTACCACCGAAGTTTCTAGCGGGACGGGGTTCTAATTCTTGAATCTCATGAATAGCATCGGTGATTTTCTCGATGTCAACATTAATATTTTGGTTCAGTTTTTGTAATAGTACTTGATAATTTTGCTTTAACTCGGAAGTATTGCCAATACAATTTGCTATGTCTTCTAAATAATTTTTAACTAGTAAAAAAGCTAGACTTTCAGGCTGGTTTGTGAGTTGTATTAACAGACATTCTTGCAGGGTTCGCGTACCAATTCCAGGTGGATCTAAACTTTGGAGGAGAGGAATAACAGCCTCTAGTTCTTTTGTACTCCAGATACTACCATTTGCCCAAACTTCTGGAGTTTCTTCTAAGTAACCTGAGTTTGATAACCACTGAGTTAGATAGGTTAAGGCTTTACGTTGTCTTGACGGGATTGACAAAGCTGATATTTGTCCAAGAAGATGCTCGCTTAAACTTAATTCCTGGGCGATGGGACTATACCAATTAGGTAGAATATCATCTAAAAGTGCTTCGTTGGTATGGAAATCAGAATTTTCTATTATAAATGGATTGTGTTTACATTCTTCTCGAAGATGGTCGAATATTCGTTTACCATCCCACGGCAAAAAGCGAACTAAATACTGTAGAGTTGGGTAAATAACAGTTTGAGTTTCTAGATGTGTTTCTAATGTAGATGCTGAGTTTAAGGAATTCATTAGTTAGGAGTTAAGAGTTAGGAGTTAGAAGTTAGGAGTTAAGAGTTAAGAGTTTGATCTCGTTCCCATGCTCTGCATGGGAATGCTCATCTATAGGCTCTGCCTATAGTCCAAGGAGGCGCTTGGCAGAGCCAAGGAACGAGAAGTTAAACGAGAAGTTGAAAGTTTTTGCTATAAATTCCATTGTTTCTTTTTTTGTTCAAAGCTTTCGACAGAAATTCCTAATGCTTTGTGGGGTTCTTGGGGATAAAGTGCTAAAGCATGGCGGATAAAGTTTATTTCTAATTGAGCGATCGCTTGTTCTAAATTTAAATTCATCTGATATTCTCGATTAAAAATGAGATGCTCTGGAAGAATGGTTCTTCCTCCAGAAAAAACTGCTGCTCTCTCTAAAGTATTTTGTAGTTCTCGCACATTTCCGGCCCAACCGTAACCTCTGAGTTTTTCTAGGGCGGTTGAGGTAATTGCTAAATTTTTAATTCCATTTCTGAGAGCAATAGAACTTAAAAAATGTTGGGTAAGTTGTTCTAAATCTTCGGGGCGATCGCACAAAGGTGGCAGTTCAATTCGTACTACATTAAAACGATAGTAAAGGTCTTCTCGAAACTGATTCAGGCGTACCAATTGTTCTAAATTCCGATTGGTGGCAGCTAAAATGCGGACATCTACAGTTTTGGTTTGGTTACTACCCAAGCGCTCGAAGGATTTATCTTGTAATACTCGCAACAATTTCCCTTGAATGATTTGGCTCAATTCTCCAACTTCATCCAGAAAAATTGTACCGCCATTAGCTTGTTCAAAGCGACCTATTCGCAAGTGATTCGCTCCAGTGAAGGCTCCTTTTTCGTGACCAAATAATTCTGCTTCTAATAAATGTTCTGGGAGGGCTGCACAGTTAACTTTTACTAAAGGGCCGCGACTGCGAGGGCTAGCATTATGTAGTGTGGAAGCGACCAACTCTTTGCCTGTACCTGATTCGCCGACAATCAAAACTGTGGTGTTTCCTTGTGCAAGTCTACCAATGAGTTTAAAAACTTCTGCCATTTTAGGCGATCGCCCCAACAGTTCTTCTGGTTGTCCGAGATTTTGAATATTTGCTTCACCAATTTGCTCGGCGGATGCTTGGGAATGAGCTAAAGCTTTTTGCGCTAAGTTGACTAAATCTTCTAAATCGAAGGGTTTAGTTAAATAATCATAAGCTCCCAATTGCATAGCTTCAATGGCTGTACGACTTGTTCCATAAGCTGTCATCACAATTACTGGCAGTTCAAACAACGTTTTGCTACCTAAAGCTTTCAAAACAGCATTACCCTGAGTTTTGGGCATTTTCAAATCTAGAAACACCAAGTCAGGACGAGATGTGATATCTTGTTGAATCATCTTCAGTCCTTGTTCTCCGTCTCCCGCCTCTACTACGTCGTGGCCTTCATCTTTTAAAATCTGCGCCATCGCTTGACGCAAAGCTTTTTCATCATCAATAATCAAAATTTTAGCCATCGTTGTGATTCTTCGGTAAGTAAACGCTAAAAACGGTGCAACCCGGTTGAGATTTCAAATCAATATGCCCTCCGTGGCGGGTGACAATCTCGTGGCTAATGGCTAAACCTAAACCTGTTCCTTGGGGTTTTGTAGAATAAAAAGGATCGAAAATGCGATCGCGTTCTTCTGGTGCTAAACCTGCGCCATTATCTTTTACCCAAGTCACTAAGTAGTTTTGCTCTTGGCTGACACCAACCTCAACTTCGCTTTCTGGTGGACTTGCTTGGATGGCATTTAAGATTAAGTTAACCATCACCTGTCCTAACTCTCGGCGGCGTAGTGGTACTTGGGGCAAAGGTTCAGCAGCAGAGCGATAAAAAAGTGTTACTCCCTGTTCTTCGGCTTTGAGACGTAATAGAGAAACTGATTCAAAAGCGATCGCTTCTAGGGAAGTAATTACCATTTCTTCTTGCTGATTTTGGTCAAAATACAATAGCCGTCGCACCAACATCTCTAAACGGTCTACTTGTTCTAGTAAACTAGCGATCGGTAAAGTCGTAATTCCCTGCTTTTTTAATTGCCGTTCTGTATATTGCAAATTGAGGCGCATACTAGCTAAGGGATTGCGGACTTCATGAGCTACCCCCGCTACCAGTTGTCCCAGAGAAGCCAAGCGCTCAACTCGGTGTAAGCGCTGCTCTAACTCTTGGCGATGGTATTGCATACTATTAATTGCAGTTCCCAACAGTCCCATTTCTGCGGGTAGCGGCGGAATTAGCGAAGCTTTATCCTCTTCCATTGCTTTAATACTTTGCTGGAGTCGCTGCACTCCCCACTGTAGTTGTAAGGCAATATAAAAAGTCCAAACTCCTACAACTAAAATTCCTAAAACTACGAAAACACTTAAAACGTTTTGATTCCTATCTTCTAGATGAGGCATACGTTTCATCGTCCACACTGCTCCCCACAGAGGTAGAGGGTCAGCACGCAGTACCAAGATATCAAGACCAGGGTGCAGTACTAATTCCTGGGGTAAACCTTGGCTTGTGGCTCTCCGAGTCAATTGCAAAATTGTGTCTCGTTCAGCAGGAGGAATATCTTTTTTGGGGACAGGGCCCCCGTGGGTAGGATAGGCATAGCCTAAAAGCTGGTCTTGTTGCAGCAGATAAAATCCTCCTTCTACCCTTGTGAAAGCAGTTAGGGCATCGTTTGAAAGTTCCGCCAACGGCTTACCTGGCTTTGGTGTTTGCCCAAGATTTGATTCCCAAAACAGCTTAATTAGTCTGGTGTTGGCAAAAGCTAATTCTCTCTGATTTCTGGCAACAACAGCACCTTCTAGACTTTGAAATAGTTGTACCACTAACCATAAAGCAGCTCCACTTAAACCTAAAAAAAGGATGCTGAGGATTGTTAGCTGTCGCCGGAGTGTCCAACGTTGAGATAACACAATAGGTTGCATGGAATAAGGGTTAGAACTTCTAGAAGTGCAAAAACTATAGCGGTTCTCGTTTGGATGCAGTATCCGTTGACCCCACCCCCAACCCCTCCCCGTTCTTCGGGAGGGGAGACAAAGCGTAGCTTTGGCGGGGTGGGGTTCCGAGTGAATTACAACGAAGTGCAAAAACTATGCCAAATTTCAGTTGCTCATTTTTCATCCTGCCTTACTAGCTAACGAGTGTCTTGTATCTATGGCACGAGTTTTGCACTCTTACAGTTCTAGTTAGCAATTAAATTGAATTAAAGCAGATGAATAACTCTAAAGTTCGCATTCCAAAAGAAATTGCTGCCGATGTTTTCGCTCAAGCGGCTCAGTTGTATGCCCAAGAAAATCAGGATTATTCTTTAGAAGAGATTATGGAGGCTGGGGCAGAAGTACAAATTCCGCCAGAGGTGATTCAACAAGCTATACAGCAGATTCAAGCCAAGCAAATCCGAGAGCGCGATCGCCAACGCAAGTTAAAGTTAATTTTAACTAGTGGCGGCATTGGAGCCGCGATCGCACTTTTCGGTTTTTGGACGTACAATACTGTTGCTAGTAATGCTACACCAAGCGGGCGATCGCTAGAAGCTAATCTCCCAAGTGCCAATTTAGCCAATGCTAATCCTCTAGATATTCCCCCAGCACCCCCACCAGAATTACCCTCCACAGCCGGAAGCACTTTCAATGGAGAGGTAAAACAGTATCTTCTCAACCCTGAAGGTAAGGTGGATGGGCTATTACTTAATAACGGGCTACAGGTAAAGTTTCCTCCCCAGATGGCGGACAGTTTGGTGCGGATAATTACCCCAAACACGAAAGTGAGCATTTTTGGCGATCCTGGCTTTTCCACTCGCTTTGGACAGGAAGTAAGAGCCAAAAGCATTACCAATTCTCAAACTGGACAGACTTTAGTTGAACAACCTCCCACAATCGCCCCCCAACCACCCAGCTTGAGCAACTACAGTACCTTATCTGCACAGGGAACTGCTCAGAATTGGTTGGTGGGACATCGAGGAGAAATTAACGGCGTTATTATATCTAATGGCACTATTGTCAAGTTCCCGCCCCATGTAGGCGAACAGCTAACCAGTATGGCAAACATCAAAAACACAATTCAAGCCAAAGGATTCGGCACTCGCAATCGTTACGGTCAGATTTTAGAAGCTACAGCATTGTCAGTTAATGGGCAATCTGTATCTTTGCAACCAAAAGCCATCATCGATCCGTAATACCATTAACGAAAATCTTTGCAACAGATGAATCTGCTGTCGGGGCATTTAGCTTGACAAAGTAGTAGTTTTATATCATGTCCGCCTAATTAGTTTTGCTTCCCGAATATATGCAGAAAGCCCAAAAGCCCCTCTCCTCTGCACCTTAACCTCCTCTGCTCCCTGCTCCCTGCCCCCTTGCAGTCTTAAT
The DNA here is from genome assembly GCF_034530895.1 of Nostoc sp. DedQUE08. Lineage (NCBI taxonomy): Bacteria > Bacillati > Cyanobacteriota > Cyanophyceae > Nostocales > Nostocaceae > Nostoc > Nostoc sp. DedQUE08. Next base: position 10,061 of record NZ_JAVRCD010000078.1, read on the forward strand.
GATAAGTCTTTTACCAGACACGATATTATAGCAACAGTCAAGGTGGTTAGGACATCAACAGACGATAAAACTTAGACACAAAAAGGCTTTTCACCCAGTCCCCAGTCCCCAGTCCCCAGTCCCCAGTCCCTTGCTATATTTGTGGATATTCAGGTGGCTAGCAAAAAATGAGGGTATTGCTAACTTGTTAAGTTGCCAATACCCTCACGTAGATAAACTAAGTTTTTGTAGTAGCCTATAAGTCTAAGTTACTGCCTGAGCAACTACTGCCGAAAGTGACTCATTTGCTGCTTGCTTCAACAATTCGGCTTTATCGGTCTGTTCCCAAGGCAAGTCTAAATCAGCCCGCCCAAAATGACCGTAAGCCGCGACGTCCTGATAAAAACGTCCGCCTCGTTCACTTGGTAAGTTCCGTAAGTTGAAGGTATGGATAATCCCTGCTGGACGGAGTTCAAAGTGCTTGTTGATTAATTCCAGTAAGGTTTCTTCATCCACTTTGCCAGTACCAAAAGTATCCACTAGAATGCTTGTAGGCCGCGCTACACCTATAGCATAAGATAGCTGGATTTCAACTTTTTCTGCTAACCCAGCAGCGACAATATTTTTCGCTACATAACGAGCCGCATAAGCAGCAGAACGGTCTACCTTCGTGGGGTCTTTGCCAGAAAAAGCGCCACCACCATGTCGTGAATAGCCACCGTAGGTATCAACGATTATTTTTCGTCCTGTCAGACCAGAGTCTCCTTGAGGGCCACCAACGACAAATTTGCCAGTGGGGTTGACTAAAAAACGCGTTTCCTGATTGGGTTTAACGTCAATGTCGCCAAAAACAGGTTCAACCACTGCTGACCAGAGGTCTTGTTTAATTTTGGCTTGTACCGCCGCCTCATCCGTAATTTCCCCAATACTAGCTGTATGCTGAGTGGAAATTAGAATCGTATCAATACCTACTGGGCGTCCATCTTCGTAGACTACAGTTACTTGGGTTTTGCCATCAGGACGCAGGTATGACAGTTCACCTGTTTTACGGACTGCTGCCAATCGGCGAGCAATGCGGTGGGCGAGACTGATGGGTAAAGGTGTCAGTTCTGGTGTTTCGTTGCTGGCAAAACCAAACATTATACCTTGATCGCCCGCACCAATTTTATCGAATTGTTCATCACTATCTTGTTCGCGGGTTTCTTGGGCGGTGTTAACGCCTTGGGCAATATCGGGTGATTGTTCGTCTAAAGCCAGCAGAACGCTGGTACTGTTAGCAGAAAAACCATTGTCAGCATTGGTATAACCAATTTCAGCAATTTTTTTTCGGGCGAGATTGACGAAATTTACATTAGCTTTGGTGGTTATTTCACCAGTGATTAGCACCAAACCAGTATTAACTACGACTTCAGCGGCGACACGACTGCTCGGATCTTGTGTCAATAGGGCATCCAGAATAGTATCAGAAATCTGATCGCAGATTTTATCTGGATGACCTTCGGTGACTGACTCAGAGGTAAATAAATATCGACGAGACAAAAGAAATTCCTCCATCAAGAGTTTTTTCGTTGACTAAATGTGAGTATTTAGTTCAACTACTAATTTCTGAAATCATAACAATATTTATACTTCAGTCGTTAGTATCTTCTTGATATTGATAAAAACCAGTAACTATAAGGTAAATATCCGTAAGTAAGATAAATGTATGCTAATTATTTTGTAGCTAAAATGTATTTAATAACACAAAAAAAGGAGCACTCGAAAGCGCCCCACAAGCTTTGACACAAACACTGCTGCTTTAAACCTGAATCGCTAACTTTGCTTCTGTAGCTGTCAACCGCTCATAAGCAGCACGCATCTTCAAACCTGTAAGCACTTGGAAGAAACCAGTTCCATTATTGGAACCTGGATACTCGCGGTGCTGGAGTAACAAGTGAGTCAATTCACCCTGATATTTTGTGGATGTATTGCTGAGATGGGTTTCGATATAAATGACTTCTTCCAAATTGTCAAATTGACCATCCACCTCTAGTACTGAAACATAGCGACCGTAGTAAACATCTGAACCGTAGTACAGTTGCATACCAGGATAAGAACAGGTCAGCTTGCGTCCACAGGGAGTCCAATTGATTGTTGATCCTTCATCAAATAAGTAAGTTGGATCGAAGCCTTCCTTACCTTCCCGCTGGAGCATACGTACCCGTAAGACTCTACGTTCGGTGTCGTTTTTGATCAAGTTTGTGGGCAATACCTGAAGAACCACATCAGCAAATTCTCTTTGTGGTTCGATAAATTTATCAAAGTCAGGTTTGCGAGAATTAATTTGTGCTAACACATCTTCGTAGCGATGACCGCGTTCAGCCATATCTCGCTGGATTTTCCAGGCAATTTTGACCTCATCGCTAATGTCAAAATAAACACTGAAGTCGATTAGCGATCGCACCCGCTCATCATATAAAGGATGCAGCCCTTCAACAACTATAATATGATTCGGCTCTATCCGCTCTGGCGGATCGATCAAGCCGGTTTCGTGGTTGTAAATCGGCTTATCAATCGCTTGACCACTTTTGAGCGCTTTAATTTGCTCATACATCAGGTCAAAATTGTTTGCTCTGGGGTCTAGTGCCGTTATCCCCGTTTCTTTACGCTGTTTGCGATCTAGGGAATGATAGTCATCTAAGCAGATAACTGTCATTAACTCTTCACCAAACAAATCGATCAAACGACGCAAAAACGTAGATTTACCGCAACCAGAGTCTCCGGCTACTCCAATCAGTACCACGCGTTCCGGCTTACTTGTCATAAATCTCCTCTAAAATACTAAAGTTGTGTCAATAATTTTTCACACAGCAGATTCTGAAGCCAGGAGTTTACCCCTTTGGTTTATCCTGCGTTCTTGCTACCTAGCACATCTATAAGACACCAAGCAAGTAGACAACAAAGTAATTAAGTTGCTACTCGTCGGACTAGCCTGAATGTTGGTGCCGGTAAGTATTTAATCCTAGTGATATATTTGATTTTAACAGAAGGGGGTATCCCATACAAGATTGCTGTCAAGAAGAATTAACGTGGTTCCTCAATCATTTTTTTGTTAATTTAGTTGTTAATTTAAAAATGGGGATCGTTACTGCCCATCAGTGTTGCACCTTTATCTGTCTGCTACTTGTGACTCTATAGAATCAAGCGTATAAGGTATAATTTATTATTGCAGCAAAATTGCTGCAAATTTTCTAATGTTCCTAAATTGTAATTTCTGCTCGACAATACTTAATATATTCAAAGCAAAAATCTATCCAACGAATGAGGAAATAACTTGCATTACCCAAATTATTGCCTGTAAATTTATGAATATGATCATATAGAAGCGTTGAGGTTATGGCAAAGTACTGATGCAAGGTTGACAGATTTTTCACATCAAGTGAAACTAATTACAGTTGCTGAAATTATGATTGTCTATCTCGTGATATTTGTGGCTGGAGTTGTCCTAGTTATGTAATTGTCCATAGATAGGTAATGAAGATAGCTAATAACATTCCAGAAGAGTAGTAGATTTGGAGAAGTAAAACCAATTGGAAGAAAACCTTCTTTTCTTGACATTCTCCGATTTAAACCCCTGGAGTAAGCAAGCACAAGGGAAGCTTGTGGAGGATAACTTCGAGCGGTAGCTTCCACCGATTGAAGTAACTCTCCGAGAATATCTACTATTGTGAGTCGATCGTAGGGTACTAAGGTAAAAAGCTATCTCCCTGATGGGGGTGGTAGTTAACGAAAAAAAGATTAAATTGATTCATTATTAACATTCTCCACAAGACTTATCCTTTACCTTAGAAGGTAAACAGGTGTGTTTTTGCTATGCCTGCATGTCTTTGGTGAGTGTACTTAGCAAGGCATTAATTTAATGATGCCGTTTTTCCTTCAGGGCCAGTTTTGTGAAACGAAAATCCGGTAAACTAAAGCTGGCAAGGTAGGGGAATAGTTTTTTTTTGAAAAACGGTTAAGTAAATTATCGGAGTGGTAGAACGAATGTACAATCAAGGTGCTGTTGAGGGTGCTGCCAACACAGAATTAGGTAGCCGCATCTTCCTTTATGAAGTAGTGGGTTTGCGTCAGAGTGAAGAAACCGATCAAACTAACTACCCAATTCGGAAAAGTGGCAGTGTGTTCATCAGAGTGCCTTACAACCGCATGAATCAAGAAATGCGACGTATCACTCGTCTAGGCGGCACAATTGTTAGCATCCAACCCGTAACTGCTCTAGAGCCAGTTAATGGTAAAGCCTCACTTGGAAATGCTAATAGCGTTGTCAGCGAGTTAGCGACATCTGGGGAAAATGCTGACAGTGAAGGGAATGGTAAAGCCACACCTGTAAAAGCTGATAGTGAAACCAAAGGTTTTGCTAAACCACCAGCTGAAGAACAGCTCAAGAACAAGGACAAGAAAGGCAACACCATGACTCAAGCGAAAGCCAAAAAAGACCACGGTGACGTTCCTGTTAACACTTACCGTCCCAATGCTCCGTTCATTGGCAAGGTAGTATCTAATGAACCACTAGTCAAAGAAGGTGGTATTGGTATTGTTCAACACCTCAAATTTGACATTTCCGCCGGGGATTTGAAGTATATAGAAGGTCAAAGTATTGGGATTATTCCACCAGGATTAGACAAGAACGGTAAACCAGAAAAACTTAGACTCTATTCCATCGCCTCAACTCGTCATGGCGATGATGTGGATGATAAGACAGTATCACTGTGCGTCCGCCAATTAGAATATAAGCACCCGGAAACTAGCGAAACAGTCTACGGTGTTTGCTCCACACACCTGTGTTTCCTCAAGCCAGGGGAAGAGGTAAAAATTACAGGGCCCGTGGGTAAGGAAATGTTGTTACCCGACGATCCTGATGCTAATGTCATCATGATGGCAACCGGAACAGGTATTGCCCCCATGCGAGCTTATCTGTGGCGTCAGTTTAAAGATGCGGAAAGAGCAGCTAACCCAGAATACCAATTTAAAGGATTCTCTTGGCTAATATTTGGTGTGCCGACAACTCCAAACCTTTTATATAAGGAAGAACTGGAAGAAATCGAACAAAAATATCCTGATAACTTCCGCCTCACTCCTGCCATTAGCCGCGAACAAAAAAATCCTCAAGGCGGTAGAATGTACATCCAAGACCGCGTAGCAGAACATGCTGATGAATTGTGGCAGTTGATTAAAAACGAAAAAACCCACACCTACATCTGCGGTTTGCGAGGTATGGAAGAAGGTATTGATGCAGCCTTAACTACTGCTGCTGCCAAGGAAGGCGTAACCTGGAGTGATTACCAGAAGCAACTTAAGAAAGCTCATCGCTGGCACGTAGAAACATACTAAATTAGTCATTAGTCATTAGTCATTTGTCATTAGCAAAGGACGAAGGACAAATGACAAAGGAAGCAGGATAATCAGTAGGTAGGGCAAACGCTCTACCTACAATTGTTATTGGTTAAATTGGGTGCAAAATGGGTGTGAAACTAGGAATACTGGGATTAGGCACCGTGGGAACGGGAACAGTGCAGTTGTTGCAAGATAGTGCTGGGCGTCACCCATTGTTGCAAGAGATAGAAATTTATCGGGTGGGAGTCCGATCGCTAGATAAACCCCGTGCGGTAGAATTGTCTACGGAAGTAATAACAACAGATTTAGAATCTATTGTCAACGATCCAGCGGTAGATATAGTAGTTGAGGTAATGGGTGGACTGGAACCGGCGCGATCGCTCATTCTCAAAGCTTTAAGTAATGGTAAGCATGTAGTCACAGCCAATAAAGCAGCGATCGCCCGCTTCGGAGCAGAAATTTTCACAACTGCCAATCAAGCAGGCGTATACGTGATGTTAGAAGCCGCCGTGGGTGGTGGTATTCCAGTGATTCAACCTTTAAAGCAATCTTTAAGTGTTAACCGAATTCATACTGTAACAGGCATCGTTAACGGTACAACAAACTACATCCTGACGCGGATGCAAACAGAAGGCAGCAACTTTAATGATGTCTTAGCTGATGCTCAACGTTTGGGTTATGCTGAGGCTGATCCCACTGCTGATGTGGATGGCTTAGACGCAGCTGATAAAATTGCCATCCTGGCATCATTAGGCTTTAGTGGACGCATCAACTTACAAGATGTTTATACTGAGGGCATTCGGCAAGTGAGCAAAACAGATATTGCCTACGCCGAAAAATTGGGATTTGTGATTAAATTGTTAGCGATCGCTAAACGTGATACTCCCTCATCTTCCCTCTCTGTCAGAGTTCATCCTACCTTAGTGCCTCAAGCCCACCCTTTGGCTAGCATCAACGGCGTTTACAATGCCATTCTTGTGGAAGGAGAACCTATAGGGCAAGTAATGTTTTTTGGCCCCGGTGCTGGTGCTGGTGCAACTGCTAGTGCTGTCACTTCGGATATTTTGAATTTAGTTGCTGTTCTCAAAACTAATACAGCAGTTACAAATCCATTATTAACTTGTGGGCATCAAGAATACTGCCAAATTGCGCCGATGGCAGAATTGATAACTCGATTTTACGCCCGTTTCCTCACCAATGACCAACCCGGAGTTATCGGTAAATTGGGTACTTGCTTTGGCAACTATGGCGTTAGCTTAGAGTCAGTTGTCCAAACAGGCTTTCAAGGGGAATTAGCAGAGATTGTGGTTGTCACCCATGATGTGCCAGAAGGCAATTTTAGGCAAGCTTTGGCAGAAATTCGGGAGCTGTCAGCGATCGAAAGCATTCCCAGCTTACTGCGCGTACTTTGAGATTAATGTTTTAGCGATCGCTCGGTGTTAAACCAGAAGCATAGGTTTTTAGCTTTAAGGTGCGATCGCTGTGACTTTACCGGAGGCGATCGCGCCAATTTTTGATTTAGCTGGGGAAGGTAAACAAGTAATAGACTAGTTACCTAAAGGCGCGAAATCTTTTTGTCTATCTGTCATTTGGCAAGATAGTAGGATTGAAATACGCCAGTTAAAAAGCCCCATTTGCTCATGTAGTAACACCAAGCATCACTAATAACTGAGTGAACAAACAATTGTTAATACTAAGGAGTAAGCGCTGTGACAGATTTGAGTAACTACAATGCAGAATTAGCTGATGAAGAAACTTTAGAAGAAAATAATGATGAGGAACAATATGATAAAGTTACTTTTCAATATGATCCTGATAAAATTAATATTACTACAAGACAACCAACTATTGAGCAATTATTAAGACGAATTGATGAAGCAGCACTTGATTTAGCACCTGATTTCCAACGTCAAGCAAATATATGGAATCTAGATGCTAAAAGTAAACTAATTGAGTCTCTTCTGATTCGGATTCCATTACCAGCTTTTTATATAGATGCTACTAATGATGATAAATGGGTAGTTGTTGATGGTTTACAACGTCTATCTGCTTTAAAGCACTTTGTTAGTGATAAAAGTAAAGATAGACTTAAGCTAAGTGGACTAGAATACCTCACAAATCTTAATGGTAAAACTTATGATGAACTAGAACTAAGATATCAACGGCGAATCCTAGAAACTCAACCTACAGTCTATTTAATTGAAAAAGGGACTCCTACAGAAGTCAAATATAATATCTTCAAAAGGATTAATACTGGAGGTGTAGGGCTTTCAAATCAAGAACTGCGTCATGCTCTAAACCCAGGTAAAGCCAATAAATTCTTGCGAGAACTTGCAAATTCTTCAGAATTTATAAAAGTAATTACACTTAGTGAATCTAAAAAAAAGCGTATGGATGACCGAGAGTTTATAGTTGGTTATCTTGCATTTATGCTTACTTCATATAAAGATTATAAAGAAAACACTAGGGATGTATTTTTAAGTGAAGCTTTATCTAAAATAAATAATTTAACTGATTCTGAATTAATAAATATCAAGGAAAAATTTAAAAAAGCAATGCTGGCTGCTTATGATATTTTTGAAGAAAAGGCTTTTCGGAAAATCTCTTATAAAAATAATAGGAAGTTTCCATTAAATAAATCTTTATTTGAAACTTGGTCAATATATTTTAGTCAACTAAACGATAAAGAAATACAAATTTTAAAGCAATACAAACAGAAAATAATTGAGATTTTTATTCAATATATAGATAATGATAAAGAATTTCTTGCATCTATATCCCAAGCTGCTAAAAAAGTTGAGTATAGATTTGAGATTATTGGTAAAATAATTCAGGAAGTACTTTTATGATTCGTTATCTTCGTCTAATTAACTTCAAAAAATTTGAAGATCAGTTGCTTGAATTTAGACCTTTAACACTAATCTCTGGACTTAACAGCACTGGAAAATCTTCTGTGCTTCAATCACTACTATTACTACGCCAATCTTATCAACAGGATTTATTGCCAAAAACTGGCTTGGCGCTAAATGGTGAATTAGTCAGTATTGGTACAGCACAAGATGCCCTTTATGAGGGTGCAAAAGATAACCATATAAGCTTTGAGATTATCTGGGAAAAGTATGAAGGTATATGGGATTTTAATTACAACCCAGATAAGAAAGAAGAAGATGTTTTAAATGTAATTTCAGAACCAAATGAATCTGAAATCCGTCAATCATATATTTTTAGCAAATATTTTCACTACCTTCAAGCGGAACGAATAGGCCCACGTTCATTTAATGAAATATCTGATTATCAAGTCCGAAGACTTAGACAAATTGGTACTAGAGGAGAATATACAGCGCATTTCCTCTATATTTATGGACGTGAAGCAATACCCATACCAAATCTCAGCTATCCACAAGCAAAGTCAATGAATCTGATAGATCAAGTGGAAGCATGGATGAGAGAGGTAAGTCCTGGTATACGTATCGAAATAGAAGCTAACTCAGCGATGGGTTTGGTAACTATTAAATATTTTTATGGAGATAGTAATCGTTACCGTGCAACCAACGTTGGTTTTGGAATTACCTACACTTTATCAATTATTGTAGCTATACTTTCATCTCCTCAGAATACACTAATCCTAGTTGAAAACCCAGAGGCTCATCTTCACCCTAGAGGACAAGCCAAAATGGGAGAACTATTAGCACTAGCAGCTAGTTGTGATATTCAGGTTGTGATAGAAACTCATAGCGATCATGTTTTAAACGGGATTCGTCTTGCGGTTCATGGTGGCATTATTCCCCCGCATTATGTCCAGTTGCATTACTTTCAGCAACAAGAAAAACAAGGACAATCTTTGACAAAAGTAGTTTCACCACGCATTGATCGGAATGGCAGAATTGATCGATGGCCTGATGGATTCTTTGATGAGTGGGAAAAAAGTTTGGATGTTTTGTTAGAACCTGCTGGAGAGTAGATCGTGGAGATTGACCTAGTATTAAATGAACTTTCTCTGCAAAATCCTACCTCTGATAAGCAAACAGCGCGACAATGGATGTCGAACTTCGATTAACACTATAAAGGCTGTCAAAGCTCAGGGTGTGAAAGTCTATCTTCGCACTAAAGATAACTTTCATACAACTATACTTGCACCTGACTATCCTTTACGTCGTTGGCTTAATGATCCGGAAGTAGATCAAGTTGAACGAGGTTTTATTAGAACTCTAGCAACAGGAAGTCCTTTCTCAACTAATATTGCAAATTCAGATATTCAAGAGATTGAAAATAATGCTGGCTTGTCTGAATTTTGGCATCAGGGAGAAACTGCAATTGGACTTGGTATTGCTTATATGCTTGATGCGATCGCAGTTAGCTTGCTTTTTGAAGAATGCTGGGATTTAAGCCACCTAGAACTCGCAGCCAGACGAATTGATGAAGATGGAGAGGTAATTGATTACATTGTAGAGATTATTCATGTTAGTCGTAGCAACCATGTGCAGGAACACGCGCAGTGGATACAAAAACGTATTCGTACCGGAGTTATTGACGGTGAGGATCTTTGGAATCGGAGAAAGGAATTATTTCCCAATCTGGAGTTTTGCGAAAATGTCAGCAAACAGATCCAAAACCTTTATTGTAGAACTCCAATGCTCAGGCAGGTTGTAAACAAGTTGTTTGAACTAGAAAACTACTGTAAAACTTGGACAGATGGAGCTTGTGATTTAGACCTGATTCCTAGCAAAGCAACTCCAGAAAGTGACTCTAGACTTCAAAAATTAAAGCTGAAACTAACATTTAAGTGTCCTGATGATGTACATCGTATCTTCAGTTTGCACTTAAGAATGACTGGTGCAGGGGCTTGGCGGCTTCATTTTTCTGAAGAATTAGGGCCAGATAAAATTATCATTGGGTACATCGGGCCAAAAATCCAATAATCTTAAAGCCTAATTATAAAAAGCGATCGCCTACGCGTGCTAAACTCTCACATTTTAAGCGTCCAGTAGGCAAAGTGAGCGTGTCCACTGGAATGCTAGGAGGCAAGAGGGTTTTTATTTAAATTAGTCAAAGCCTTAATTTATCCTCAAAAATAGGGGATTTCAGAGATTGACGCAAGATTCATTTAGGCAAGGGTAAATTTTCAAAGGCTGAAGAGAGTGGGTGACGAGGGATTTGAACCCGCAACCAATAGATTAAGAGTCACCGTCTCATTGCAATCGCAACGCAAAAAACCAGCAACTAGCTGTTAGTTGATTCAAGTTTAAATTTGCAGATTTAAACTAAAGCCGATCTCCGAACGGATTAGTCCAAGGGTTTTTTCGTGTATATTCAAATGGAAATTTGTAGTACATCTTATTTTCGAGTCTCCACTTAAAACTACTCAGCAATACTGATTTCAGTTTTCCTCTGTACACAATGCAGTAAACTCTACGACCTTTTGCGGTGTAATCATTTCTAAGTAGTGTGATCATTTTCAAATAAGTTCTGGTGGCAGGGGGCGATCGCTTTTATTTATCGCCAAGTCAAAAGCTCTTTGGTGATGCTCGGCGTTGATCCATGCGTGGTAGAGGTTACTGTGAACTGACAAACTGTGCCCCATCTGCTGCGCTGCAAGGGATATGTCGACTCCATACTCTAGAGTGCGAATAGCCCAAGCATGGCGAAGATCGTAAACTCTAAATGGTAAACCATCATTTCGCCTAAATCTTTGAGTAACCGTTCTGCCAATTGCAGAATTATTTCGGGTTAAGTTGATATCGGGAATTTTGACATTAGGCAAGCCAAATGAGTCAAACCACTCTGGATGAAAGGGCCAGACTTTTCTGTAACCAGTCTTACCGGCGAGGACGGTAATAATTTTATTACCTGCTCGTAGCTGCTCTAAATCTAAGAAAAATACTTCATGATTTCTCAATCCGTAAGTGGCAAGCATTCCAAATATCCACTGCCACTTCACATCCCCTAGATTTGAATGGCATTCAAGAATTAATTTGTCCGTTGGCAGACTGCGGGTCTGCCTGCTTCTCGCGCCATAACTTCCCGAATAAGAATTAGGATTAAAATCAAGATCAGCAAATTTAGCCAACAATCGCAAGGTCAGGCAAAATCGTTTCCGGGTTCTAGTGTCTGGAGTAGTTGTTAAAATGGCTTGCTTTAGTACTTCATTATTAAGTATTTCGTGTTGAGGCAGTGTTTTAAAAACTGTTTGATATTCAACCTTCCATGTACTTTCTGTCTTGAAATTACGTTGCCTTCTCTCAAAATAATCTTTCTCGAATTCTTGAATCAATTCACCAATGGTTTTCACTTTACTATTCTGTGATTCTGGTTTTAAATAATCATTCCAGTCAAAGTTTTTAGTATCAAGTTTTAGTCTGAGAAGCTTTGCTTCTCTTTCAGCAAGCTTTACACCGTCGAGGTTAGCGACAGTAATATTTATTTTTTGTTGATGCCAGCCGTTTTTTAATGCCAAAGGTTTTGGGGGAAGTGTTGCACGCAAATAAAGCCTGACACCAATTTGTTCAATTTTGATGCCGTAAATACGGAGTCTTCCGTTAGCCTCCTTAAGAGCGTGTTCAATATTTTTCATGAAATTCCCATTAAAAATCCATCCCAAAATGAAGTAGGTTTTCATCTACTTCTCATTGGGGAAAACTATTTTGAATTGCCGAAGTTCGAGTATTGGGAAAAGCGATCGCACTCCTCAAAAATGCGTTCGCCCTTGGCGTTGGCGCAGCCATCGCCTTTGAATTAACTATGGTTTTGGCTTCTCAATAATTATTGAGCCTTCACCATTCGGATAGGCTATACTAACAGCGCTGCAAGGGGAGTTTTCAAGAATTTTTATCTCTTTAGGGAAGTGCACTTCTAATTCACCCTGACTCATTTCAAAGCTTTCAATTGCGTTGATCATCTTACTGGCGTTAGGTATGGTGACTTTGAAATTACTACTCATTTTGTTGACCCTCATCTAAATTTTGTTGCAATCGCCTTCAACTTTTGAAAGGCTCCATAACTCTGCCAGCAATACCAGACACGAAGCCCAATGACACGCCACACCAGACATAAGAAGGTCTGACAAACATAGTGGCAATACCAATAACACCAGACCAAAACAGACCTGTTGCTAATATCTTTAATCCTTTGCCCTGTTCGTGGCTGTTCAGGGCTTCGGCGATGATCCGCGAGTTCTCTAAGGAGGTAGTAATTTTGAGAATATCCGCTTGGCATTCCCGCTCAATTCGCGCGATCGCTTCTCGATCCGCCTTGACTGGAGACGATGCCATTTTGACAAGCACCAAACTTAGTACTTCGTTACCATCCATTCCTCTGTCCCTCCTCTAAAATTTGTTGCAACACCTGTTTACCCTTCTCCCACTGCCCACCTCCCAGCCGCAACACCTTTTCAATTACGTGAGTTTCTCCCTTGACTTCAATTAGCGACTTCACAGCCAAATAGAAAGCTTTTGCCTCTGAAGTTGAAGTCTGAAGTTCGCTACCTCGATCCGCGCTCGGCTCCTTATATAAGTGTTCCAGGCTAGTTTTTAATTCCCGATCGACTTCTGGCGGGTAAGTCGGTGCAGCGCCGTAAATTTCATAGAGCGCTTGCTCTTGCTGTTGGGTGTGCAGCCCGATTTCTACTTGTTCGAGTTCTTCGTTCATAGCTGTTAGCGCTGCACGTCGCGCATCTTGTCGAATGAGTCGGTGTGACTCCTGGACTAATTGCACCGACGCCACCAGCGCCAAGGTGTAACTGATTCCCTTGCCAATTTGGGGTAACGGAGAAAGTGCAGCTAGCCAAAATGCAGCCGCGCTAGCTAGCAAACAGTTGGTTTTTAACCACCGAGAAGCCATGACAGCATCCCTCCCAGAACAATCGAAACTGCGATCGCAATCAGCAAGGCATAATAATCGGGTTCCGCTAATTTGAGAAACTGTCTCACCGCGTCATCTGTTAGCAATGCTAGGCAGAGCGCAGCGCACGACATAATATAGACAACCCACATCACCCGGAATAAAGCAGGATGCAGCGCCCCTAGCCAAGCCACAAAGCTAGAGGCGATACATCCCAGTAGGAACCAAGCCCCCAGGTGTACCGCCTTTGCCATTAGTATTTTTCCTTGATTTTGGCTTTCAGTTCGTCGATGCGTTGCTGTGCCTTGTTTTCAGCGCGGTTTAGACCAAAGCCAAGTCGAGCGTATTCAGGGCGCAGCGTGTGCAAGTGCCTTGCGGTCGTTGCGTCAGACCGTTTCTTGGCAAGTTCGCTGTCAGCAACTCCCCTAATGTAGTTACGATGAGCAGTGTGTACCTGTGCGTCTGATTCTTCAAGCTTTTTGAGAGATTTGTAGGCGCGTTTCGCCTGACGCGCTTCCTCTCTTTTTTGAGTTGCAACTCGCTTGAGTGCGTCAGCCTCAGCCTTATTAAAGTAACGTGGTGTATCATTGACGGATGCTGTCCTGACAGTCTCCCAACTCCCCGCATTCACTGGGTTAATGACGGTTGGATCTGTTGGAGATAGCACCTTGTTTTTATCTATGCCGTGGCCCCCAGTGGAGAGCGACGATTCATTATTCTTGTTGCTGGACTTTGCAGCGCTGGTAATTCGTGCAAGGATTCCCATGTTTACTTCCTATCTACAAACTTGGTTTTTGACTTTCTCAAGCTGTTGGCTTTGAGCTTTCATTTCGCGCAGTTGCACTTGATCCGCGCTCTGATAAGTGGAGATTGCACCCATACTTAAACCGGCGACTAACGCAGCTGCAAGCATGACTAAAAATGCAGCAAAATTATTCCCGGCTGGTGCGGGTTCTGGATCGGGAACTGGGTAAAATTCCCCAGTGAACGGGACAACTTTACTGGTGCGCTGCTGCTTAGTCTGTTTCATCTCCTCCCTCCAAAAGTCTTGGCTGATAAGTGGGTAAGAGTAGATGCTCGGTTCCTGCGTTGATGGCAGCGCGGACTGATAGTTGCACTATTTGGCGCTGTTGGGGTGTGGGATTGTCCCGCATCTGCTTGATGCGTTGCAACGTTCGCCCCGGGAGCAGTCGCCAGTATTCCTCTGCAAGTCGCTGTGCATCCTCCTCTAACAGAGACTCAAGTAAGTCGGGTGCGTCGGATTCTGCATCAAATTCTGCGCTGTCATCTGTTGCAATTTTCGATGCACGCCGACTCTGCAACAGTTCAATTCCCGCTTCAGTCCAAAGATTTTGCTTGTGATCGTCCTTGACGACATGAATCTCAAACTGGAACACTGAAGGATATCGGGTTAACCAACTGCGGATCGTGCTTTCTGGGATGTTGGTTAACTTGGCAGCTTCAGGAGTGGTGTACAGGTTCGGCATTCTGCCCCCAGCGCACTTGAGAAACAATCGCTTCCATTACTCCTGCCTGGTCAGAGAGTGAGAGCTTATCTCTCATATCTTTTGCGATCACAAAAATTTCCCCCCGAACATCTCCGTCTAGCTGGCAACCAATATGTGATGCCAAGACGGTGAGAATAACCAGCTTTTCTCGCTTGGACATTTTCTCGAACGTGCTGCCGTACTCCTCTTGAACTGTTTGTAAAAGTGAGTTATCGCCTGGGGTATAAGCCGTGTAGTAGCCTAATGGCTTAGACATTGGTAAAATCTCCTACATATTAAAAACAAAGCATTATTGATCGGCGATCGCAATCCTTACCTGGCTGCGATCGCCTTTTCAATTGATTTCTGTTACATTCATGCTGTTTTCCCTTTCAAGTTATTTTTGAACCGACTTAGTTTTAGTTGAGGATATCCAGGGCACTTTGCTCTGGATTTTTAATGGCTGCTAACCCCGCGACGCTACGACTTATGGGTGAATGCAGTTGTCAGTCATCAGTCATTGGGCATCAGGTATAGGGTGTTTCCGCGCAAGGTGGCGCGGGTGCTTGCTCCAGTTGCAACGCGAACTGTCAGGCGTTGGGGAGCGGACTTCTGCATAAAACGTTTTCGCTATTGGTTTTGCATTATGCATTATCATGTTATATATTTATGCATAATGCAAAACTAAAAGTCAAGGTGCCTGAAGTTTTGCATTATGCAATAATCAGGGAGGAAGCCAGTGGAGAATTTTAGTCGAAATGTCAAGACCAAAGAAATATCTAGAGCAAACTCACAACAGGATGCTGAGAATGACAGACAAAGACTGGGAGGATTTGGAGGAAGTGGCTTTGTCGATGGGATTGGGCAGCAGAACCGATTTGTTAGTAGGGCTTGCGAGGAAAACAATCCCGACAGCAATACTTACTTCATCGGAAACAAGTTTGAATGTGGAAGTAGTTCTGGGAAACTCCTAGAAGAGGTTTTGCTCTTAAAACAGCAATTCCTCGAATATGTAAAATCAGATCAAGACCGACTAGAAGCAAGGTTAAGCGAAAGCAAAAAGCAAGAAGAACAATTTCTTGCTCATGCTGAAATAATTGAAAAAAGGCTCAGAACAGCACTTCTAATTCAAGAGCCAACGAATAATAACGAATAAAGCCGTTTGCCTGTTTGGGTAAACGGCTTTATTCGTGGCGTATTGCGCTCACTTCAAATCGGAGTGCGATCGCCACGAACTGCTGCTCTATTAGCGAACTCTAGTAAAACTTGATACTTAAGTGACGAATAGCAATATTTTGAGTTACGAGAAAAAGTTCAAACACAAATACGGGTATCTTCTGATGCAAGCATCAATAGACCCCGTAGATGGTGGAATGAGTTGCTCTACCAACTCAATTCACTATGGAAATTTTAGTCAATCTCATAATAATCCTGTACCTCGTAATCGCGGTAATACAGCTAATCGAATATCTTCACTGCCGATGGAAAAACTTTATGGCGCATCGTGCCACCACTCCACGCGGCAAAGTCTCTCACTCATACCGGAACGACCCCACAAACAGAGCATTGCAAAGCGATTTACTCATCTTGCTCAAAGGAGATGTAGCCACAGCAAAACGCCTTTTACTACAGCAGAGACGACGAAATCCCGGCAAGTCAGACAACTGGTATCTAGAAAAAGTAATTTACGACTTGGAACGCGATCAGCGTTGGTAATTAATTCCTCAATACTCAAAGTTTTGCGGCGGCTAACCAGCACTAGGAACAGCCGCTATTTTTATTGACCAATCTTGATTACTAACCATGAAAATAATTCTAAAAATCACCACTGGGGAAATAGTCGCAACAAAGGAATTGGTCGGCTTACTTGAATTCCCTGGTTTCATTTTCCATCAAGGACATCTTTACAAACGAGTAGAACAAAGTCTGTCGGAGGCGACTTACCAGTGGGAGCCACATTTGCATATCTAACACCCAATGACCAATGACAACTCAAACAGCAATCAACCAATTAGAAACCGAGATTAATCGCTTGGGTTGGACATGGCAGCATCCGCGAATCCAAAAATTCCTTCAGGAGTCTGCCGCTAAAGTGAACCGCCCTGTTCCCAATATCACAGCCCTTTCTCATAAGTACATTGTCCATCTAACCAAGCTTGTTCATGCCTACTGGGAATGTCAGCACATCATGGGAATTCTAGCTATCGACTGGAAAGATCCTCAAATAATTGCCACGTTCCAAAAATACGGTTATCCCAACAGGATGCCACTGAAGGGATGGGAATATCTCGTTAACGAACTGGATAAAAGGTGGTTTGAGTCAGGAGGTGGATTCTAAACAGCAACTAGGCGAATTATCACGCAAAAAAAACTCACCAACTTAGAGATTGGTGAATCAATTCAAAAACAACATCATTAAAAAATGAACAAATACTTAATAAGATTAAGCGGTCAAATAACCGTTACTTTCCCGTATTCTATCACATCAAATAATTCAAAGCTAGCTAATCGGGGGACAAGAAAATGGTAGTAATCCCCTATACATATACTGAAGAACCAAACTTTAAACCTGATAATAACAGGCTTCCACCATGCAACATTGAAGCAGAAGAAGGAATATTAGGTGGAATACTTCTTGACCCGAATGCTATCTATAGAATCAAAGATAGATTGAAACCAGAACACTTTTATATTGGGGCACACAAGGATATTTACCAAGCCTGCCTCAGACTTTGTAAGAAAGGGCAGCCAACAGACTTATTGCACGTTACTAGCTGGTTATCAAATAATGAATTGCTACTAAGAATTGGTGGCAGAAACAAGCTAGCTAGCCTTTTTGATAGAGTTGTCAGTGCAGTGAACATTGATAGTTTAGCGTTTTTAGTTATTGAAAACGCTTGGCGTAGAGAAGCAATCAGAAAGGCTAACGAACTTGAACAATTGGCTTACGATACCCAGACAGAATGGGCAGAGATTTCTGTAGCATTTGAAAATAAAATTAAGACAATTTTCTCAGCACCAGTAGCCCCAACAAAAGAAGAAAATCAACTGTGGCACTACAACCAGCTAATTAATGAACTGGAAAATATTTACCTTAAAACCTCTAATCCTGGTCTGAAACTATACAAGCTTCAAGAATTAGCTAATGCTAGCCCCGGCAGAAGAGTTAAAGACCTCGAAGACCTTTACATGAAATCGCTATGCGCCACAGTTGAGCCACGTAAAAGCTTAGATGAACTTGAGGAGGAAGTAGGCACACAGGGAAGGAAATGGCTTTTGGGCGGAATACTTCCACAGGCAACCACAGCATTAGTCATTGCCGATGGTGGCGTTGGTAAAACCAAATTTCTTTACGACTTACTGCACTGTATAGCCCAGGGTAAAAACTGGAATGGCTTTCCTGCCACTGCCGATAGCCGCCGCGTTCTTATCTACCAGGGTGATGAATCAAAACACGATATGCTTCAGGCGCTTAACAAGCGTGGGTTTAAACCAGGTACAGAAGTGCGCAACAAAACAGGAGTCAGATTTGGCTGGAATACTGACGCTATGCCAACTCTGTATGAAGACGCTGCCGAATTTAAACCTGCGATCGTGATGATCGACTCCCTGACCTTTGTTAACCGCTACTCCCTTTACGACGAAAACAGAACAGAGTATTCCCGCCCCGTCCTGGAGCTAAACAAGTTCGCAGCAGAAACCGGAATAACCGTAGTCATCGTTCACCACACCAACAAAAACGGAGGGTCTAGGGGGACGACAGCAGTTAGAAATGCTGTCTCAGAAGTTATCAAATTGGAGAAAGACCCCAACCCCAGCGCCAACCCCCAAGAGAAAATTCTCACGATCGAGAAATCGCGATCGCGCCGATTCCCTACAAGCTATCGCCTGTTTTTCAATGAAGAAGACTTTAGTTTCTCGCTGTTAGAGGAAATTGGGCAAGAGCTAGGTTCCCCGGATCTATCTACCAAAGACCAGATAGTTAAATTCCTCCAAGAACACGCCAACGTTAAATATCAAGCCGAAGAAGTGGCCCATTACCTCAAGACAACACCAGGTAATGCTCGACGATGTTTAGGACAGTTAGCAAGAGACGGACTAGTAATCCTTGATGAGAGAAGCTTTAGCGGTACTGCAAAGCTGTATTACATAGCCCGTGAGTCCGAAAACTGTAGTACAGAAAGTCCTTTACAAACTGCAACAGTAACATCATCTCAGCGGATCACCTTTGAAAATGACTCAAGCCCTTGTCAAGTGGAGGTAATTAGCGAGTCGCCAAAGATGTATAAAAACGATGGATCACCTTGCGATCGCCTTAGGATCACCTTGACGGATCACCTTCTTAACAATTCTGTAAGCCTTGCAGAGCAAGAGGTTTTACCCAATTGTAACGAAGGTGATCCTCTAAGTATGCCTGAAATCGCAATTTTACAAAATCCCGAATCAGAAAAAAAAATCGATGTTCAGACAATTGACCGGATCACCTTTGCCGGAAACGTAGAGACAGCAAGCAATTCAGAAGGTGATCCGGTAAGGCGATCGCAAGGTGATCGCAAGGTGATCCGAGGCGATTGCGATCGCCTTGATGACAAAGGCTGTGTACTACAATCAACAGAAAGCGAGTCCCCCCTGCGCTCCTTGCCCCTGCTTGAGGAGAAAGCTATCTACTGGAGTTTGATGTTCAAATGCGAAGTCAAAGTATTCATGATTTTTGATGACGATTTGGAGTGCAGTTGCAATGTCCCAGGAAGAGGCACAATCAGTCTGCCCTTTACCGACTTGCAGTGCTGCGAACGCTCCCCCAGAAGGGATTTTAGTCTGGGGGATAGAGTTGTTATTTTGGCTGGCAAGCTCAATGAAACCTTCGCCACGATTACTGACATTAGATCCGATGGCATCTGGCTCAAATCCGACGATCGCAAAAAACGACTCGCAAAACCCTACTTCCCGCATCAACTAGTAAAAGCCTGACATTATAATCCGGCACAGTGCGATCGACAAGTATCGCGATCGTAGATGGTAAATGAAAAAAAGTTATGATAGCGCTTGCCAGCATGAGACTACATGATTGTTAGCGTAGCGGAAACTGCTGTATTTGGGTTTATTCGCCATCATCGCGATCATCACCATCCTCGGAAATGACCATATTCACACAGTCAGACCCAGCCTCAAAACCGATGATGGTGAACGTTTCACCGTAGGCGTCCGTCAAGCAGATATGTGCATCACCTGGAAAGTCTCGTAACTCTTGAATCAGTTCCTCTACAGTCAGTTCTTTGTTGGTTGTAGTAGTCATATTTTTTCTCCTTTAAAAAGCGATCGCACAAATAGGATAAAGTGCGATCACGAGTAAATCGAATGCAGCGAATGTTAGGTGTTATCCTAGTTCAGCTTACTTAAGAGAGCAAACTTTGTCACATGGGGTTATAGGTTTGCGATCGCAGATAAGCAGCCCCCACGAGATTGAGAAAGCAATCTGTTTTTGGTATAGCAACGTATAACTAATTACTGGGAATTATAAATTTGTACTTATAATTTTCACTAAGAAATGAAAAATTTCATTAGACTATCAGTTCTTGCTGGATTAGCACTGTTACAGTCTTGTACGTCTTTCTGTGCCCCTCCAGTGAACTTAAATTCGATCACAAGCTCAAACCCAGTTTCTAGCTCAACCGTCGTTACAAAATCTTCTACCGGTTCAGATAAGTACGAGATTGAATGGATTGGAACTCACGGGAGCAAATTTTACGGAAGCTATGTCATCATGAGTACGACAGACCTGAAGGCACCTTCAAGAATAGAAAGTGTTGAAGCAGTGCTTCCGTACAAGGCAAAGTTTTCTGCTCCTGAAAAGTCCATAATTACAGCAAGTGCGTCAACGGTTGAAAAAGCGACAGTAGAAGTAAAAATTTATAGAAATGGCTCTGATTGTGGAAGAGTGACTACTGTTGGGAGTGGGGCTGGAGCAAACAAAATTTGTGATTTTTGAATAGTCCAAGCCCCACAAGTTGAGCAATTTAGTTATAGCTTACACAGCAGTCAATAGTTAGGAGTTGGGGGATTGGCAACCACAGATTCCCCACTTCCTATTCCCCAGTCCCCAAAGCTTGGAATAGGAGTTTGCTGATCATAGAGTTGCGATCGCGTTTTTCATGTCATCCTCAGTCACCTCGATGTACGCCGAAAGCACTTTTAAATCAGAGTGACCAGTAATTTTTTTAATCATCGCCAAGTTGATGCCTTTGTTGGCCAGATTGGTAATGAAGCTCCGGCGGGTGCTGTGAGTGCTGATTCCTTTAGCTGATAATCCAGCTTTATCAACCGCAGCTCGTAAAATCGCATCTGCCCACCTCAAGGTAATGGGTTTGTCTCCATCACGAGCGGGAAACAGCCACAGAGAACTTGATTCTGGCTTGTATGCAAGCAATATCTCTCTAAGAACTGGATGCACTGGTACTTGTCGGTTTTTGCGTTTGGCTGGGTCTTGTGTCTTGCGTTCACTGTTAGGTTTAGCCTTGCGCGTTCTGGCTCGAAAATTGATATACTCACGTGGACTGCCATCGTCGCTGTAAACATCGGTTACTCGCAGCTTAACCAAAGCACCCCAGCGCTCACCCGTGTACCAAGCCAAATCAAAAAGTAATTTGTATTTGCGGCTCCTGATTTTGGTGCGAATTTTCGAGCAATCCGCATTTGAGATAACAGCAGCTTGACCTTCTCTATCATTTTTCATTTCGACCTTCTCTTATTAACTGTTCCGGTTTAACCACTCCCAATGGCTAAACCGGAATATTTCTATTTTTAGCTAATAGCAAAATCTGGATTAATCCTATTCACTGCAAGGCTTCCACGTCCTCAGCAAATGTGCTGCTTTTACATAAAAGTGGAACATTTACATTATTTTGATTAGTTCATACAACGGATTTATTCACCTCATAAAAAAATCCGTTTCATGGCAGAACCTACAATTGTTCAAATTTTTGGAACAGGTGCAACACGTTTAGCAAGTGGTGCAACAACACCAAGCGCAGGGCTGTTTATTCCTGATTCAACATTACAAACAGCAGGATTATCAACTCCTTCTACAGCAACAGCAGAAGGTCATTTAGTCGCAATTGCGGTCAATGCTAAAAGTTATCTCACTCAAACCAACTTTGATGCAAATCCTGACCAGTCTTTAATCGTTACAGACGGATTTTCAAGTTTCACCACAAGAGGAACTAATAACACCCCATATAGGCAAGATCAATTAACTTTGAGCCTTGCAAAAATTGACACAAATTCAACAATTGACCCGGATAATTACTAATGTCAGGATGTGGCGTATCGGGTACTTGGAATTTAATAACTCGACTGTATAACACTGGAAACCGCGACTATACAGAAACTTATCCTGGCTTTGCAGACGACAATCCGATTCTGGTTAGCGCAAGTCCAACCATGAATTTGATTTCGTCGTGTGATGGAAGAATTTTTCTTGCAAACTGGGGCAATGGTTATATTGTCTCCAAATCGTTCGTTCCCAATCCGAGCGAGAAATATGACTGTGTTAACGGCGCTTGCATAAAAAAATCTGTATATAGCACCCCAGGGATTTACCAATCACTATCCGATTGTGAAGTTGCTTGCGGCACTGGCTGTAGTGGTCAGTGCATCAGCAATTCTGATTGGGCGCAGATTGAAGGTTTATCTAGTCAATTAAAAAATAGGAATTGCGGCTAAATATATGAGTACCTCCAGCGTAATTGGGAGTATGCAATCAGCGCTTGATTGCGCTGGGAAATGCGATTGTTGCGATAAATTACAGCGCCAAATTGATGCACTAAAGCAACAAATTGCAAATATCAAACCAGTAGATGAATTATCACTCAAGAATTCAATCAAGTCATCATTGCAGCCAGATATTGCAAAAGCCGTAACTGCTGCTGGGGTGGTTATAACCAATAGATTACAGCCACAAGTTAACAATGCTATAGAGCAGTCAAGGCAAGCACTAGAAAAACTTTTTAAAGTAGAAAAAACTGCTGATGATGGTCTAGCTAAAGCGCTTAAGATTGCCCAGGATGCGGGTGCAGATAGAGCGGAAATCGCCAGGATTTCTCGTTTAGCTCATCAAGCTAATGATGCAGCAAATAATGCATCAACTGCCGCAGGGACATCAACAAAAGTTGCCAACAATGCATTTGATGCTGCTGGTAATGCACAAAAGAAAGCTGCATTACTTGAAAAACAATCGGCCGATGCCTTCAGGCGACTCAACCAAGTAGAAGATATCGCAGTTAGCGCCGCACGAGAATCATCTTTGTCAAAGGGATTAGCTAATCAAGCTGTCACAAAATCGGGGCAGGCAATTACTGAATCTGCAAAAGCCACAAACGCTGTTATTAATGCTGCTACTGAGGCGACAGGATTAAGGCAGTTAGTAAATGGTGTCGGTTCTCGAATTGATGGGTTAGGTAGGGCAATCGGAGTACTAGAATCAAAAACCGCTACTGCCGTAGCGAATGCTGCAAAAGCAGTTGGTATAAGCTCAGAAGCTTTAGCCGCCACAGGGCGACTAGCAGGTAGAATTCTGGAGATTTTTCAGGTTATCGGCACGATATTTACCATAATTGAGCAACTACAAACACTAGTTATTC
>NZ_JAVRCD010000079.1:0-32697 GCF_034530895.1 Nostoc sp. DedQUE08
GCGCGGGAGCGCAGCTACGCTGCGCCATTGCTTGTGACAGTTGCGTAAGTCCTATATAAAAGAAGTGCTATCCACCAAAGACCAAGCTTTATCTTCTCTAGTTTTGAGTAGCTCCCAAGCTGCTGAATCTATTGTTGGTTCAATATAAATCAAGTTGATATAAGGAGCAGTTCTCACAGCTTCTAGGTATTTAAATAACTGCGGACGAGGGACTCGTAAAGGGCTATTCAGCAAAGCCACCAGTTCAATAACAACATAATTAGTTGTTACCATTGCTTAATTTTGCTGACGTTTATGTTGAAACCACTGCTTTGCTTGTTCGTGGTAGGACTCAGTTGCAATAAATAAATTAGCCCACCCCGATGTATCGATAAAGACTTTATTCGTCAATTTTTAACTCCTGCTGCAAAGTTTGCTGGAGATATTTATCGTGGTTTTCTCCTACATCAGAATTATCAAATTCCAATGTACCTAGTAAAGGTAAAATTGGATCGAATTCGGAGATATTTTCCTGTTTAGCTGATTGAGATAACGATTGCAGAATTAAATCTTCTAAAGATAGATTCAGTTTTTCCGCCTGAACAGTTAATTTACTTTCTAATTCATCTGACAACTGTATTGTTAATGTTTTAGCCATTTTCTTCACCAGTTACGGATGTTCAATAATCCCATTATATGCATGTATAGCAAGTATAAGAAAGTCTTGGTCTAGCTTGGAAATAATCGCAACTATTTGTAAAATGCAAATTATAAGTTTTACTTGCTATTCAATAATAACTTCAGTTAACAGAATATAAAACTATTACAGCACCAAGAAACGTGTCTGCGATCGCGGTTTCAAAGAAATCAACGCTGAGATGTTGTATGCCGCGAAGGAAGCTGTAGGGGCTTAGTTTCAGAGCTTAACAATATCAGCAGTCAGCCTTGGAAGTTGACTGCTGATATTGTTATGTGAGTAGAGCTAGCAAACTACTTAGTCTTTTTGTTTAGTGTTTTGATTAGTTCAGTAATCAACTTCAATTGGATTTGGGAAAAGTAACTCGATATCATTACTAAAAATGCTAGTTATATTTGGTAACAAGACTGAAAAGTTTCTTGCTTTTGAGTCTGTGAGAATTTATTGCACAGTTGGGTTAACTGAAGCTTAATTTAGTGTTTGTTTTTGGATTTTTTCCCATTCCCCTTGAATACTTTGTAATGCCTTCAAGGTACGATTCAAACGAGCTTTCTTTAACTCAGGAGTCTCTTTTTGGAATAAACTAGGAGAATTTATTACTTTATGTAGTTCAGATTGGGTGGAATGCAAGCGATCGCTCAAACAGCGTTCAAAGATTTCATCATTACCACTGCTCACATTTTCTACTAATTGACGATATATATAATCTTTAGAACTGATTTGACCTTTGAGGTCAGTATTAACAATTTCCTCAATTAACTTGTAGTAACAGTCAGATAGTGCAGTTGGCATAGATTCTGCTGCTAAATTATTTTTTTCAGAGGTAGAGGGATCGGATATTTCTTCTTTAATTGGCGTTACGAAAATTTCCTCAGAATTAGGGAATTCTTCTTTAGTGGGTGTTGGTAAAGTTTTCCGAGAATTTGTAGGTGAAGAATTTGCTTTAGAATTAGATAAGTAATAATCTGCTAAAGAGCCGCAGAGAAACTCTTCACGAAAGCGGTTTATTTTGGCACGTGACTGGATTTTGCGGTAACGACGTTTCTGATACCATAAACCAGAAACTAGTAAGCCTGCGATCGCTCCTATGCCAACTCCTGCCATAGCAACTTTGCCATCTTCTAAAGCTTGATTTTGTTGCCCAGATTCAACAATCGGATTGGAAGATTTACTTTGAGTAATAGCATAGTTACTGGCTGAACTTAGCTGTATGCTAGTGGCGACCGCCGCAGCCGACAGTATCAATCTAAATACTAACTTTGATTTCCACATAATTTTTCAGGTTAAAAATATGTTGTCTATTTCTGGAGACTAACCGCCTCCCCAAGGAGTGAATAGTTAATAATCAAACTAACTAGATATGTCTTTTACTAAAGAAGTTCCACTTCACTTATATAAAAAATAAACTTTCTCAATAGTAGTTTCCACAATATTTTCTTATTTTTTAACATTATTTGCGGTTTAGGAATCTTGACAAAGCCATATATTAATACCATTTTTCAAAGTATCTGTATGAGGTATTTCTTAAAATGGTGATGATTTATAGCGATCGCATAATCAAGCAGCATTGAGTTCGGTAGGCAATAGTCGAGGATGTGCGATCGCTGCTAGGCTCTCCTTTGGTATCACATATTGCTGAACATAAAGTCTATAAATGACATTAAATTGTAGGTGCCATAGCAAAATTTGGTATAAATAGCACCAGTACCTCATCGGTAGTGTAGTGTTAGAGATTGTCATAGCCCATTGTATCGCCTCTTGGATTTGAAAGATATGAGCCAATAAAATGTAAACTTTCAAAGACTTGCACCAAGTTTCTAACTACTTTGCTCTTTAATTTCTCTGTGCGTAGTTCTATTTATAGAATAGGTGCTTCCTCGAAAGCTCAACTTATGAGTTGCTTGTGGTGTAATGATTCCAGTCGATTGCGTATTAGGATCGGCGCCAACAACATAAATACATCCCCGAAAGCTCAACTTATGGGTTACTGATGGTGTGGTTTCTCCATCTAATTTGGGGTTGAGGTCATGACGATAGGAAGCTCCACGGTAGATTAAGTGATAATCTGGTTCCGATTTGGGAACTGGCTGTTGTGTAGATTGTGTTTCTCTGCTGACTATTTTGTTTGTATAATACTCGTAGCTTGTACTGATAAGAATAAGAGTTAACAGTAGAAGTAAAATCTGCCAAGGAGCCAACATTAAACCCAAAATCAGGCTGATAGCTGCAAATACAGTCACTAAATGTGAGATTTCATTATTTCTATTTTTGAATAAAAAATAGCCAGTGATGAAACAAACACACGGAAAAATGAAAAAGTACAAAGCCATATTTCCTAACATTCGCAACTAAAAGCAAAGGGTTTATAAAGCAGATTGAACTTATTTTAAAAGTTGTTGTTTATTTTACCTCCAATCAGCTTGAGAAGTTACCGTGCTACTGGAGTAAAAGTTTTACGTTGAGGTATCTGTATTAGCTGCGATCGCAAATAAAAATTAATATTTCAGACTATCTCAAACCTTTGGAGCAGAGTTCAAGGACTATCTAGAGTAAGCGTTTTGTATTCATTCAGAGAGGTTACAGGCGTGGTATAGAGTGGATGCTCAGTGTAAAGCTTTTGCTGAAGTATATGAAGATATTACCTTATAGCGATGTTATAGGGCGATCGCATTCCTTAACGCAGAAATTTACTGATAAATAAAAATTAAAAGCGAACAAATATCACAATACAAAATTATTACTTCGGGGATCTAATAAGCAGAATAACCCACTACAGTTCTAACCGATGTATCTCCAGTAACAAAGTAAAAAAAGCATCATAAAAGCCTCGCAATCTCGCGTATTAAAAAAAAGCAGATGCATGTTACTGTTTTAATCTCATTGTCTTAACTTTCGAGCCTTTCCCTATGCATCTGCACTATTTACACCCTCAACACCTTGAAGAATTAGTCAAGAGTAGTGGTATAGACTTACACTTAGTGCAGCTGAATTTTAGGTCGCTCCAAGGTGTAACAGCTTATGAGTACCTGTTGATTTCTGAGCTACTCCCCCGCACCAATACCGGAATGGTGAAAAGTACTTGGTTGCAGCGTTACGCTCACATTACAGAAGGTGGTTGGTGGTGTTCGGGACTAGACCCTCTGAATAATTGGCAAATGATGGAATGGGGATGCTTTAAGCCAAACCAACCCCGACAAAATCACAATGGCAAGTCCATCAAGTACGAGCATCCTCCCAGCACACCAACGCGAGTGTTTTGTTTGCGGGTAACGTTGCAAGTGTGGCAGCAAGTCGCTGGGCGTTACAATCTGGTCATGCCTGATAATATCACCATTACTCCTGATGGCGAGGCTGAAGGCTTTTGGCAATGGGTGATGCAACAGAACATTCCCCTTATCATCTGCGAGGGTGTAAAGAAAGCAGCCACATTGTTGACGCAAGGATATGTAGCCATTGCCATTCCCGGAATTACCAGTGGTTATCGGGTTGTGAAAGATGAATTTGGTAAAGTTACCCGTCGTCAGCTAATTCCTGATTTAGCCGTGTTTGCGATTACAAAGCGCAGCTTTTACATTTGCTTTGATTTTGAAACTCAACCCAAAACAATTGCTGCTGTAAATAATGCTATTTCTCAACTTGGCTGTTTATTTCAGCAAAAAAATTGTCCTGTAAAAGTCATCGAACTTCCAGGAATAGAAAAAGGGGTTGATGAGTTTATTGTTGCTAAGGGTACAAATAGTTTCGAGAAAGTTTATCGCCAAAGTGTTGATTTAGAAATTTACCTTGCTCAAACCAAACCCCACACTGAGTTAAGTATTCCTGCGGCACTTACCTTCAACCGTCCTTATATAGATGAAATACCTTTCCCCACCTCTGGATTAGTAGGAGTCAAATCAGCGAAAGGAACGGGGAAAACTACGGCACTACAAGGCGTTGTTCAACAAGCAAAAAGTCGAAACCAACCCGTTTTGTTAATTACTCACAGAATCCTACTTGGACGATTCTTGTGTGAAAAAATTGGTATTCAATGGGGAACACATAAAGAAGATGGGGAGAAAAAGATTAATAAAACACTTACCCCTGCTCCTCCCATACTGCGCTCTCTATTCCCTCAGCAATCTATCGGCTTGTGCGTTGATTCGATTTGGAAACTTAACCCAGAACATTGGCGGGGAGCAATAGTAATTTTAGATGAAGTAGAGCAATCTTTATGGCATCTGTTAAATAGTAATACTTGTAAGCATAAACGGGTAAAAATATTAAAGTTATTCCAGCAACTCATTGCAACAGTTTTAACAAGTGGGGGGTTAGTAATTGCTCAAGATGCTGATTTATCAGATGTTTCACTTGAATATTTACAGGGATTGGCAGGAATTAAATTAACACCTTGGGTAGTTCTCAATCAGTGGAAACCTCAGCAAGGTTGGGACATAACTTTTTATGATTCACCGAATCCAACACCGCTAATTCACCAACTAGAATTGGATTTACTTGCTGGACGTAAATGTTATGTTACTACTGATAGTCGGGCTGGGCGTTATAGTTGTGAAACAATTGAACGTTATTTGAAAGAAAGGTTACAAAAATTACGGCGACAATTTCCTAAAACTCTGGTAGTTAGTAGTCACACTACAAATACACCTGGTCACGCAGCAGTTGATTTTATCGCAGCGATTAATCAAAAAATCTCGGAATATGACGGCGTTTTTGTTACTCCTAGCCTTGGTACGGGAATTAGTATTGATGTCCAACATTTCGACCGTGTTTATGGCATTTTTCAAGGGGTAATTCCTGACTCAGAAGCAAGACAAGCGTTAGCAAGAGTCCGGGATGATGTACCGCGTGTTGTCTGGTGTGCTAAACGAGGTATTGGTTTAATTGGTAGTGGGAGTACAAATTACCGTTTGTTATCTGATTGGTATCAAGAAAATCAAAAAGAAAACTTAGCTTTGCTGAGTCCCCTACATAAAATAGATGTGGATTTACCCTTAGTTTATGACCCGATTCATTTGCGAACTTGGGCGAAGTTATCTGCAAGAGTAAATGCTTCTATTCGTCTCTATCGACAATCGATGCAAGATGGTTTGATTGCTGATGGGCATCAAATTCAGGTGCGGAGTAATGCAGTTCACAATAATATTATTCGAGATTTACGCCTAGCCTTTTTAGCAACCGATGCCGATGATTTAGCTACCCGCAAAAGGTTAATCTTAGAAATTGTTAAAGTTCAAAAAGATTGGGCACAAAGTCGCCAAAAAGCTAAAGAAATTAAACGTAAAATTAAAGAAATTAAGCAGCAAAACCAACTATCGGTAGCTACTGCTGTCGCTAATGCTAAAGATATCGATTATGTAGAATATGAGCAGATGTTAGTTAAGCATTCCCTAACGGATGGAGAACGCAACCAAATTAATAAATATGTTCTTAGACAAAGATATGGTGTAGAAATTACTCCTTGGCTGAAATTACAGGATGAACAAGGATATTATCGTCAGCTGTTAATTCACTATTATTTAACTCACGAGAGCGAGTATTTTCACGTTAGAGATGAGCAAGAATGGCATCAGCAATTGTCTTGGGGTGAAGGAAAAGTTTTTCTTCCAGATTTAAAAACTTATACGCTCAAGATTGAAGCTATGAGAGCATTAGGGATGCTTCAGTTTCTCGAAGAAAAACGCGAATTTCATGAAAACGATACAGATTTGATATTGCTGAAAAATATTGCTTTTCAGCATAGTAAGCATGTTAAAAGAGCGCTTGGTATTAATTTAGTTGGCGAGAAAGAAAAAGTTTCAGCCATAAAAATACTTGGGCGACTACTAAATCTATTAGGTTTGAAGCTAAAACTAGTGAATCAGGTTTATCAAATTGATTTAGAAACACTACATGATGGTAGGGAGAAAATATTTGCTGTTTGGCATAAACGAGATGAGTTGATGTTGGCTCATGTTAAGAGTGTTGGTTATGAGTTACCTGATTATTCTTCAGACTGCAAATTTGAAATTATGCAGAGCAACTCTGAAAAGGTAGACGATAAATTATCTTCTACATCTACTCTGTCTTTATCTCAGATATAGCAATTATCAATTGTTTTATCGCAAAAGCATTTTAGGGTTTGTAATCAGGGAACTCCAAAAAAGAAATTATCCAATATTGTGGGGTGGGCATCTTGCCATTAGTGTCAACTTAAGCTGAAACTCCTTTAAAACCTTGTTTCCAGGCAAAGTCGGGAAATGCTGCTCTGCTGCGAGTCTTGAGGCAGAGCCTCAAGGACGGCATTCCCAGTCGGAGACTGGGAACGAGATAAAGACCATAGGCGATTAGTTGATGTCTTGAAAGCTAAATAGAACTAACTAAAACCCCTCCTGAAGAACTTTTCAAGAGGATTTTTGTAATCGCCTACTCCATTGGATCGTCTCTGCCAATGCCAAGCTCGCGCAACTGCACTCTTACACTATCCCAATCTTGCCCGCAGTAGTAGTATTTTTTTTGGCGTAAGTCTGCTAGATAGTAGCCAACTTTTCCGCCATTAATCCGAAATAACTCAACAACAACTTTCTTTTTAGTTGTGCCAAACATGAATTCAATATCGCCATCTGGTAAATTTAATGGGTTGTAAAAAGTTTTACCTTTTCTAAAATGCCAGTAAGACCTTTCGGGTGTGATTTTGCGCTCAATGACTCGAAACCTAATGGGGTGAATTATGCTGTTCATAACTTTTAAGCTTTAATTAGACTTTCAAATAAATGAAACCCGTTCGCGCGATTGAAACAAAAAATGCTAGCAACCGGCACAATAGTAGTTGGAATAATTTTAAAAACATATCGTTAACAATCCCAATGTTTTAGGCTAGAGAATGTCAAAAGCCAAAAAAGTTATATGAATGCAGAAGATTTTTTTAACCAAGGATTAAACCAAAATTTGCAAGGAGACTATCAAGCCGCGATCGCAGCTTACACCCAAGCAATCAAGTTAAATCCTGACTATGCCGAAGCTTACCATAATCTAGGGCTGATTTTAAGTGGTCAACTCAAAGATTATCGCAATGCGATCGCTAACTTTAATCGCGCCATCGAAATTAATCCTAATTTTGCCATAGCCTATTACAACCGCGCTAATGCTCGTTACTTTTTAGCCGATTATCAAGGCGCAATCGCAGATCATAACATCGCATTACAAATCGATCCCAATCTAGCGCAATCTTACCACAGCCGGGGGAATGCCTACTTTGCTTTGGAAAACTACGATAAAGCGATCGCAGATTATATCCAAACAATCGAAATGAGTACCCAATTAGCTGATAATATCAATATTGATATTGCTAACGCTTATCATAATCGCGGCGTAACTCGTTTTGAACGTGGCGATCGTCAAGGAGCAATTGCAGATTTTCAGCAAGCTTTACAATGGCATCCCCATTTTGCCGCAGCTTACAGCAATCGCGGTAACATCCACCATATTTTAGGCAATTATCAAGAAGCGATCGCTGACCATAATCAAGCATTAAAATTAGATCCTAATTTGGCGGAAGCTTATCATAACCGAGGTAATGCTCACTACGCTTTAGCAGATTATCAAAGTGCGATCGCAGATTACAACCGCGCCCTAAAAATCAATCCCAACTTTGCCGGAGCGTACTATAATCGGGGTTTGGTGCTTGCTCACCTCAAAAACTATCATGAAGCAATTGAAGATTTTAACCAAGCATTAAAGCTGAATCCTGATGATGTGCAAGCTTATTGTGAGCGAGGTCTGGTTCGTAGTACTCTTGAAGACTATCAGGGTGCGATCGCAGATTATGACCAAGCATTACAAGAAAATCCGACTCTAGCTTTAGTATATGGCTTTCGCGCTAATGCTCGTCGGCGATTGGGAGATTATCAAGGTGCAATTGAAGATAGTAATCGCCTATTACAACTCAATCCTAATTTAGCAGAAGGATATTGCGATCGCGCGGCGGCTCGTCGTTCTATAGGAGATTATAAAGGCGCAATTAAAGATTACGATCGAGCATTGCAAATTAATGATAACTTAGCCGCAGCTTATTATGGTCGGAGTATTGCTCGTGAAGCCCTGCAAGATTTACAGGGAGCAATTGATGATAACACTCAAGCCATAGAGCTTGTTCCTGATTTTTCTCAAGCGTATTGCAATCGAGGAAATGCTCGTCGTCTTTTAGGAGATGAACAAGGAGCGATCGCAGATTATAACCAAGCATTAAAAATTAATCCTGATTTAATTGAAGCATATTACAACCGAGGTTCCACTCATTATGCTTTAGAAGCTTATGAAAGTGCGATCGCAGATTACACCCAAGCTTTGCAAATAAATCCCCAATCTGCTGCATTTTATAGCGATCGCGCTAATGCTCGCTATGCCCTAGAAGATTATCAAGGGGCAATAGAAGATTACAGTCGAGCGATCGCGATCGACCCCAGTTTTGCCGAAGACTGGTACAATCGAGGTCGTAGCCGTTCTCTGTTGGGAGACTTACCAGGAGCGCTTGCAGACTTAAACCAAGCCTTACAGCGTCAACCTAATTGGGCTTCAGCTTACATCCTTCGAGCAGATGTCTACCGGAATTTGGGAGACTCTCAGGGAGCAATTAAAGATTTTCAGAAATCCGCAGACTTATATTACCAAGAAGGGAATATTCAGTATTACCAACAAATTATTGAGCTAATTGAACAGCTTAGATGAGGGGATTTGTCATTTGTCATTTGTCATATCATGTTCGCTTGATTACTTATTAAATCCGAAGAACCCCACCCCGCCAAAGCTATGCTTTGTCTCCCCTCCCGAAGAGCCTACGGTGTATACACAAGTCTGAAATAGTTTATTCACCTGGTTCTTTGTGTCAGTTTTACCCCACCCTAACCCTCCCCGTATGTATTGGGGAGGGAACTAAATTTCCTGTTTCCCCCCTTGATAAGGGGGGATTAAGGGGGGTAATTTGACTTGTGTATACACCGTAGCCCGAAGAGCGGGGAGGGGTTGGGGGTGGGGTTCTTTTATTATGGGTAATTTGGCGGACATGATATCATTAGTCATTAGAAAGAGGCAGAGGGGAAAGAGGTAATTTTATTCTCCCTCCAGCCTCCTGCTTCTTACCCACTTTCTACTCCTTTGTTTCTTCAAAGCGAAAGCGTTCCATAAAACGGCGGTCAATCCAATCTTTGTAATGCCACAAGAGTTTGTGAGGTGGTAAAGTAAAGATGCCTTTGGTAGCGATCGCTCGTTTGTCCCCTGTACCAATTAAACTTAAATATTGTTTCTGTGGCTTATAAGGTTTGAGTGGCTTGCCTAATAAAATTCGCTGCAAATTCTCAAACAAAGGTTTACCTTGTCTAACAGCAAATACCCCAGCTTTCGGACGCTGATGATTTACCATTGTGGCAATGTCACCAGCAGCAAATACCTGCGGGTGCGTTTGAGATTGCAACGTGTCTTCTACCAAAATAAAACCTTGCTCATCAGTTGCTAGTCCAGCATTTTTTAACCATTCGGGTGCTGATGCTTGTGTTACCCAAAAAATCTTATTGAACTCTACTGTCAAACCAGATTCACATTTAATTTCAAATACTTCTTTAGCTTCATTCTGGGTTTTAGGTGCAATTTTACACACAAATTCTCTCAGATGTAACTTAATCCCTCGGTCAGTTAAAATTTGCTGAAGTTGATGCCGTACTGATTGATGATAATTGGGCATCAGTTCTTGTCCGCGTTGGAATAAATGAATTTCTAGGTTTTGAATAGGTTGTTTAGTTTCGTGCAAAATCCGATGTAAACGAGATTGCATCGATAGCGCTAATTCTACACCGCCAGCGCCACCACCTACGATCGCAATGCTAATTGGTTCTTGAGGATTTTTACCTACAGCTTCAATTAGTTCATACCAATGCTCTAATAACTGCGATACTGGTTTAGCTGCGATCGCATATTCTGCCGCACCTGATACAGACAGTATGGCTGGAGTGCTGCCAATATCAATAGACAGCACATCAAAATCTACCGCAAGTCCGTTATCACAAAGAACTTTGTTGTTTTTTAAGTCAAGGGCAACTACTGTGTCAATATACAATTGTACTTGAGCAAAGTTCGCCAAGGGTTGCAAGTCAATATGGCATTCATTGTGGCTGTAAAATCCGGCAATATGTCCTGGTAACATCCCAGAGTAGGCTGTCTCTGATGCTGTGGTAATCAGTATCAAACGTACTCCTGTTAACGGTTTGATACGGAACATTTTTATAACAATAGCATGGCTGTGACCGCCACCAATTAACACCAGATTTTTAACTATTGATTGTATATTTTGCTGAGGTTTAATAGTCATTTTTAGTTAATCAATGATTATAAATAAATCAAAATTATCATGACGAGAGTTAATTGTCCGTGAAGACTAAAGACTAGTGAATACAACTGATTATTGGGAATGTCTACTTAAGGAAGAAGTTATATTTTCCATTTTGTTGCTTCCATAAATAAATTTCAGTATTAACTATGTATGAAACAATAGCAGACGTAAATAATTTATTCAACAAAATTAAAAATTGAAATTTATTTCCATTAATTATTAATGCCTTTCATGCCATGAAAAAAATTTTATCAAAAAGTCACATCCAGTTATCCCAAATATTCCTGCGGATACCTGTTTTCGAGAAACAAGTTAAACAAAATCAGCATCAGTCGCTAAAACGACGCTTCAGAATAGCAAGCCAACAGCTAGAAAATAACACTCTAGAAATCAGTCTAGCTGTAATCAATGATTTAGAACAAATTGCTTATACCTATCCCCAGTACCATTGGACGATCGTAGATATTCTTACTAGTTTTGTACGAAAAAATGCTCCTTATATACCCCAAGAGGAAGTAACGAGCCACGTGTCAACAAAAATTCGTTTAGATATTCAAGCCGCGCTGACTGTTATCGCCAGAAGAGATGCAAACAAAGACCCAGTAAATGAGCAACTTGATTTGAGCTTCACGGATATCAGAGGAGCAAACTTGAAAGGGGCGAATCTCCAACAGATAAATCTCTATCAAGCTAATCTAGCTGGGGCTAATCTTAGAGAAGCAAATCTAGCGGGGGCAATACTTAGTGCAGCTAATCTAGAAGGAGCTAATTTATATCTAGCGAACTTAGAAGGAGCAATCCTCAGTGCAGCTAATCTAGAGAAAGCTAATCTTTCTAAAGCTAACCTGCATCGTGCCAGTTTATATCTAGCTAGCTTGCATGGAGCAATTCTTTATGACACCATACTTGATGAAGCAAACCTCAGAGAAACCAAATTTTCTGAGTAATATCATATCCGCTTGATTGCTTATTAAACGCTAAAAACTCCACCCCAGCAAAACCACGCTTTGTCTTCCCTACCCTTATTAAAGAGGGGATTAAGGGGAAGAATGCAAGTAAATGAAAAATTTTTCCCTACTCTTTAGTAGAGCCGTGATTAATTGCCTCTCTCCTCATTCTCTATTTTCAGCGTAATTCGTAATTTTTGTAGCGCAAGCGTTTCTTGATGTGTGACGTAAAATTATATTAGATATAATTCCCTAGTTCAATAAGTGTTTTGACACCTATTATAAATTTCTGCTAAATGCTATACTATTTTTCCTCAACATCTAAGTAATAATTCTAGGTTGTAAGGAAAATTTTTACCATGTCTTCTAAAAAGACAGACGCTCTTTTGAATTGGTTGATAACTTTAACAGCTATATTTGGCTGTTCGTTGACTGTAATTTTCTTTGCCTTGTCCAATATTAAAGAATTGTCAATTCAAGAAAAAATCCAGTTTAGAAACCAAGCTTTAACAACTACTGCAATAGTTTTTCTGGCATCGACAGCAATGTTTAATACTTATTATGCAGCAAGACGTGCCCAAGCGATGCACAAGAGTGCGATCGCATCTGAGAAAAACTTAGAAATTGGCTTGCAAAATGCCAAACTCAATCAAGACAGATTGATTGCAGAGCGCTTTATGGGCGCAATTGCCCAGCTTGGCCATGAAAAAGTTGAAACTCGGACAGGTGCAATTTATGCTTTAGAAAGGGTTGCTCAGGATTTTCCTCAAGAACACTGGACAATTATGGAAATTCTCACTGCCTTTGTGCGAGAGAATGCATCCATCCAGCACCTAAAAGGCGAGCAACAAAAGCCGGAATATCAAGGAGCAATTTACTCAAGTCGGCGTAGAGGTGGGTCGCGTCCGACACCGCAGTTAGAGCAAAATCTCCATGAAGAATTTCCCAAAATACGCACCGATATTCAAGCAGCTCTAACTGTTATTGGCAGGCGTAATTTACTCGAAGACCCAAAAGATCAAAAACTTGATTTACGTAACACCGATATTAGACAAGCAGACCTACTAAAAACCAACCTGCAACAAGCTGACCTGCGTGGGGCTGACTTGAGTGGGGCTGACCTGCGTGGGGCTGACTTGAGTGGATGTGACCTTAGCGGCGCTAAACTCATTAGGTCGATTCTCTATGAAACAAAATTAATAAAAGCTAGTTTATATGGAGCCAACCTTTGTTGGGCTAACCTGAATCGTACTAACCTCTCTGGAGCTAACCTGCGTTCAGCCAACCTCTCTGGTGCAAGTCTGCGTGCAGCTAATTTACAAGGGGCGAACCTTTATAAAGCTAATTTGCAACAAGCGACCTTAAAAGCTGCTAATCTCTCTGGAGCAAAGTTGTTTTTAGCTAATTTACAAGGAGCAAAATTGGGTAAAGCCAACTTGCAGCAAACGGGTTTGATTGGTGCTAATCTTTGTGGGGCAAATCTGAATGGAGCTAACCTTTCTGGGGCTAATTTGAATGCAGCCAAACTCCACCAAACAGAAGTCTATTTTGCCAACCTCTCAGAAGCTAGCTTAACGGAAGCTGACCTGTATCAGGCTAATCTGATTGGAGCAAACCTGTATAGGGCAACCTTTTATCAAGCTAACCTGACTCAGGCAAACCTCATGGGAGCTAACTTTTCACAAGCTAATCTCAATGATGTCAAATTGGAAGGGACAATTTTGACAGGAGCAAAAAATTTAGAGTTGCATCAGATTAGAGAGGCACTTGGCGATCGCACCACTCGCCTACCTGATTATATCGAAGCACCTACACATTGGCGGCAATCGAGTTAAGCGATCGCAGCATCATTAGTTATTTGGGCGTATTCTACCGTTTTCACTTAGTGCCATAGTTTTTACCAAAATTCTCCGTAAAAATCACCGAAAAATCTTCAACTACCCGAACATTGGAAAGCTCAAGTTTCAGAGGATGTTTGAAAAGTCGTAAAGTATATTATAAACCCCACTTCCATTCCTCTCCCCGTTGGCGTCAACCTGCCATTAGGCAAGCAAAGAGAGGCTTTGAAACCCCCATTCCTTAGTAGGGAAGCTACGGTGTACACACAAGTCTGAAATAGCTGATTAACCAGGGTTATACCCCACCCTAACCCTCCCCTTGCAAAGGGGAGGGAATTAGATTTCCGGCTTCCCCCCAATGCATCGGGGGGATTGAGGGGGGTAATTCGACTTGTGTGTACACCGTAGAGTAGGGAAGAGGGGCTAGGGGGGTTAGGTTTCCGAGGCTTTGATGTGATGAAAAATACTTGTTCATTCATCCTCTCACCCTTAGATACTGAAACTTGAACCTTTGAGCTTCATCGCTGAACCTTTAAGCTTCATCGTTGAGCCTTTGAGCTTCATCGTTGAGCCTTTGAGCTTCATCGTTGAACCTTTAAGCTTCATCGCCGACCCTTTTAGCTTCATCGCCGAACCTTTGAGCTTCATCGTTGAACCTTTGAGCTTCATCGTTGAACCTTTGAGCTTCATCGCCGAACCTTTGAGCTTCATCGCCGAACCTCTGAGCTTCACCGTTGAACCTTTGAACTCAAACGGTTCAGTTAGAGACAAAAACAGAGAAAATATTCCTTGAGTAAGAGACAATAAATAAGACATCTGTCCTACGCTAATTATCCTATGGGGATAAAACACAGAGATGTCTCTAACAAAGCGGCTGGAAATTTTAGATTTAATTCGGGAACTTCGTCAGCAGCTCAATCTTTCTCAGAAACAGTTTGCTGCTAAAGTCGGAGTTTCTTTCAAAACAGTCAACCGTTGGGAGAATGGGCATACAGTCCCTTCACTGATAGCGCTAAAACTAATAGAAGAAATGTTACGGAAGATGGGTGAACCTGGCAAAAGACTGCTAACTCAGTATTTTCCAGAAGCAGAGTAGGGTTATGAGTCGTAAGGCAAGGGCATCTGAATCTCAAACAATCTTTGCTGGCGGTAAAGACAAGGGCGCATTCATTCGGGAGAAACTGCTGCATTATGGTGTTGCTTCCCTATCCGTTGCCTTAGCACTATTGGCAACTCTGCTACTCCATCCATATCTCATGCCAACACCTGCGGCACTATTTTTTGCTGCGGTGATGGTGAGTGCCTGGTACGGTGGCTTGGGGCCAGGGTTACTTGCTACCCTTTTGTCTACTTTTGCAGTCAATTACTTCTTTTTTAAGCCACTCGATGCGCAGAACATTACAAATCTGAATATTCTAGTTCCCTTGGTAGTGTTCATCCTGACAGCAGGATTAATCAGCTGGCTTAACGAATCACGCCGCGCAGCCCAACGGCAAGTAGAGGCAAGCCTGAAGTCACTATACGAAAGTGAAGCTCGGTTTAGTCGCTTAACCGAGTCCAATATTATTGGGATGATTGTGGCTAATCTGAACGGCTTAATCGTTGAAGCCAATGATGCCTTTCTCAAAATGCTCAATTATACCCATGAGGATTTGCGCTCTGGTCGTATCCGCTGGGGCGAGATCGTTCCACTCCAATATATTGAGGTAAGCGAGCAAGCGATTCAAGAACTAACAATAACTGGGAGTTGTAAGCCCTTTGAGCAGGAATACATCCGCAAAGACGGCTCTCTAGTTCCCGTTCTAGTTGGTTTTGCTAAACAGGGAGATCGGACAATCATTGGTTTTGTACTTGACTTAAGCGAACGCAAACAAGCCCAAGCAGAAGCCCAGCATCGCTCCCGCCAAGCAGAAGAAGCCCAGAGCATTTTGCAAATGCTTCTAGAACACGTCCCAGAGGGAATTACGATCGCTGGTGGCCCCCCTGATTTCCCAATTATCGCTAACAGCAAACTCGCGCAAAAACTTTTGGGCAGACCGAATGAATCTCTCGTTGGTATGTCTTCTGAATCTTATGTTCAGCTTTACAGTCTGTTCTTGGCTGATGGTGTAACGCCCCTCACCTTAGAGCAACTACCTTTATATCGTGCAACGCGCTATGGTGAAACGATCCGCGATGAAGAATGTATCATTGAACGTCCAGATGGTACTACAATTACAGCGATCGCCAATGTCGTACCAATTCGAGATTCCCAAGGTGAGATTATTGGTGCAATAGATTGCTGGCGCGATATCACCAACCGTAAGCTCATAGAAGAAGCACTGCGGCAACGAGAAACAGAACTTCGTTTAATTACAGATACACTGCCAGTTCTGATTTCCTTTGTAGATTCACAACAACGCTACCGCTTCAACAATCGAGTATATGAAGAGTGGTTTGGACATCCGGCGGCAGATATCTATGGAAAGCATCTTTGGGAAGTTGTGGGCGAACCTGCATATCAAGGAGTTCGTCACTATGTAGAACAGGTACTCGCAGGAGAGCAGGTAACATTTGAAAGTCAAATGCCTTATAAAGATGGTGGCACACGCTACATTAATGCTATTTTTGTTCCCCAGTTTAATCAACAGGGAATCGTTGAAGGGTATGTAGCATTGATCGCTGACATTAGCGAACGGCAAGCTGCGCTACGCGATCGCAACCAAGCAGAAGCAGCGTTACGCGAAAGTGAATTGCGCTTTCGTCAGATGGCAGACACCACTCCCATACTGGTGTGGATGTCCGGCACTGACACACTTTGTAACTACTTTAATAAATTCTGGCTAGATTTTACCGGGCGGACTCTGGAGCAAGAGATGGGCAATGGGTGGGCTGAAGGTGTACATCCCGATGATTTTCAGCGTTGCTTAGATACATACA
Organism: Nostoc sp. DedQUE08; assembly: GCF_034530895.1. Lineage (NCBI taxonomy): Bacteria > Bacillati > Cyanobacteriota > Cyanophyceae > Nostocales > Nostocaceae > Nostoc > Nostoc sp. DedQUE08. The sequence goes on from NZ_JAVRCD010000079.1 coordinate 16,735, forward strand.
TCAATGCCTTTGATGCCCGACAAAAATTTACAATGGAATATCGCCTCAGACGCTTTGATGGCGAATACCGTTGGCTTTTGGATACTGGTGTGCCACGCTTGACACCAACAGGAGAATTTCTCGGCTATATCGGCTCTTGTGTTGATATCCACGATCGCAAGTTAGCAGAAAAAGCGCTACGTGACAGCGAGGAGCGATACCGAATTTTAACGGAGGTGTCACCGCAGGCCATTTGGATGGGCGATCGCGATGGTGGTATTACCTATTGCAATCAACACTGGTTGGATTTCACCGGACTGACAATGGAGCAGACTACAGGCTATGGCTGGATTTATGCCATTCACGCCGATGACCGCGATCGCGTCTTTAAAAGTTCGATGCAGGCTGTTGCTAACGCCACCAGCTACGAAATAGAAATTCGCTTTCGTCAAGTTTCTGATGGTAGCTATCGTTGGCATATTGTCCGGGGTTTACCATTTCGAGATCCAAGCGGACAGATTATCAAATGGGTGGGCATCGCCAGCGACATTCACGATCGCAAAGTTGCCGAAGCCTCCCTGCAACAACTCAACGAAATGCTAGAGCAGCGAATTCAAGAGCGCACTGCCCAACTCGAAGCCTCTAATAAAGAACTCGAATCCTTCTCTTACTCAGTTTCTCACGACTTGCGGGCACCACTGCGCCACATCGCCGGATTTGTCGAATTGCTTCAGAAGCGCCATAGCTCAACAAGCCTAGATCAAACAAGTCAGCGCTATTTGAAAATAATTGCCGACACTGCCAAACAGGCAGGGATACTGATCGATGAATTGCTGACATTTTCTCGGATGGGGCGCACCGAAATGCGCTACATCAACTTGAATATGGAGGAATTGGTACATGAGGTAAAACGCGATTTAATTGCAGAAACTTCAGGGCGGACAATCCATTGGCACATAGACCCATTACCAGAAGCGCAGGGCGATCCCTCCATGCTGCGACTGGTGCTTCGCAACTTGATAGGCAATGCCGTAAAATATAGCCAGACTCGAAACCCAGCAGAAATTACTGTTGGCAGTATTGACAACGAAAACGAAGTTATCTTTTTTGTACAAGATAACGGCGTAGGCTTTAATATGCAATATGTCCACAAGCTATTCGGAGTATTTCAACGCCTGCATAGCGACCCACAATTTGAAGGCACTGGTGTTGGATTGGCAAACGTGCAACGCATTATTCATCGGCATAATGGTCGAGTTTGGGCAGAGGCTGTAGTTGACAGTGGCGCCACTTTTTATTTCTCGCTGCCTAAATTGTCCAACAAGGAGAGTGAATGAAAGAACTGAAGCGAATTTTGCTAATTGAAGACAGTGCCAACGATGCCGAGTTAATCCTAGCCGCCTTGTCAGAAAACCATCTCGCCAATGAAGTAGTGGTGGTACGTGATGGCGAAGAAGCACTAGATTATCTTTATCGCCGGGGGTTGTTCCGGTTGCGAATGGAAGGGTATCCTGTTGTGGTGTTGCTCGATTTGAAACTGCCTAAAGTTGATGGACTAGAAGTGCTGGCGCAACTCAAATCTGACCCAGTAATGCGAGTAATTCCAGTGGTGGTACTGACTTCTTCTCGCGAGGAGCCTGACCTAGTTCGCTGCTATGAGTTAGGGGTGAATGCTTATATTGTCAAACCAGTAGATTACCGTGATTTTGCCGATTCTATTAAAGGTGTTGGCTTGTTTTGGGCAGTGATCAATCAGCCTCCAGTTGGGGCTTTACCTCCGGCTCCTCATCTTCAAAAGGAGAGCAACTGATGAATGTTCTCCGTTTTCTCCTTTTGGAAGACAGCCTGTTAGATGCAGAGCTTGCTCAAATGATATTAACCGAAGGGGGAATTAATTGCGAACTGATCCGAGTCGAAACCGGTGCTGATTTCCTAGCTGCCTTGGAAACAGAAACTTTCGATTTAATTCTTGCCGATTATGCTTTGCCATCTTTTGATGGAATTTCTGCCTTGGAAATTGCCCGGAATCTTTGTCCTGAGATTCCTTTTATCTTTGTCTCTGCCGTGCTGGGTGAAGAATTAGCGATCGAAGCTTTGAAGAACGGTGCAACCGATTATGTATTAAAGCAACGACTAGGGCGGTTAGTTCCCTCGGTGCAACGCGCATTGCGGGAAGCTAAGGAGCGGCGTAAGCGCAAGCAAGCAGAGGAGTCTTTACAAAAGAGTGAAGCCAAGTATCGCCGAATTGTTGATACCTCTTATGAGGGAATCTGGATGATTGACTCCCAAACCCGAACAGAGTTTGTGAATCAGCGGATATCTCAGATGTTGGGTTATCCGGCAGCAGAAATACTCGGTCGTTCTATATTTGATTTTATGGATCTGGCTGATGATATCGCCGATGAAGCAAAACTGGAGTGGTTCAAAGGAGAAGGGAGCGATCTCAAAGAAGGGCGATTGCGTTGCCAAGATGGTTCGTACATCTGGACACTGATTTCTGCCAGAGCGATTTTGAACGAAAAAGGTGAGTGCTTGGGTGCGATCGCCATGCTAACTGATATCACCGATCGCAAACGCAGCGAATCAGAACGCGATCGCCTTTTGCAACTTGAGCAAAGAGCTAGGGCGGAAGCTGAGGCTGCTAACCGAATCAAAGATGAGTTTTTGGCGGTACTTTCTCATGAATTGCGATCGCCCTTGAATCCGATTCTCGGTTGGGCAAAACTATTGCAGAGCCGGAAATTTGATGAGGCAGGACTCAACAAAGCACTGAAAACTATTGAGCGCAATGCCAAATTACAAGCTCAACTAATTGAAGACTTACTAGATGTTTCTCGCATCCTCCAAGGCAAACTCAGCCTCAACACGATCCCAGTCGATCTGGTATCCACCATTGAAGCCGCAATGGAAACAGTGCATTTAGCAGTAGAGGCTAAAAATATTGAGATTGAGACGATGCTCGATCCAAATGTGGGGAAAGTTTTGGGCGATCCAGCCCGCTTACAGCAAGTTTTCTGGAATCTTTTATCGAATGCTGTCAAGTTTACTGAGACTAAGGGAAAAATAAATGTGCGATTGGAGCGCATCGACGCTCAAGCGCAGATTACCGTCAGCGATACAGGTAAAGGCATTGATCCTGATTTTCTACCTTATATGTTTGATTATTTCCGTCAGGGTGACAGTACAACAACTAGAAGGTTTGGTGGATTAGGGTTAGGTTTAGCGATCGCTCGTCATTTGATCGAGATGCACGGCGGAACGATTGGGGCAAAAAGTCCTGGTGAGGACAAAGGAGCGATTTTCACAGTTAGGTTGCCACTGATCGAAGACAGTACGACGAGCGAAGATGACACAAATACTGATTCCTCAACTACCGCTTTTCCTTACTCTCCCCTGATGGGTTTACAAGTGCTGGTTGTGGATGACAATGATGATACCCGCGACTTTTTTAGTTTTGTACTGGAACAGTTTGGCGCGATCGTCACCGCAGTAGCATCAGGAGATGAAGCATTACAAGCGCTAACCCAGTCAAAGCCAGATATCTTACTCAGCGATATTGGAATGCCAGAGATGAACGGCTATATGCTGATGCAACAGGTGCGAACTCTAGAAGCAAAAGTTGGGGGAAAAAAGATACCTGCGATCGCTCTGACTGCTTATGCAGGCGAAATCAATCAGCAGTACGCACTAAGAGCAGGATTTCAACAGCACATCGTTAAGCCTGTAGCACCAGAGGAATTGCTCGTGGCGATTTCTAACTTAGTCCAATCTAGTTAGGGTTGGCGATCGATCTGAGTAATTGAACTGGCTTCAGGTTACAGATTTTAAACTATTCTTCACAAGTAATATGGTCTTTTTAATTGTCTGGAATACTCCGGGTAACACAGAAAAATGTCGTGCCCCAACAGCGTGTTGATATAAAAAGTTTATTCTCTTGTCAAAAATTTATATCACCCTATTGACAGTATTTTTCAAGTAATTGAATTACACTACTTTTCATTCCCTGTCTGGATCGTGGGCTAAATACCTGAAAATTTTATCAAATAAATCTGAGTGAAAAAGAGTGTAGAGATGTAGCAGTACTAAGTCTCTACAAGGTTTCTGGATACAGCATATTTAATTTCATCAGATATCTAATCATTCGTAAATAATCACCTCCTTGGCTTCTCTAGAAAGTCAAGGGTCTTGTTCCTCACAAATGATTCGGGATTGTTATATAGATAATTTTTATATAGTGGATTTAATAGTTCGCCAATTTTATCCGTGTTTGTACTCTATCATAACTTTACGGATACTCTTAGAATCAACCTAAATTTATTTCCGTAAGGAGTCGGATATGAAGACTTATGACATGTCTTTCATAAAGACCAATGGACTCACGACTTTGTTGGCATTTGTCTCGGTTATATTTATTTTATCATTCACTCTAATTATATTATTTTTTGAAAGTATTCAAGGATTTTCAAATCAAGAAAAAATTGAATACATCTCTCAAGCATTAACAACAATTGCCATAATTATTGGGGGATTGGCATTAATTCTTAATGCTTACTATACCTCTAAACTCTCTCTAGATGAGAATCACAGCTTGTTAACGCAACTACTAACTGGAACAGTAGCTTGGGATAACAATATTGTAAATTGTATCAATCAGACACAACTAACTCCCCAAGAAATTGTTTCTGAACGTTTTTCTAAAGCGATTGAACAACTGGGAAATGAAAAGATTGAAACGCGATTTGCGGCAATTTATGCTTTAGAACGAATTGCCAAAGATTCCTCGAAAGATCATTGGACAATTATGGAAATCCTCGCTGCTTTTATCCGCGAGAATGCCCCAGTAAATAGGGAATATGAGGATGAGTCACTACAATCATCAAAACTTCCTACAGATATTCAAACAGCCTTAACTGTCATTGGCAGACGCGATTCATCTAAAGATCCAGTCAATCAGAAACTTGATTTACGCAATACAGACCTTAGCAATGCAGACTTAACAGATGCTAACCTCTCTAGAGCAATTTTTGTCGGAGCTAACTTGCAATGGGTCAATTTTACCAAAGTAAACCTTTCTGAAGCAGACTTATCTGTTACCTGTCTTTGTGGCTCAATCTTTTATGAAGCCAACCTGCAAAAAGCAATCCTCCCAGAAGCCAATCTCCAAGGCGCAGTTCTTAGAAAAGCGAACCTTTCTCAAGCCATCCTTTACGATGCCAACTTGGAAGGGGCAGTTCTTTGTGATGCCAACTTGGAAGGAGCAGTTCTTTGTGATGCCAACTTGGAAGGAGCAATCCTTTGTGATGCCAACTTAGAAGAAGTTAACTTTGAGGGTAGCAATCTCCAAGATACAAACATGATTGGCAGTAACTTGCAAGGGGCAAAACTTGCTGGCGCTAATCTAGAAAGTGCATTACTTAGTACAGCTAACCTCCAAGAAGCTAATTTTCAAGAAGCTAACCTCTGTGGAGCCAACTTGAGCGGCTCGGAAAATGTAGAATCACAGCAGATTGAACAAGCAATTGGCGATCGCACAACAATCTTACCGGAAAACTTGAAAATACCCCAACATTGGTGGTAATAACAACCTAAAGTTTCACCATCTAAAACTAGATTACAAGATAGGGACGCATAGTTATGCGTCCCTATCGTGTTTAATTTAGTACCCAAAGCTAAAAAATTGCTAAAAACCTGATAAATATTCTCTATCAGCCTAAATTTTTCGCAATTTAAATCACAAACAATTATGAAACGGCGAGAGGTTTTTAACACAGCTGCGATCGCCACTGCAACTGCTGCTAGTCTAGTTTCCTGTAGCCAAGCTGGTAAATCCCCTCTTTATTATAAGGTTATGGTAGTTTTGCAACTGAGCGATCGCTGATCTTATAGATTGGGTTGACAGAAGAAAATCCAAGACCCTCAGAAGGAGAATTAAACGCTGTAGGATGAGGGATCAATAAATTCTAGAGATTTCTGTGAGCGAAACCGTCTATATTGAAACTAGTATTTTGGGATACTTGACTGCCAGATCGACAGATAACTTGATTCAGGCAGCAAACATGAAAATCACACAAGATTGGTGGAATATTCGTCGCGGTTCTTTTGTCCTTTATGCTTCTGAGATTGTAGAAGATGAAGCGGCTAGGGGAGATGCAGCGATCGCGGATCAAAGGCTGAATTTGTTAGAGTCCTTAACGTTTCTCGATCTCACAGAAGAAGCGATAGAGCTTGCACAAGAGTTTTTGCAACAAAGCAACCTACCACCAAAAGCCTCTAATGATGCTTTGATATGTCATTAGCAACAGTTTACGGTTTAGACTACCTGTTAACATGGAACTGTAAACATATGGCAAACGCCCAAATCCAGAGAAAGCTATCACAAATTAGCTCTGAACTTGGATATGAATTACCAGTCATCTGTACACCCTATGAGTTAATGGGATACGATTTTACAGAAGAATAATCTATGTATAAAAACGAAATTTTAGAGGAAATTCACAAGTACAGAGAGGAATACGCTAGCTCATTTAACTATGACCTGAACGCAATCTTTAACGATCTACGAAAGAAACAGATTGCTCATGGGCGTAAAGTTGTAAAACTTCCGATCAAACGTCGGTCTAACAAATCACTGCACCCGACGCAAACTGAGAGCGTGTCTACTTTAGCGTAGAGCATCTTTGTGCGAGTCAGTTCAGCTTTGATACTACTGGGGGGTCTGACTTTTTAAACATTATTATCGCGTTTCTTGATATTGCGCGACCGCCACACAACACGGTCAAAATACCATTGTACTATGAGAGCAAGACAATATGACCTTTTCCTTGCTGTAAACAAAACCAGGAGCAGTATATTTTAGATAATTCACCAAGGCTTTAGAGCTGATACCAATCCTGGAAAAACAATAATTAACACCACCAATAGTTGCAACAAAATAAACGGTATTACACCGCGATAGATATCCTTTGTCGTAACTTCTGGTGGGGTGACACCACGCAGGTAAAACAGCGCAAAGCCAAAGGGAGGTGTAAGGAAAGATGCTTGCAAATTTGCTCCCAAAACTACACCATACCAAATCAAGTCAATACCTAATTTTTGGGCAATAGGTGTAAACAATGATAAGGCGATTTCGAAAAAGCCGAGGATAAATACTACTGCTATGCTGACAACCAAAAAGCCAGTTTTACCACCGGGGAGATTGGCGAGAACATCGAACATAAAGCGATCGCTATTTAACCCTCGACAGACTAAACTAAAAGCTGTGGAACCAAATAGGATAAAAACTACCATGCTGGTGATTCGCAAAGTAGTATCACAAACTTGACGCAGATATTCTAAGGTAAGTTTACGATTAGCAGCCGCCAGTGCGATCGCACCACCACAATCAAATGTAGATGAAAATTGCTGTAATTGAGAAAAATCGTCTATGTGGTTTCACTAATGCCAATTTACCAACTCATCTGCTAGAGATCCTAAAGGTTTACTATTATATAAGCAATGCTTGCTAGAGTCTGGAGTGCATCAATTGTGGGCATCGATGCCGTCAAAGTAGGCGTAGAAGTCGATGTGTCAGGGGGATTACCGGGAATTGTTGTCTTGGGACTGCCAGATTCAGCGATTCAAGAGTCAAGAGAAAGAGTCAAAGCAACTTTGAAAAATACTGGCTTTGCCTTTCCGATGCGAAAGATAGTAATTAATTTAACCCCGGCAGATTTACGCAAAGAAGGCCCCTGTTTCGATTTGCCTATTAGTGTGGGAATTTTGGCGGCTTCTGAGCAAGTTAGCGCTGATTTGTTGGGGGATTATCTATTTTTGGGCGAAGTCTCTTTGGATGGCAGTTTACGTCCTGTGGCTGGTGTATTACCGATCGCAGCAGCAGCCCAAAAGATGGGAATTGCAGGTTTAGTTCTCCCTGCTGATAATGCCCAAGAAGCAGCAGTGGTTGAAGATTTAGCTGTTTACGGCTGCAAGCATTTGTCTGAGGTGGTGGATTTTTTAAATAATCCGGGGCGTTACAAACCTGTGCAGATAGATAGTACAATACAGACAACAACAGTATCCTACCCTGGCGCAGATTTACATGATGTGAAAGGACAAGCTCATGGGCGTCGTGCTTTAGAAATTGCTGCGGCTGGCGGGCATAATCTCATTTTTGTCGGGCCGCCTGGTAGTGGGAAGACGATGCTAGCAAGGCGCTTACCAGGAATTTTACCGCCGTTGAGCTTTGCCGAATCTTTGGAAGTGACTCGCATTCATTCGGTAGCTGGTTTATTGAAAAATCGTGGTTCATTGGTACGCGATCGCCCTTTTCGCAGTCCCCACCATTCGGCATCCGGGCCTTCTCTTGTGGGTGGCGGTAGCTTCCCTCGTCCTGGAGAAATCTCATTATCTCACAGAGGTGTACTTTTTTTGTTTTATATACATTAACTATCTATTCAAAAAAACAACAACAACAATACCACTAATCGTGTAAACTCACTTTTAAGTAAGTTATTCACGCTATTCACACTATTCATGGTGGCTAAAGTTCTAGACTCAGTACAACGCTTACCGGACGGTAAAGAATTAGTTCGGTGGCATCTGGTGGATGATAATTATCAGGTTATTAAGCCTGTTGAGCAGTTTTTGCGGTTTAAGCAATCATGCGGTTCTGCTATCGGAACAATTAAGACATACGCAGAGAAGCTCAAAGCTTTCTGGAAATATCTAGACATAAAAGTGCTTAACTGGCAGGACTTTGATCTAGAAAAAATGGCTGAGTTCAACCACTGGTATTTAACTGGTGGGTTGCTGCTTGATGAAAATTTTGTCTCTTCTAACTCAGAAAATATCTTGGTTCTACGTAACGAATCTACAGTGAACCTGGCATTGACTGCTGTAGTGCAATTCTATGATTTTCACGTCAGGAGAAAAACTTTCGATGACAAAAACCTGTGCGTATATCGCAAACCCCGTAGAGAGAAGCAAAGTGGGATGTTTGCAGGCTACAGAAAGGAGTCACCTGTTAAAGTCAGGTTGGTAAAAAATAAGGAGCGGAAAAAGTTTCCTGGTTGTTTAAACCCTGATCAAGTGCGTACCCTAATTAATGCCTGTTACCAAGATCGAGACAAGCTAATTCTTTCGCTCCTGGCTGATACTGGTATGCGAAAAGGTGAACTACTGGGGCTTCATTGGTCTGATATAGATTGGAATGCTCGAACACTAAAGATAGTACGTCGAGACAATATTAATCATGCTTATGCTAAAGGTCGGGAACGCGACCTATCTTTAGATGAACTTATGAAAGATCGAGAGTTTTGCAAAATCCTTAAGAAATACTGTGATATCGATTATCCCCATGATGTTGTCAAAAATTTGGGACATGACATGGTTTTCGTCGTCTTACATAAAGGTTCACCCAGTTACGGTAAACCATTAGAACCGCAAAATCTAAACAAGTTGCTAAAACGACTTCATCAAAAAACAGATATCGACATAAAAAGGGTATATCCGCACTTGTTCAGGCACACCTTTGCAACTCACAACATTCGTGAGGGAAGGAAAGATGGGCAAGATAAAGAGAAGACAGCAAAGAGTGTACAACGACAATTGGGGCATAAGTCAATCGCTACAACCTTAGATATTTACGAGCATTCCTTTGACGAGGCTGAAATGTTGAATGAAATGAAACGTGTAACACAAGCAAAATGACCCTAGCATTACAAAAGGCACAACTGTTTGAAATACTTTCTGATCCTGGAAATATAGCATCTACATATATCACTGATGTAAAGTTGCAACGAGATATCTGGAATATAGAGCAGGACTTACCTCTACTGAGAGAACAGGCACATATAATCGGACGTAAGACTATAAATTTTCAGGGAATTACTCTGGATTGGTTGAAAGATTTACTTAAGCTGGCAGCACTTATTGCGGTCGGAAACCGACGGTGGAGCTTATCTAGGCTACAGGCTATTATTGGTGGAGTGAATAAATTTAGTGTTTGGTTGGTTAATCAAGGGTATGTCACACTATCTGTATTAAATGATCAAGTTGTGCAAAAGTGGGCAGAAAGTTCAACCGAAGTTAATAAAAATGCTGTTTTAGGATTCCTTTCTGTACTAAATGAACTAAGTTGTATTCAGTTTAAAATTCAATGCAGTTTGCAATCTAATAAACAAGCGAAATCTCCTAACATTATCCCAGAGGAGGTTAAACATAAAATTGATCTAGCTTTGGAACAACTAGATAAACCTATCTATCTCATCTTCAAGTTACATGAGGCGTTGGGAACTAGAAGTATGGAACTTGCTAAAATTCCTTTGGATTGCTTAAGGAAACGCAAGGAGGTACACCGAATCCGTCTGTGTACAGGCAAACAAAATGACATAGAACAAGAGCAAGACATACCTGAAGAATTGATACTGCTAGTGCATCAACAACAGGCATTTGTCCGGGAGCAATTTGGGGACACATTTCCGTGGTTGTTTCCCAACTGGAGAACCCGTAGACCAGGGTTTTCGGCTAAAGGTTGGCCACCCATTTTTGAGTACCGTCAAGAGCAAATTAGAAAAGTACGGGGAAAACTTAATCAGCTACTAAAATCGCTTATTAAAGAAAACGATATTCGTACTAATGATGGCAAACTTGCGTATGTAACGACTCACATGTTTCGACGCACTTATGCAACAGTAGCCGATCGTATGGGTAAACGCCCAGATTTAATTCAGCATGGGTTACGACATACTAATCCCGATATGCAGGACTCCTATGTTTACGTTTCACCACAACAGCAGGAAAAGCGTATAGAGAGAGTGCTAGTAAACAAAGATGGAGAACGGACTGCTATTTATTCTACAGACCAAGATAGTGAATTCATTCGTGAAGAATGGACAGCTAGACAGGTGGAACTAGGACTTTGCACTCGATCTGAAATTAGATTTAAAGAATGCGAGTATGAATATGTATGTTTAGGTTGCGAACATATTCGTTTTTCACAGGAGCATTTACCTAAATTAATAGAGATAAAACAGACGAACCAACAGTTATTGGATAAATGTCTGGAGAACAATCAATCAGACAGTCGTCGCGCTAATAGCGCTCGTCAGTTCATCAATATTCTTAACCCTATCATTGTTAGCTTGCAACAGTAAAAGAGATACATAATGAGTCAAAAAAAAGCTCAACCTGCGGGTGTAAATTGTCCAAACTGTGATAGTTCTGAAACTATTAAAAAAGCAAGCCCTCAAGAACGCAAACATGGCGTTGTCCAGTCATGCCTATGTAAGGGATGTGGTAGGCACTTTAGTTTGGGCGGTAAACCGGCTCAACCTGCGGGTGTAAATTGTCCAGACTGTGAGAGTTCTGAAACTATTAAATTTGGAAGCTCTCAAGAACGTAAACATGGGGTTGTCCAGCCATGCCTATGTAGGGAATGTGGTAGGCACTTTACTTTGGGCGGTACGCAAACTCCAGCTCAACCTGCGGGTGTAAATTGTCCAGACTGTGAGAGTTTTGAAACTATTAAACATGGAAGCTCTATAGAACGCAAACATGGTGTTGTCCAGCCATGCCTATGTAGGGAATGTGGTAGGCACTTTACTTTGGGCAGTAGAGAGAGACAAAAGATTTCCTGTGAAGGTAAAGTTATACATAGCTATTGGGATGACTCAGGGTTGCAGATTATAGACAATATTTCTTGTCCGAATTGTAAGCAAAACGAGGTAGTGTTAAAGACAGAGCATTATGACAATACAATGCATAAGCAAATAAAAAAAATGATTTGCTTAGGTTGTGGTCAAGAGTTTTCGGGAGAAGGAAAAGACTGGAATAATAGTGTAAGGCGAAGGCTTGGAAAAACAATCCCTCTTGAGCCTTGGGAGTTTGAGAAAGACAAGTGGGATTTACGAGAACTCTATCCAGGCATTGAAGAGTACAAATTAGAGAGTTTATTTCTAAACTTTACTAACTGTGGTTCAAACTGGTTCGTAAATCTGCTTAAAACTTATATAATTTGGCGTATCAATTCTGGCATAAGAGAAACATCAGTGTCTAAACAACTGTATATTCTTAAGGATTTTGGGTGGTTTCTTGAACGGCGGAACGTAACTTGTATGGAGGAAATTGACCGAAATTTGCTAACAACTTATTACAATCAAGAACTTTGCAATTTAGCAGATAGTACATTCACAAAGGTTCTTTCGAACCTGTCCAGTTTTTTTAACTGGGGAAATGAAACACAGAATTTTATCACTCCATCTACACTAATTAGTTCTTTTGACTTTCCAAAGGTTTTCAATGAAGAACCTGATCCATTAGAAGACTCTGTTATCGAGGCAATTGTAGAGAATCTTCATATTTTACCAGAACCAATACAGCTAATGTTCATGCTAGGTTTTCATCTTGGGACACGTCCGAGGGAATTGTGCTATCTTCCTAAAGACTGTTGCAATCTCGACCAGGACGGGACTACTTGGTGGGTGGAGTTTGAGCGTGATAAATCATCGGACAAACATAGGCTACCCGTTCCAACTGAGATTGTTCACCTTATTAAAAAGCAGGAAACTTACATTAAGAAACTTTTTGGTGATGACTATCCTTACCTTTTTTGCCATTATCAGGAATTAGGGATAACTGGTTATCCAAACTATCCACGGATGAAAGCTAGAAAGCGGCCGCCAAGGGTTGGAGCTTCTGGTAACCCTATGGTTAAAGTCATTAAATCTCTCATCAAAAAATGTAATATCCTAGACAGCAACCGAAAACTGGCAAACTTCACTGGAGCTATTCTACGACCTTCACGAGCAACACAACTTATAAACGATGGCTATAGCCTAAATTTTGTCCGTAGCTGGCTTAAACACCGCCGTGAAAGAACTACAAAGCGGCACTATACGCGCTATGACCCTGGTCAAATGCTGGATGTAGGTAGTGTAATGGCAAATGTTAATCAGGAATTTTATCCCTACGATAGCAATCCTGAAAGCCTAAATCCTGAAAGCCTACGCCAGAATCCAGAATTACATGAGTTGGATGGGCTAACTATGCTCAATGGGGAACCCCTTTATGGCTACTGCTCTTTCCGTAAATTCTGCCCCCGCTTTGGAAAGTGCTACACCTGCGGTTTCCATGTTGCTTCTGCCGATAAACTTTCCCATTACAAATCTCAACTTGAGCAATTAAAAATAAAAGAGGAGATTGCCTTTAATCATGGCTCTTCAGAAATTTATGAAAGTTATCAACAAATTGTAAACGCTTTAGAGAGTATTATTGATGCGCTAGAGGGAGCAGATGAGCGAGACAATAAAGCGACAAATTCACCGGAACTGGGATGAGGCAGAACGTAGCCGTCATGGTCAACAGGTGCGAGAACGTTCTGCCCGTGAGCGTGAGGAGAGAATTCTTTTTGCTCAAGCTGTCATTCAGGAAATGCAAGATCAGGGTGTCACTATTAGCCAGAATGAGGTAGCGAGGCGAACTGGTTTCAGTGTTGGCTTTGTTAATAAACACCTGCGTTATGAAATTGAAATAGCACAGCAACGACAGAAGGAGTCCGCCCAAAAACCACGCACTGCACGCAACATTGGTGCATTAGAAAATGAACTAGAAAAACTCAAAGCATCAAATAAGCGCTTGCAAACAATACTAAATGAGCAGCGGCGAATGAACAAAGAGCTTCTAGCACAGGCTGCACAGGTTGTAGACTTAGAGGATGAGGTAAAGCGTCTACGAACTGTGATTAAAGAATTGCATAGTTCTTCGCATACCGCCCAAGAAAAGGTAGTTAATTTACCTGTACAAAATCTACCTGCTCAGGGAGATAATGTTGTGCCAATTAATGGTAAAACATCTAAAGATAGCGAAGATGAATTAGAATCTCAGCAATTAAAATTTATGAAACAAGTTGAATACGAGTTCTACGCACTAAATATTACATTTAATGCAACATTTAAGAAACTGATTAAATCAAAGTCCGAATCTGTTGTTAACAATGCGATTGAAGCTTTAAAAGAAGCTATAAGGGAAGGCACTAAGATTGATAATTCTAGTAAATGGCTATACGCAGCAATTAAGAAAGAATCTGTACCAAATAAAAAACCTAAGCCCACATCCAACCCTGATACAACATATTATTTCTATCAGACGCACTCAACAATAGAGGGAGAATTGGCTTCACGAGAAGAACTGAAAGGTTTAAGTAGTATTTTTAGTCAACCCAATGACTGAGAAATCTCTCCCACAGGATACAGATGCCGAAGAAGGCATACTAAGTAGTATTTTGCTAGATGCTAGTGCTATTAGTAAAATAGCCGATATACTTCCTGTTGATGCTTTTTATTTATCTGCCCATCAACAAATTTATAAGGCAGCCCTAGAATTGTATTATCAAGATAAGCTAACAGACATAACGACTGTTGGCAGTTGGTTGTCCGACCACAAGCTGCTGAGAAACGTTGGCGGACGAAATAAACTAGCCCAGTTAGCCAATAATAAAGTATCAGCAGACAACATAGACAGTTATGCTGAATTAGTTTTAGAAAAATATAAACGTCGCCAACTAATTGAAGCAGGAACTAAAATTGTTGAGCTAGGTTTTGACACTACTATTGATTTAGAGAAAGTTATTGACTTATCAGAAGAGAAAATATTCAAAATTACAGAAAATAAAGTTGATAAATTCAGTCCAGAAGTAATTAGCAAGTCTCTAGCCTTGATTGTGGAGCAATTAGGGCAGGAAGTAACCCCTGCTTTATCCACAGGATTAATAGACTTAGACAAATTAATGGGTGGGTTGCTGAATGAAGATTTAATAGTGATTGCAGCCAGAACTTCAATGGGAAAAACTTGGCTCGGCTGTCATTTTGCAAATCACGTTGCGCTAACGTACAATCTTCCCGTAGTGTTTTTCAGTGCTGAGACAAATAAAGAACAGCTAACAAAGCGATTTTTAGCAATGCACGCTAAAATTGATTTTAAGCGGCTGATTGGTAACAAAGTTTATAAAAGTGAAATAGCTGAACTCCGTAAAGCCTTGGAGGTATTGTATAGCTTACCTATCATTATTGATGATACACCAGCCAGCCTCCAGAATCCCATTAAAATGCGCTCTGCATTGCGTCGAATTAAGTTTGAGCGGGGGAATTTAGGATTGATAGTCATGGACTACATCCAAAAATTAGGAGATAGAGCAGCCTCGAATCGAGCGCAAGCAGTTGGGAAATTCTCTGGTGCATTTAAAGACCTTGCAAAAGAATTTAGCTGCCCTTTTGTGGCATTAGCACAAATTAATCGAGGTGTCGAAAATCAAACAGATAAGCGTCCTGCAATCGCAGATATTAAGGATTCAGGAGATATAGAACAGGATATGGATGTAGGACTGCTTCTTTATCGAGATGAATATTATAATTCTAATACCCCAGACAAAGGTGTAATGGAGATTAGCGTAGCAAAGAATCGAAATGGTGCTACTGGAGTTTGTAAAGTGCTTTTTGATGGTAGCATCGGAGAATTTCGTAACATCACAGTTTGATTTAAAATAAACAATTGACTGAAACTACCTGTGTTAATACCCCATAACTTAAATCATTTGTTGAATTAAAAAATCCTGTGTGGGTTATTGGGTGAGAAATATTGCAGGAGTATGCTAGTTAAACTGTTAGCTAGCACTTTCAGTTGGAACGAAACTCAGGGTTTGCTCAATTGATTTCAGTGCTGATTGAATATCTGTACTCAGTGCATCTGCCTCAGCTTTAATCACAGCCACACCCTTACCAACTTCCGTCAGGGATTTTTTTATAGTTCTTATTCGTCCTAAAGCTGTGCGGATCTGCTGAATTTGTTGTTCTACAGCAGTCACATCCAGTTCTGATTGAAAGGTACGCAATTTATTTAACCTTTGCTGGATCACCAAAAAGCGGATGGCAATGATTAAAAATGAATGGGTTGTGGCGATCCAATAACCTGACTCAGAAACTCCCTCTGCCCAATCACCGATTTCCTGCGCTA
>NZ_JAVRCD010000080.1:0-31852 GCF_034530895.1 Nostoc sp. DedQUE08
CACGACCTTTGTGAAGGTTGGCAGCTTGCAAAAGAGACTTAACGGGAAAAGTCAGGTTGATATAGTTCGGAAAGCCTGGGAATTGGATGACCTAATTGTTTTGATATCTCTTCCCAACTTTTTTCATCAAAGCGCATCAATATCACTTTCTGTAAATTAGCGTTTTTATCTTCGCCAATATAATAATTCTGCAAAATCTCCTCTGGGTCATTTCTTACGAAGTCTTTCACTGCTGAAACTTCAATTTCATCACCATTAATCGGAATATTTTTATCTTTGCGTTCGTTGGCAAGTTCAAATATTTTTTTATCCGCTCTGGATAATTCTTTACTAATAGGTTTATCCGAGTTGTTTTTACAATCATCTAATTCATCAAGGGATAATATTTTTGAGTTTTGAGTTTTATGTTTATTTAAAACATCATGAAATCGCCAATCAAATACTTTATTTACCCAAGCCATAACGGGATGTTCTGAATGATAATCTTCAATTTTCTTGCAAATCTCTAGATAAGTATTTGCTGCTGCTTCGCTATACATATCTTCAAAATTAGGTAAATGTCGATATTTGGAAAACTTTTTTAACTTCCCAGAACTTTGAATTTTGGCAATCAATTTATTGAGAATTTTCCTTCGCTCTGCACTTTTTTGGGGATGGTTTTGTGCTGCGTAGACTAGTTGACGCAACTGTAAATCTAAATCATCATCCATCGAAATCTCCTGCTGCACCTCAAATGCTTGGTATTTTGTTGTCATCATAGATACATAAAATACTGTAGGGTAAATAGTTGTTTGAGCTTTGGGAAATTTGCACCTTCAACGGGAGCAACGCAACACCACGCGGTAAAATATCCCAGGTAGCGAGCTTTTCGCGGGAATATATTCGACTTTTATCGATGTATGGTAATTCCTCCCCAGCCTCTTTAAACCCTTCTACGAAGGAGATGGGAAGCTTTTACGCAGTTTTTGGGAAAATATTTGAAAATTATTTTTGTAGTACGAGGTTACAGAAGCAAGAGCGTTCACGAAGTGTGCCGTAGGTATCGCATAAAGCCATTACACCTGATGATTTACGATGTAGAAAGGGAGGTTATTAGTCAATGCCTGTAGAACAATATCGACAATATATTAAACACGAATGGCACTAAGAAAAGCCGAAACGCTTGTGTATTAAGCAGTTTGCAACTGCTTTCGTAATTCGTGCCGGGGTTTGGTCATTAAAGGATAAGCTTTCGGGCGGCGTTTACGGACTCGTGGTTCGTTTCTAGCAGGACGGTCAGGAACAGCCTTGTGAGCAATAACTTTGAGTAGAGTGCGATAAGCTTTAAGACGTTTTGTTGAAGTTGTAGCTAATAATTTGGGAATAAAGTTAATTAAATGGTGGCGAGTACCTTGCAACGATAGGCGTAATGGAGGAGTGGTGTAAGTAGTTCCGGCATCCCACATCAAACTACGAAGTAGATTGTAAGCAAGGAAAAAAACGTAAATTTCTTTGCGTACCATTGAGGGACTTTTACATCGCAAAATATCCATTCCCAGAGTAGTTTTAAGATGTCTCAAATCCAATTCAACATCCCAACGTTTCCCGTAAAGTCCAACAATTTCGAGAGTAGAATAAGTTACTTTAAGGGACTTCCAGAAAATAAACTATTCCATAAATAATAATGATAATCATTTTAAAAGGGGGATGAAGGGGCAGCCATCCGCTGCCCCTTCATCCCCCTTTTGTAGTAATTTGAATAATGATTGAGTTTTTGAGTGTGGTAACTAGTGGCTATAGTATTAACTGATTCTCTCAAAAAGTTGCTAATTGAAACTGCGTCTCAATTAAAAGGTGCAGCAAAGCGCAAATTTATGGCACAGACAGTTCAGGGCTTAGGTTTAGGGGGACAAAGGCTTGCACAATCAGAATTAGGATGGAATCGAGACACAATTCGCAAAGGAACAAGAGAATTAAAAAGCGGTATTACTTGTGTTGATAACATGAGTAGCAAAGGGCGTTATAAAGCAGAAGAACACTTGCCAAATCTTTTAGAAGATATAAAAAATTTAGTTGACTTCTATAGTCAAACTGATCCAAGTTTTAAAAGTCAAAGACTATATACTAGACTCAGTGCAGCCGAAGTCAGAAAGCAATTAATCGAAAAGTATGGTTACAGTGACGAAAAGTTACATACATCAGAAACAATTCGAGTCAAATTAAATAATTTAGGTTACAAACTCAGAAGGGTAAAGAAAGTTCAGCCTCAAAAAAAATCCCACAAACTGATGCAATCTTCGAGCAATTAGACATAGTAAACAAAGACGCTTCGGAAGATAAGAGTGTTTTACGGCTAAGTATGGACGGAAAAGCCCGCGTTAAGATTGGCTCATTTGATCGAGGAGGTAAAAGCCGGGATGGAGCGAAAGCTGATGACCATGATTATAATCCAAAAACAACTGTAACTCCTTATGGTATCTTCCTTCCAGAGGAGGATGAGCTATTTTTATACTTTACAGAATCGAAAGTTACGAGCGATTTCATTGTTGATATTTTAGAGGATTTTTGGTTAGAACAAAAGCATCGTTTTTCCGATATTCAAACCCTACTTCTCAATCAAGATAATGGGCCACAGAACAGTTCACGGCGTACCCAATTTATGAAACGTATAGCGTATAGTAGAGTTTGCCCAAAAACATCAAGTAAATATACGTTTAGCTTACTATCCACCTTATCATAGTAAATATAATCCGATAGAAAGGACATGGGCAATACTAGAGAATCATTGGAATGGCAGCATTTTAGATGAAGTGGAGACGGCTTTAAAGTTTGCTAGTACTATGAAATGGAAAGGCGATCATCCAGTAGTTAAGCTAGTACATAAAACTTATGAGAATGGGGTAAAGCTTACAAAAAAAGCTATGGCTCAAATTGAAAAACAGATTGAGCGGCTAACCGATTCTACTCATGAACTTTTCCCAAATTTAGGTAATTGGTTTATTGATATTTGTTGTAGTAAAACAAAAGTTATTTGATTTTAATAACAGCATTTATTTAGCTACAAAACATACTAATTTTACACTGTTCAACTTCAAAGCAGACAACAAGTGTATAGATTATTCATGCATAGATGAGGGGGAGAAAAGGGGTTGCCCTCGGCAACCCCTTTTCTCCCCCCCTTAAAATGATTATCATTCTTGAGAAAACCTGTCTCTTGTTTTTCTTGGAATAATTTATTCTTTGGAAGTCCCTTATCTAAAAGAGTAGTAATTAAACTGACTTGTTGACTGCGAAAACCAGGAATGACAATGTAGTAGTAAATTTCCCGCATAGTGATGGAAGAAGGTAGAGCGTCAAATTCATCTTTATTCAAACCTTTTGGACAACTTTTAGGTTTATACCAAGTAACCAATTTATCGCAATCTCCAACAACTTTACCTTTTCGCATAGTTACAGTAGTAGTTATGTTGTTTGCTTACTCGTATCAAAGAAAGTATTTCATGAACGAGTAAGCTTTTTCTAACTACAAAAAATTTTTAGACGACGCTGCACACTTACCGCCTCGATTTGACAGCACCTACAAAAATAGCGATCGCAGCGAAGCGTCCACTGCTCTTAAGGTATTCATACCTGTAATGCTTATGGAATATAGCTTATAGCTTTTCTTAGTGCCATTCATCTCCTTAACCGCCGCTTTCTCTTGCTCCATCTGCTGAACGCGCTTCAGCAAATGCTTGGGAATATACTTCGACGACTTCACTAAGCGCTCACCTTCACTCCAGAACTCATAATGATAATACGCTTGCGAGTAATCCTTGCCGTTCTTGGTAATTATGCGCCAGTGAATACTCCCACTACCTTCTCCCTTGTATCGTCGCACTTTACTAGGGGATATCTCATTACTAGGGCTAATCTCTGACAATTGGTCATTACTAGGGTTAATCTGTTTATCCCCTAGTAATTTATTGGGAATTACACTGTTGTTTTTAAGTATTTCGTTATTACTAGGGTTAATCTGGTTATCCCCTAGTAAATTACTAGGGCTTACCACAAAACCCAACAATTGCAATATCTCTACAACTGGGCGTTTTGCGGCTTCTGCTTCTTGAATCTCCTCTAGTAATTTTTTAGGGATGTACTTTGTCCTTTTCTGCCCGTTTTCCTGCCAATGGTAATAAGCTTGGGAATATTCCTTACCGTTCTTGGTAATGGTACGCCAGTAAATAGAGCCGTTACCCTCACCCTTGCGTCGGCGGTTTTTACTAGGGTTATTTGTCATTCCCTTAGTAAAACATCGCTTGTACAGTTTGAGGGTTTGTCATTCTTTGTCTATTCGCCTACTTTTTTATTGCATTCCAAAGACTGTCAGCGATCACAGTCATACTTTAATTGGATGGTTTTGTCTTTTCTTACTAATCAAATTAGTAATTTTAGTGTATCATGTCTACTAATCTAATTGGTGAACTGGGTAATGAATTAATGATTATCGATAAAAGCTTAATTGCGTCTATTCGATGGAATAAGGAGTTGGGCAGAAAACTGAAAATTCTACGTGGTACAGAGTCTATGCAGTCTTTAGCTAAACGTGCTGGCTGTGCTTATCAATTAATTCAGCATTTGGAGCGGGGAGAGTACCCAGAATCAAGCCCAAGAAACGCAGCACCCACAGTTTCTACTGAAAAGCTAGAAGGTATATGTCAAGCACTTTCTATCAACATAGAAGATTTTCTCGGATGCCCGTTAGTAAAATTACCTCAAAAAATTCAGGATATAGCTTGATTTTTACTAACCAAAATAGTAAAATAGGTACATAACAAAAGACGACCGCCCCAGTCTGGACAACTAAGCGATCGCCCTTTGTGAAAACCTTACCCCTGTCGAGGCAGGAATATCAATTATGACCCATCCAACCTACACACAGCAAGCCCTTTCCCGCTATACCCTCCCCCGTTTAAAAAGAATCGCCACCGAACTTGGCGTTAAACCCACTGGCGACAAAAGAGCGGCTGCCACCTGGGTAAACGCAATCATCACCCATCAGTCTGCCCAAACTCACAAAGTCGCGGACGAACAAGCCACAGCCCAAGGCGAACTCGACGGGTTCATCGCCACGCAAGCTCAAGCCATCGCTCCCGAACCCCTCAGAATAGTCGAAATCTCGTTTGACCATCACGAATATTATGCTGATGACAAACTGGTAGCCAGCATCAACCATGACGACAACCACTTAACGCAACGCTGGGTAGTCATGATCAACGATAAAGAGGTATTTCGTGCTAACACTCTAATGCGTTGCGATCGCTTCATCTGCACTCACCACAAAGACGGCTCATTACCTGTGCAGGAAAAAGAAGCAACACCCCCCACGACCGAAAACCTAATCATGGCGCATATCTTCAACGAGTGCCAGAAGTACGGTTTTGAAATTCTCGATGATGGCATTTACAACAACAAGGGCGTGAAACTGGGGCAAGTCGGATGCACTGACAGGAACTGGTGGGTGAAGAGGCGTTATTCAACCCAGCAGCAGTATTCTAACTCGGTATTTGATGCTGTGCGCTCATTGTCGAGGGTGGACGTGTCTACTGATGGCAAATCTATTTTTGAGGAATATTTTTTAGATCAGCCGTTAGAACAGCTAACTGGCGATAAATTGCAACGGCTGCTGGGAAGAACGGAGTTAGTTACAGCGTAAAGAGGCAGGGGGGCAGAGGTCTGGTGCAGAGGGGAAAGAATCTGTACAAATCTCTCCTCTGCTCCTCTGCTCCTCCGCTCCTCTGCTTCATTGTCCCTTCATTCATTTATTCATCTATGCAACCCACAATTTCGATCCCTCAACACTGGCCCTACCCTCGCTTTAACTTGGAACAGCGTACACAACAGGGCATCATACTAGGACTTTACTACTATCCCTCTGGTACAGAGTTGGCTGAACAATTTGATGATGGTTGGCGCTATGTGCTGATGCGTAACAAGAATTCTGATGAAATATCGTACTTGAAAGAGGATCAAATCCAACCGCTCACACCAGAAGAATTATTTCAGCAAATTACCGCAGAGATTGACTTTTATCAACAACAGATAAGCATTCTCAACCGACAGTTAACCGTATTAACTAAGGGTGCAAACAATGGCTAATTCTACAAACAGCTTTGACCGTAGAGCCAATCATTTGCTGCGTTCGATTCAGCTTTGTGGTGGTTGCGTTCCATTGCACCGTTTGCAATTCCAATTCTCCGATTCAGTAATTCAAACTTTGCTAGATAAAGAATTGGTGCAAGTGCAGAATACCGGACGCGGCTTTTTGTTGGAGATTGCCAAGGATTTTTAGGTTATTAATCCCAGGAGAGAAAAGCATGATTGACTACGTTAACGCTCTCAAAACCAGTTGGTATATCTCCCCACCTTGGGGTCAAATAATTCCACCTATTGAGGTGAATTTACTAGAGAGAGTTTATCTGAAAACTACAAGAACATTTGGTTATTGCTCTGGTGTGCAATGGAAACATGAGTGTTGGCTTTATACAGTCATCTGTGGTGATGAAATTGCCCACGCTACAGAATATCAAATTATTGGGACTGGTCAATTAGAAGCTCTCACGGTGCAAAAACCTACTTTCGTTTTAGGGCAGAAAGTAATCCTATGTTCTTATGGTGATGATACAAAGCAACGGCTGATTTTAGGAGTTGTACTTGTGGATAAGTTTTGGTTTTACCTTGTCGAATTGGTATCGCCAACATTGGCTGAAACACCAACCATACTTAATCGCTTCTCGTTGGTCGGTGAAAAAAGTTTGGTGCGCGTGAATGTCTAATTCCCTCTAATCAACAACGAAAAGTTATCACCCAACTAATGTTATGTCACAAATCGAAATCGCTCAAATTATTGAACAGATAAAGCAAGAAATCACTGTTGACTCTAATGGACAAGGTAAAGCCAGTATTCGGGCAACTGCAAGGCTTGCAGATGTACAAGATTCTTCGCTTCGTCGTGCGTTACTAAGTGCGGCACTGGAACCTTCTGCATTAGCCCAAAGCCTTATACAACAAGGCTTTAGCCCTGCGGCACTGGAAACCTGGAATCAGGGAATACCTGATATGGGTGTTGCTGCCGTTATTGAATATTACGCTTTTGATGCTGGGCGGCACTGCAAACAGCAAGCCAGACTTGTATGCAAAGCTTTTAACCGGATTGGTGTTCGCGCCTGGATGCAAGACATTATGGGCTGGACAAAACCCGCTACTCAACCACAAGAACAACCCTCCACGCCAGCCCTCCCCCCAGTTGAACAGCGATTGCATACTCTTGTCCTGGCAATGAAGACTTTAGCTGAGTTAACTGGTGGCAGACTCAACCCGTACATGGAACAGCAATTTAAAGACTATGCCGGGAATCTTCTGGCAGAACACAACAGAAAATTGCTAACCCCTTCAGAAGAACGCTGGTTAGGGGTTGTAAACTTTGCAGAGAACGAACTTGGAAAGAAAGTCCCCCTGAGCGGCACTCACTATCGCGGACACTTGGGCACATGGGTGAGAACATTTTACCCACAACTGGGCGATCGCCAAGAAACACGATTGGTCAATGGTGTGCAACAGCCCATCTATGTCTACGCTTGTCACGATCCGGCTGTTGCGGCTGGGTTGACCAAAGCTGTAGAAGAGTTCTTTGCTCATCCCAGTCCTGGTGCAGTGCTAAGGCAGGCGGGAGCTTTCTCAAAGAAAGCTGTAGTCACAGCTTGATGGTCATTGGTCATTTGTCATTGGTCATTGGGCATTGGGCATTAGATATTGGTCAAGCAGAGCGATCGCCGAGTCATCAAGAATTAAAACTTTTACAACAAAGGTAAATTCTACCTTGAGGGGAAAGGATATGGAACTTGGAATTTTTCAAAAAGACGCACTCATTGAAAAACTAGCTAAGAAATTCTACGCAATTCAAGGCTATGTAGTCCGCGAAAGCTACCGGATGCAATCAGCTACACATCCAGCAGAAAGATCGTGTGTGGCTATGGCTATCACTGCAATCGAAGAAGTTGAATTTGAACTTGCCAACGATGACGATACAGAATTTATCAAATGGCAGCGAGGGCAATCTCTGAGTGAAGAATGTCAATACTACTTTTGCAAATATGAGAAATTTACTTTAACACTATTGACTTCGCCACATACAAATATGACTCGTGTAGAAGTTTATTTAGAGAATACAAAGCTTTACGTTTCTGAAAAAGCAATCAGCCCTCAAGAAGCAACAGAAGAACTACAGGATTTTATTAGCATACTTGCTGCACAATTACAAACTTTGAACCGAATTGAGTTTTAGGAGTATTTATGAAAGTTGTAGTTCAAGTAGTAGAAAAAATCATTAATGAAGCCCACATTCACATTCCTGATGGACTCACAGAAGATGCAATCAAACACCACATCGTTGGACTTTATAACAGTGGCGAAATAACTCCTGATTTAAACATATTTCAGGTTAATTTTGAATCCATCAGTGCAACGATTGTTCAACAACCGCAGGAGGCAGCATGACTGTTACACCATTACTAAAACCCCAGACAGCTATTCTTGAAGCTGTCACCCGACATCCACTGAACTTTTACCAGTCTCCATCGTGGTTCACAACTGAACTACTGCGCCATGTTCCCTTATCTGGTGTGATTGGTGAGCCGTGTGTGGGGCATGGGGCGATCGCTTCTCTGTTGAATGTGTGGCCGTACACCAAGCAAATGTGGACGAACGATATTGATCCACATAAGGCGGCTGATTACCAAATGGATGCAACACTATCCGAGTCATGGGCTAAGTTTCCCAATTGCGATTGGATCTGCACTAACCCACCTTATGCGGAATTTGCTGCACCAATCATCAAGAATGCCTACCAAAAAGCTCGTGTAGGTGTTGCCGCATTCCTATTAACCAGTTTTCTCGAACCCTGTGACGACCGCGCGGATTTCTTGCAGCAGCACCCGCCGTCACTTGTAATCATCATGCCGCGCTTCTGCTTTCGGAAAGACAAACGGGGTAGTCGTTGGGCCACTGATAACGTTACCATCTCGTGCTTTGTCTGGGACAAACGTGCAACAGGGCAGCAAATTATTATTCGTCCCAAGTCGGCGATCGCTGGGTTTTACAAGAACCCTGAGCAGGCCATAACGCAAGAGCAGGCGATTGAGATTGTATGGGCGATAGCGTGTGGTTAAGTTAGTACAAACTATTGATTGGAGAGGTAATTATGTCTACAAATATACAGTGGTGTGATGAAACCTGGAATGTAATTGTTGGCTGTTCACGGGTTTCTGGAAGTCCTGGCTGTGCGCGATGCTATGCAGCGAAAGCTGCCAAATCCCCACGACTTCAACAATTCCCTCAGTATCAAGGTGTTGGCAAATGGGATGGCACAGTTGAATTTGTCAAATCTCAACTTATTAAACCATTGTCTTGGAAAAAGCCAAAAAGAATTTTTGTATGCTCAATGGCTGATTTATTTCACGCCAATGTCCCTGATGAATGGATTCATCAAGTAATGACTGTTGTTGCTCTTTCACCTCAGCATACTTTTCAAATTTTGACTAAGCGACCAGAAAGAATGAAGGAGTATTTTAGTCAACAATCACTATGGATCAAATGGTATGAAGCAGCCAAAGATTTTCTTTGGGACGCTATTAGTGAGAAATTTGGAGGATTGATTAATCTTCAACAATATTTTATTGACCAACCATTCCCCTTACCAAATGTGTGGTTAGGAACCTCCACTGAGAATCAACAAATGTCGAACAAACGCATTCCAATTCTCTTGCAAATTCCAGCCGCAGTTCGGTTTTTATCTTGTGAGCCACTGCTTGAAGAAATCGATTTTAGGCAAGGAGGTGCAATTCAAAAATTAATTAGTGATTCCTACGAATGGGAATTAGTAAATGAAGATATCCAGTGGATTGTTGTAGGGGGTGAGTCTGGCCCAAATTCCAGACCATGCCACATCGAATGGCTCGAATCAATTGTCCAACAGTGTCACGCAGTTAAAACACCTGTGTTTGTGAAGCAGTTGGGGGCTAATGCGAAATTTGAGGGACAGCGATTCAAAACCCGCGACAAGAAAGGGGGAGAGATTGAAGAGTTTCCCCTTCATCTCCAAGTTAGAGAATTTCCTGTTCCGGTACGAGAGTAAAAGCAAATCCCCTACACTGTTTTTCACCGGCGGGGGAAGAAAAAGTTTTTTGTAGGGTTCTAACCATGAGTTTAACAAAAAAAATAAACATTGCTGGAGGGTTTAAAAGATGAGTACCGACAGCTTTAGCGATAACAGAAGAAAACGCCATATTTATATGGATAGTAAGCTTGACGATTTGCCATTAACAATGGAGGCATATCGTGTTTACTGTCATTTGTGCCGTCGAGCCGGTTGTGATAACAATGCTTTCCCTTCCTACAAATCCATTGGTGAGTTCTGCTTTCGGGGGTCTTTTCCAAATTCACCAACTGACACTTTACGCCGAAAAGCGATCGCAGTCATGAACACCTGGGAGAAAACCAAGGGTGGGTGGACGAACCTGATGCAGCGCTATAACCAAGCATTGCAAACAGAAAAACAGCCCCTACCTCAACAGCGTACTGCTTTGGCTCACAAAGTAAAAAATATTACTAGCAGTTCGCTCGAAGATGCCTTGGCACAAGACCGGATACGCCGTCAGCAAGAGCAATCTATTCGGGTTCCATCCAATGGGTATCAGCACAGCCCACAGATGCTGGAGCTAAAGGCAAAACTTCAAGCCAAAGCAAATGAGCCAAAAGTTCCGAGCAACTCCAAACCATCTTCCACGAATTTGCGAGAAGTTGAAGCGCAGTTAAAATTAGCACTTAGAGCATAATTATGCACCCTAATCAAGACAACGTAGTTTCTTTCCATCCTGACAGGTCACTTGACAACTTGCCCCCACAAAACATTGAAGCTGAAGAAGCTATTTTGGGCGGGATTATGCTTGATCCAGAGGCAATGATTAGAATCAGCGATCGCCTAGTAGTGGAAGCCTTTTACATCAGCGCTCACTCATATATCTATCAAGCCGCAGCCCAGCTTCATGCTACATACCAACCCACAGATTTACTAAGCGTCACCGCTTGGTTGGCTGACCACAATTTGCTCAATCGCATTGGTGGCAGAAACAAATTAGCGACTCTGGTAGACCGCACTGTATCCGCCGTCAACATCGATGCTTTGGCGGATCTGGTGATGGAGAAATATCGACGGCGGCAGTTAATTAAAGTGGGCAATGAAATTGTCCACCTCGGCTACGAAACAGAAACTGAACTGCCACAAGTCCTTGGACTTGCTGAGGCGAAAGTTTTTGGTGTTACTCAAAATCAAAGCGATGAACGCTGCAAGGTTTTCTCAGCACAAGACATGGGCTTTGAACTTTTTCAAAAGCTGGAGATGGGGAATATGGCGGGTGACAAAGTTGGTTGGTATGACTTAGAAAATATCACCGGTGGCATTTATCCCAGTAGCTTAGTTGTAGTGGCTGCTGAATCCCACATGGGGAAAACCCACTTCATGATTTCTTATGCTTACGAAATCATGACTAAGCTTGGAAAACCAGTTCTTTATGTAACTCCAGAAATGGATAAGAATCAACTCAATGCCCGAATGCTAGCCCGAATCACAGGCGTAGACGCTTCTATGATTCAAACCAATACTCAGCACTACTGGGAACCAATAGCACAAGGCATAGGACAAATGGTGGAACTGCCTTGGAAGGTTTACGAGCATTCCTCCCCTACAACCACAATGATTGCAAGTGCAGTGCGCCGTGCTATTGCCGAATTTGGCGGTTCTATTGGTGCTGTGTTTATTGATTACTTACAGCAGATTCCTCTGGAGTCCGGTGGGAATATGGCCTTTGAAGTCGGCAAGATTACCCGCCAGATTCGGGACATTGCCAAGTCTCACAAAATCTCTGTTTTCTTAGGCTGTCAAATCAATCGGGGCAATCAAACAACGGCTGATAAACGCCCCAATCGTCATTTACTTCGCAACTCTGGTGAAATCTTTGAGGTTTGTGACCAGTTGATTATGCTTTACCGGGATGCCGTGTATACGAAAGACCCAAGCGACCGCACTATCGAGTTGATTGTTGAGAAAAACAGGCTTTACGGTAAGCTCGGCACTGCGACTATGTTGTGCGATTTATCGACCTCGAAATTTTTGAACTTGGCAAGGTAAAGGGGATGGAGTTAATTAATTCGGCGTACTACTGCCACCATTTCGGTCACGCAAATACTCCTAAATCCGCGCGGAACTAGCAATTGTGTCAAGTATGCCTAAAGCTTAAGTAAATCAGTACTGAATGTGTGGAAGCCTTGGGTTAAATATCGAGGTTTTTGAAGATTATGAAATACAGCATTGAACTTTTAAATCAGACAACAAAGTTAATTTTGATGATTCAAGACCAGCTTGATTGTTCCTTTGATGAAGCTTGTGAAGTCGCAAAAATCATCTTCCGCCAAGTGAGAAACAAGGAACAAATCATAGACAACTCTTTAAAATCTTTACTACCTGGCTTTTTAGAAGAAGTAATAAACACCACTAGATAAAGAATTTTCCTGACTTGCTCCCCTCACTCATGCTATTACCAAAGTTATTTAATTGACAAATTCTGAGCATGAAACCAAAGCGATCGCATTCCCAGTTGAAACAGAACAGGAGAATAATAAATGGTTGAGACTTACCATCAACTCTTACAACAATGGGCGGCTCTTGCTCCAGATGAATGCTCTACTACTGGACACTACAGATTCCAGATCAAGATACTACCGATGGTTGAAAAATCCTCTTTTAGTAACCCTTGGCGCTCAATTAATTCAGAAAATTTTACATGGCGGCTTCATCTGGGTGAAGACTTGATTTTAGAACAATTAAACTTTGTTTTACTAACAGTCTTATATCGTTGTTCTGCTCGTCAAAGTGATATCAATTTTACCATGATTGAACAAGGGACTATCGTTACAATCTCTAACGGCTTAAAGTCACAGCCACATCCACATCCGGCACTTGCAGCATTAGACGCATACATTCAATTACTGGAGTTTTAAAACCCGTGAAAGCACTTTCAGTCAGGCAACCTTGGGCATGGGCAATTATTTTTGCTCTTAAAAATGTTGAAAACCGTGGCTGGCCCATTCATTATCGCGGCGACATTCTGATTCACGCTGCAAAAACCTGTACTAAAAAAGAGTACCAGCTAGCGAGAGAATTTTGTCAAAGCATGGGGGTAGTAATCCCAGAGTTAATCTCTCTCCGTCGCGGCCAAGTTATTGGCATTGTCACAATAGTTGATTGCAAGTTTTCACAAGTTGCATCTGGCTGGGGAATGCCTGAGCAATACCATTGGCAGTTGGAGAATCCGCGAGAGATTACACCGATTCCTTACATTGGGCGGTTGGGAATTTTTGAAGTACCCGATGATTTGGTCATGGAGGTGGCTGCATGACTAAATCAGTAATAGCTGAGTTGTCTGCAATACCCGAAAAATTCTTAGAGAAAGGGGTCAAAGGCTCACAATGCAAATCGGTTGGATGTCTATATCCGTACCTCGAAACTAAAAAGCTACTTGATGGGTCAAACATTTTTTATCCCCGTGTGATTGGTGAACGTGACCCAAATGACCCTTTTTGTTGGCGATGGGGATTTAATTGGAAGGAAAAACACAACGGCGTTTGGAAGGGTAAAAGTATAGGCTCAATTCCCCCTGGTGCTGTCCCAATGATTTGTCTAATGCAACAACAGGGGGCAATTAGGGAAGATATTATCGCTTTTATCAAAAAAGCGAAAACCAAAAAGCCATCACCAAAATTAGATGTCTGCAAAAATTTTGATAACACATATAAAAAACCAGTTCTTCCAGATGATGCCCCGATCGCTGTAGTACTTTTCGCTGGTGGCGGCGGGATTGAAGTGGGGATGCTACAGGCTGGTATTCGCCCGGCCATTGCAGTAGAGTTCGACTCAAGCAAACCAGAACTAAGTCTGGCGATCGCCAAAACCCATTACCACAACTTTAGCGAGTATGGCTGTAGAATAATCCAGCTAACAGTTCAAGAAGTAGCACAGTCAGGATTTCTAGGTTTTCCCCGCCGCCCCGATTATCTCCATGCCTCCCCAGTATGCGCCAACTTCAGCCAAGCTCACACAGCCAAAGCGGGTGTTGCGCTTGAAACGGCTGATGATTTCACCGCAGCGATCGCGGTGGCAGAAGCCATACGACAGTTACAGCCACGGGTGTTTACTCTCGAAAATGTCCCACGCTATCAGAACAGTCAGAGTTTCAGTATCATTCTGCAAGTTCTGGAATCAGAGGGATACTCGGTCGATTACAGCGTGGTCAACATGGCTGACTTTGGGCTACCCCAGGCGCGGCGGCGGTTAGTTTTGATTGCCAGTAGAGGTTTTCGCGTTGCCTTACCAACTCACAGAAAACCAATAGGTTGGTACGATGCCATTGCCCATCTCATTCCCATGATGACTGATTCTCAACTACTCCTTAAACAACGGCAAGCTTTGGAGAAATTTTTAGCCGGGAACGCGCCGACACCACTGCTAATAGAAAGAGTTGGGGGACGTACACAGTCTAAATATAAGCCTGGGCATTTACCCTGCAACACGATACTGCGATCGCACTTTACCGATCACAAAGGTTGCAACCGAAGCAAATTCGCTGATATCTGGTTGCCTGATGGTACTGTCAAGTCTTTGTCTATTGAAGGGGCTGCAATTTTGCAAGGGTTTCCCGGTTGGTACGAGTTTCCCAACGAGACTGCTACGGCTGGGTCAATTATTGGCTATTCCGTGCCTCCTAGTTTTGCAACTCAATTCTTCATATCTGCACAGAGCAAAATATTAGGAGTTTCAATATGACTAACCTTGTTCACGACTTAGAACAGTGCTGGTACATCTCCCCATCTTGGGGTGAACCAATCCCGCCTCTACTGGTCAGTCTGTTAGAGCGAGTGAATGTACGTGAAGTCTGCCAAAGCTTTCGGTTATTGCACTGGAGTTGAATCGTCACAACACGGTTGGAAATACGAGATTGCTACTGGTAATGACAACATTAGTGTTTGAGGTAGTGAACTCCTACATATCAAGCAACTTACAACTGGACACTAAAGAAAAGCCTGTGTTTCAACTTGATGAATTAGTCGATTTTCGGTTTCACGGTATTTAATGTACAACTTGACATTGGCAGTAAATTAAACGAACTTAAAGATAATTACTCCAAACCTCTAATCCTAAACAGAGCAAACTAAATAGCTAAAACAATAGTCTATGCAAATAAGACAGGAAATTTTTGATACCTACTGGAGATTTGCTACTCTACGACAGGAAGTATTTTTTAAAAAAATTAACAATTTACTTCCTCCTTGGACAAGTGATCCAATTATTAATACTTATAAATTTTGTAATGCATATAGAGCAAGTGACCGTGTTTCTCAATATCTAATAAAGAATATAATCTATGACAACAGTAGAAGCCAAAATGAAGAAGAAGTTCTCTTTAGGATCTTACTATTCAAAATTTTTAATAAAATAGAAACTTGGAATTACTTAGAAAATGCATTAGGAAGCTATATTACTTTATCCTCTTTTAATTTTAATTTATATTCTCAGATTTTAAAAGAAGCTATGAATAGCGGATATGCAATTTATACCAGTGCATATATGTCTTGTGCTAGTAAAGAGTTTGGTTATGATAAAAAACATCAAAATCATTTAGCATTAATTGATAAAATGGTTTTTCAAGATTGTGCAGTTACTCGCATAATTAAAAGTAAAAGCCTTAAAGAAGTTTTTCATATTATTCAAGAATATCCATTATTAGGTAAATTTATGGCTTACCAATTAGCAATCGATATTAACTATAGCGAGATTATCAACTTTGACGAAAATAGTTTTACTATAGCTGGCCCAGGAGCCGAACGTGGCATTGGTAAATGTTTTGTTAATATAGGTAATAAAACAAACGCAGATATTATCCATTGGATGGTAGAAAATCAAGAGCAAGAGTTTCAGCGATTGGACTTAAATTTTCAAACCCTTTGGGGTCGTCCATTACAGGCTATAGACTGCCAAAACCTATTTTGTGAAACTGATAAATATTGCCGACAAGCATTCCCGCAAATAATAAGTAACCGTAAAAAAATTAAATCTAAGTTTGTTCCAAATTCTCTACTAATTGATTATTTTTATCCTCCTAAATGGGGTATAAACGATATGATCATAGAAAGTAAAAATAAAAATCAAACTATACTAAAGTTAGAAAATAATCAATTACCCTCTTCTGAGACACCAAATTTTAAGGAAAAACAAAAAGATTTGGGAAGGGGAAAAACAGGAAATACTAATTATCAGCAATTATTTTTAGAAGATAAAATAATAGTTAATTTATTAAGTGAAACAGATAAATTAAACTCTGAGATAGAAGAAAAATTTCCACCGCTAGACAAACTAGAAAATAAAAATGGTATAAATACTAAAAAAAGAAAAAGTCCACAGATATCTGAAGAAAGTTTTTCTCAGTTAAACTTATTTTAATCCAAATATTTTTTATATTTGAAATATATGCAGATGAATAAAACTGCTGTTATTGATGGTAGCTATCGATATTTACTAGGACGCGAGTGGAATACAAACAATCCGCAAATCACTTTTGTGATGCTTAACCCAAGTACCGCAGATGCTGACAAAGATGATCCTACCCTCCGTAAGTGTATCAAATTTGCGAATTCCTGGGGTTATGGTTCTTTGGAAGTAGTAAATCTGTTTGCTTTCCGTGCTACAAAACCACGTGATATGACTCAAGCAACTGATCCTATAGGTTCAAATAATAATTTTTATCTTCAAAAAGCTACAGAGCGTGCTGAGTTAGTTATTCTAGCATGGGGTATGCATGGGAGCTTTCTAAATCGAGATAAAGCAGTATTGCATCTAATTTCTAGCAAACAAACTCTTTACTGTCTAGGTCGGACGAAAGCTGGGCATCCGCTTCATCCCTTATGGTTGAGGGATAGTACACAACCAGTTCTATTCTAGTAGTGTTCCTAGATTAATTCAAATTGATTATTCAATTTTTTTACTTAAATTTAGTGAGTCTACGAAGATTTTAAGGAATTATTCACTAAAGAGAATAAAAGTGTAATTACCTACAAACTCTCACAATTGTTTGTTTAAATCTGAGAATTATACAGAGGGCATTACTCTTATTTTATTTATATAAATTTATTTATATGCTTTTATAACTTATTTCATAGCCATTTTAATAATATTAATTCCTGAAAGTTTCATTATGAATTTTTCTGATTATCAAGTAAAAGCAATAAGTACAGACCAGATTCCTGCGGTAGAAGGCAGTGAGTTAATCGTACCTCTGCTAGGATTAGTAGGGGAAGCTGGTTCATTATTAACAGAATATAAAAAGCATTTACGTGATGGGAATGCTCACAAACTTTTTAAGGACTGTGTTGCAGAAGAATTAGGTGATATGCTGTGGTATATTGCTAATTTTGCAAGTAAATTTGACCTGAATTTAGAAGAGATTGCAGAGAATAATTTAGAAAAATGCCAAAACCGTTGGGGATGGAGAAATTCAGCACAAATAGATGGTAAAGAAATAGGCTATATTTTTGATAGTAATTTTCCTGAATATGAAAGCTTACCTAGACGTTTTGAAGTAGAAATTACTGAATTAAATAAAGATAGTTCAGTAATGATGAGAGCATTTATTGACAAACAACAAATTGGAAATGATCTTACTGATAACTCTTATTCCAATGATGGCTACCGCTTTCATGATATTTTTCACATGTCCTATACTGCAATTTTAGGATGGTCGCCAGTAACTCGTAGTATTCTAAAACGAAAACGAAAAAGCAGCCCTGTAATTGATGAGGTTGAAGACGGCGGTCGTGCAATAGCTATCGAAGAAGGTATATCAGCATTAATATTTGCCTATGCTAAAGATCATGCATTTTTGGAAGGCATTTCAGCAATAGATTACCAACTATTAAAGACTATCAAAAATATGACAGGTCATCTAGAAGTGTCACAGTGTTCGCTAGGTGATTGGGAGAAGGCAATTATTATGGGATACAACGTCTGGCGACAGGTGGAAAAAAATAGAGGTGGAATAGTCGTTATTGATATTGATTCAAGCTCAATCAGTTATAAACAAAATAACTGCTCTACTTGGTTAGATTTGTCGTATCATCCTTCTCAATTATGGGTAGTACATCCTAGCGAAGAAAGACCTTTAGGTTGCTAGTATCAAAGTTAACACTAAATCAAAGAGAAAAAATTGTTCTTTAGATCCAGGGCGAACGCACGGGATTTTAAAAACCCTTGCTGGGCATGGATCTTGAAAAAATAGACTTAAAAAATGCCGTAACTCTTGTTATTAAAGGATTCTTATACTTTCGATGCGTTTGCCCTAGAGATATAGTAAGCGATCACTCAATTACAGCACTTCCGGCAGCTATGAGTTACATCCTAAAAGCTGAAAGCGATGATAGGAGAGAAGGAAGAAGAAAACTATATCGCATAATAGCCGGAAGCGCTGTAAGGAGATGACGGGAAAAGTTAGAACTCCAGAAGCGTCAACAATTTATCTTCTACAGCAGTAAGACAAGCTCGATTTAGCTTCCCTAACGACTGCAACGCCGTTTTTGACTCTCTCCTCAAGCGAATTGGAATGGACTCAACTGATGCGTAGACGCAAACCGACTTGTCCTTGGACATCGCATAACTCCATCAAAGCCTTCCCCGTTTCAAAACGCCCGTTTAACCTTCCCATCAAACTATCCTTACGTCAATCCCAAATTTCTCATCACTTTCCACAAATTAGGTCGTCGCTTGGGCTGGACTTTCCATTCCGACAACAAACCATCATAATTCTGCGGTGCTAACTCAACGAAGGGGTGACAAAGGAGCTACAAAGCAGACTGAATAAGAGTCATAGCATAAGGTAAAAACTGAAGTTTTGAGCCTCAACACCCTAGATTAGAGGTCTATTTCTCCTATTTTATTTTTATTAATCACCGCTTTGAGATTCTTATTTACTCCAAACATATTTGCGGCAGACTTCGCAGGCGGCTTTTGCTTCCTCGGTTTGCGGATTTGTGAAGATGGGATGGTAACGCAACCTGTTGCAACAGACTCGTAACCATTCTTGCACCTTACCTTCACTACCACCACCGACAATTGTCTGCTCATCCGAGCTAATGGCGAAAGGCATAATATCTATTCTACGCTTGCGGGAAGGGTCTACCAAGGGATGACCTTCGATATTCCACAACCGCACCGTTCCATCTTTACCACCACTAACAATTGTCTGTTCATTTGGACTGAAGGCAACAGAACAA
Source organism: Nostoc sp. DedQUE08 (assembly GCF_034530895.1). Taxonomy (NCBI): domain Bacteria; kingdom Bacillati; phylum Cyanobacteriota; class Cyanophyceae; order Nostocales; family Nostocaceae; genus Nostoc; species Nostoc sp. DedQUE08. The sequence continues at coordinate 19,390 of NZ_JAVRCD010000080.1, forward strand.
ACATCACCTTTATGCCCACGTAAAGGGTCTACCAGCGAGTGTCCTGGGATCTCTGACCAATGTCCTTGGATGTCCCATAACCGCACCGTGCCATCAACACCACCACTGGCAATTGTCTGCCCATCAGGGCTAATGGCAACGGAACAGACATAACCCTGATGTCCACGCAAGGGGTCTGCTAAGGGATGGCCTTGGATAGCCCACAAACGCACAGTCTCGTCAACACCGCCACTGACAATCTTTTGCCCATCCACGCTAATTGCTATCGAAGAAATATAACCTTGATGTCCACGCAAGGGGTCTGCTAGGGGTTGACCTTGGATGCCCCATAACCACACACTCCCGTCAACACTGCCATTGATAATCTTGCACCCATCTATGCTGAAGTCGGCACAAGAAACATAACCGCCCCTAAAAATCTGCTGTCCATCTACCCTAATAACCACGGAAGAGGCACAATGCTCATGCCCACTAAAAAGGTTTACCAGAAGATTATCTTTGATGCTCCACAACCGCAGTGTCCCGTCAACACCGCAGCTGGCAATTGTCTGTCCATCAGGGCTAAGGGCAGCAGATATGACAATACCTTCATGTCCACGCAACGGGTTTGTTAAGGGCTTACCTTGTATATCCCACAACCGCACTGTCCCGTCTTCACCGCTACTGACAATCTTCTGCCCATCTGGGCTAAAGGTAACGGATCTGACAAAACCCTGATGCCCTCGGAAGGGATCTGCTACGGAGTCGCCTTGGATGTTCCACAACCGCACTGTTCCGTCATCACCGCCACTAACAATTCTCTGCCCGTCTGGGCTGAAGGCGACTGAACAAACAATACCATCATGCCCTTGGAAGGGAATTGAGACTATACCTTTTGTCATTGCCCAATTCAAACTGTTTTGAACTTGTTTAAGAATTTGCTGAGGCATTTTCTCTAGATTTTCACCCACTGTCAGGATTGTAAGGACTAAACCATCTAGAGGTTGAACAGATAATAAATTCTGTGCCCTTGCTGCTTTTTCTTGCAAGGTAGCTAAGTTAGCTTCAGTGAGCGCCCGTTGCAGTTCGGCAATTTGGTCTTTTTCATAGGCATCGCTGTGCTGGTAAAAATTTTTGGTTAGCAATGATACAGATAGTTGTAGCCTGTCCCAATTTTCTCGCACCTCTGCCAGCAATCCCCCCTGCATTAAGTATTTTTCATTCTCCCCTTTGTTCAACCACTCGCGTAAAGCATCTGCTAACCGATCGCTCAACCGCCGCAAATCTCGGTCTTGTTGTCGCCATTGGGCAAACCTCTCCCAACCCTCAATTAAGGCTTCATGGGCTAAATCAATCCAAGCTTTTCCTTGTTCATCTTTGCCAGCTACCACCAAACGTCCTTTCACTAATCCTTCATCTAGCAATTCACTTAATGCTTCCTGCTGTTCTTGGTCATTACCGACAATGGCTAACAGTTCAGCTTTTGATTGGCGCTGTCGCGTATCCTTTTCTCCCTCTCCGGTTCGCACTAATCGCAGGAAAATTTGCCCAATCCAGTCTTTTTCCTGTTCATTTCGTTCTTGAGTCGGGCAATCCTGCTGATAATCTTCGTAAAGATAAACATTTTCTGCATGAAGATCCAGCGCCCCTGTCAATCCTTGGAAGTTTTCATACTGTTCTAGGGTGAGTTGATGCTTTTGTTGGTCGCGTTTTTCCCAGAGTCTAGTTAAAGCAAACTCCATCAACGGCAAGTATCCCGGTTCTTTACCAACATCTTCTAAAATTTTCAGTACCAGTCTTTCTTCAACACTATGACCTTGAAGTTTAGCTGGTTCGGTTATTGTCTCTTTTAAATCAACTCCAGTGATCCGCGGCATTAAAACAAGCTGATTTTCAATCAATTTATTTAAAGAGGGATAGTCTGAACATGGTTCGAGAAAATCCGATCGCATGGTAATCACAACTTTCAACCGCGAATCGGTCATCTCTACTACCTGAGTCAGCAATTCAATAAATCTATGCTTTTCTTCAGCAACAGAGACAGTAAATAGTTCCTCAAACTGATCTACTACCAATAAAAATTTTTCTGCACCTGTGAGATGCTCCAGAATTACAGGTAAAGGATTCGGTTCTTGAGTAATCAACTCCCAAAGCAATTTTTCTTTTCTCGCTCCCTGAAAAAATGCTTTCAGAACTCCTCTCAATTCCTGCAAAGGCTGAAATCCTGGCTTAATCGGCGGTAAAGTTTTCCAGACACTATCATCTAATTCTGGAATCAAACCCGCCTGAACCACAGAAGATTTACCACTCCCGGAAGGGCCAATAATCGGAACGAAGGGTTTTTGTGCCAGTTTCTCCAGAATCTTCCTTACTACCTGCTTACGCCCAAAGAAAAACTGTTTTTGTTCCACTTCAAAGGCTTTCAAACCTTGGTAAGGACATTCTTCCTTTACCTCAAAGGTTTGAGATTGTCTTTTATTATTGTGGGTAATTAGAGTAATAGAACGCCCCCACCCCATGCGGATTGGTTCTTGTCCACTGCCTTTAAGTTCTGTGGCAAGTATATCGAAGAGGCGATCACCTGTCACTTTTCCATGCTCATTAGTGTTCTCTGGTGACAACCCAGCCAGCAAAGCAGTTGTAAAAATACTGTGTTGTTCACTTTTTTTGGCGTATGCTTGTTGAAAACCTCTGCAAGCAGCAATAAAGTAGTAATCGCGCTGTGAAATAAAGGCAGTAAGAGTTTTTTCGATGAGATTGCGTTCTAAAAATTCACCACTATGACAGCAATCTAACAGCACTACTAGACTACTCAGTTCGGAATCTCTAATTAAATTATTCAGACTTAGAAGATTAATTGCGTCTGTTGGTACAACAATTTGATTGCCTTGAGTGACAATTGTCAAGTCAGAAGTGGCTAGATATGCTTGTTGTGTTCCTAAGCCGTCAGATACAGTAATGCCATGCCCTGTAAAGTAAATTAGCGCTTCCTTTTTAACTGCTTGTTGTTGGAAAAGTGTTTTTAAAGCTTGAGCTAACTCAGTCTTACTAACTTTACCTTTAAGAACAGCGATATCCTCAAAATCACCATGCGTTTCTAGTACCTGCGCGACTGCTTCTGCATCCTTAGCTGGCTTACTAAGGTTTTTAAGGGGACTTTTATAATCTGTAATGCCAACAACAAGCGCGTAACGAGCCATCTATACATATCTAAGTTGTCTGTTACAGAATAAGATAACTTAAATACATCTAAAATTTGAGGGCTTGATGTCGAACATAGAACGTTTAATTTTTGAAGAAGATGGGGAAATCTATACAATTCTGTTCGAGTCAAAAGATAGACAAACTATTCCAGAAGTAATAACACCAGAGGTTGATGAAGATAAAGAATCCTACGGCTGGCGGGAAGAGGCGTTTGTCAAGATTGATGAAGTTCACCATCAAATTCGAGCTTATACCAAATATGCCATTGGCGCTTTTAAAAATTTAGGTGCAGCCGAAGTTGAAGAGGTGACTTTGAAGTTTGGCTTGAAGATAGGTGGAAAAACAGGTATACCGTTTGTAACTGAGGGTTCAGCGGAGAGTAATTTTGAAATTGAGGTGAAGTGTAAGTTTCCTGAAAACAAGCAAAATTATAAGTAGGCGACATAAATTAACTGAAGTTCGTAATTGGCGCTGTCCCTAGCGTTAGAGTTGGCGATCGCACATACGCACTCATCACCGTTCATCCCGCAACCACTCTAACCCAGTTCTCAACGCCGCCTCCGCCGTATAATAAATCTTCTGCTCCCCGAATATGCCACCTGTGCGGCTGATGATACGGAATTCCCAGCAGTGTCCAGGGGTGTAAAAGACCATCAGCGTGCTGCCTTTAATACAGATAACTTCATCAACCTTAATTTTGGACATTGCCTGATGTAACGATGCGGCATCTGCAATTGTCTTCGATTTTGCAATTAAGTACACAAATATCCGATATTTCTAATCTAAGGTTGAATTAGAGGCTGTTGGGATTGCTGAGTATTACATTCAGCGACCTTATTGCTAACAAGTACATAACTCGTACCTACCAGTGCAAGGCTAACTACAGCAGCAGCAACAATATTCCAACGCTCACCGAATGGTTTTTGTTTAGAAGCTATTCCTAGTTGCTCCTGTATATATTTGATAGCTGATGCTAAAGATTTACGAGTGATTTCATGCCAAATTGTAATAGTTCCGCGCTCATCACTTTTTAAATAAGCACATAAATAACCAGGACTTGATTTATCTTCTTCGATAAGGAGTGAATAACCATCCATTAGCTTCGCTATCAAAGTTTTTTTGCTTCCAAGCCGACGTGTATTCGGTTGCAGCCCGTTTGATTGCAATATCTTGATTGCATCTTCCATTTCTATAGCGTTTCTTTCTAATATCATTTTGTCCCCTTAGACCATTTGAACGAAAGCTTTCAAAATCTTGTATTGATAATTTTCATCTTCAACCTGATGGGAAGTTTGGGTCACATTCCAAACTTTTTGGATAATATCATCAATATTGAAGCCCTCCTTTTTCAATTTTCTCACTTGCTCTTTGTCTTCATCAATAGAATTTTTCACAACGACACTGTTTTTAATTACTTCTTTTAACCAACTCCAATCATCACTCTCAACCCACCAGTCTATTGTTTGAGCAACAAAAGCAAAATTTCTCGGATAATATACATTCACATTACCTTCATTTTTATCTGCTTTTTCACCAGAGTTCACTTTATAAGCATTAGCCATCATGTTCCTGACTTTATTAGTAAATGTAGTAATTATCCAAGAAACACTTAAGCCGTAAGAGCCAATCAACCATTCTCTAATTGTTATTTTTTGATTTTCATCAAATAATTTTGAAACTTTTAAAGTATACTTCTCCCAGAAAGGTATCTGGCTTACCATTTCGCCTAAGTGAGCTAATCTTTTATTAATCAAGGTACAAACTTGGAAACTTAGCCACTCTCCCAAACTTTCATAAAGTTCTTCTGCTGCCAATTCATCACAAAAACTATAGAACTCATGAAGCTGCTCTACATCTGCAAGGTGTAAACCTTCATGTTCAATCAGCTTAATTCCAGAAAGTTGAATTTTATCTTGGGTTATAGTGAGTACGTTGTAATCAGCCTTATTAAATATTTTTTTATTAGGATTTGAAGGTATATCAGTTAACAAAATCTCTACAATATCTTCTAAAACAACTCTGCCATTCGCTCCTTCTCTTTGGGAGTAAACGCGGACTATCTGCTCTTGACGTGCAAATACATTTTGGTAGATGTAATTATTTAAAATTAATTCCATAGCTCATTTCTTTCCATTGGTAATGTTTATACTTACTTAAAAATCCTATGCAAGTATGCAATCTAGATATTTTTACTGTTATTTATGGCTCAAGACCATAAATTAATTTTTCAACATAGCCAAAAATTTCAAAAAGATCGTATCAGTTTTTTTTATAAACTATTGGCTATAAACCTCAGAAAACTTATAGTTAGTCAGTGTCTGCACCATCCAGTACTTCTGCAAATAACATTGGAATTGTAAGCTGTACCCCTTCTTCATGGATACGGATAGGAATTCCTGACTTTTTAGATATCCACTTTATCCAGTTTTTCAAAGTCTGTGAGCGACGATTACTAGTATCTGCGTCTTTTAATACCTCTGGAAAAGTAAGCTCTTTAACTACTTCATCATTTAAAACTAGCACACTATTTAGCTGTGATTGTTTTAGTGAAACTGCATCAATAATTCGCCAAACAGGAGGGTAACTTAACATAGCTTCAATGAGCAGTCTGACTTGTAAATCTTCATTAGGTGCTTCAGCAATTAATCTGCCTTTTTGGGTTAACTCAGTCAACCACTTATTGCCCTGCCGCATCCTTGTAATCAGCTTTAGTGCTTCCAAAGCCTGTTTTGCATACTGTCCATGTCGAGAAATATATACGTCTTTCTTTCCTCTATTACCTAATTTATAACCTAGTTCGTATGAGTCTGTTATTCCTTGATAAATAAGTAAAATAGCCTCAATTATTTTCTTAGGTTTATCATATTGGGGAATAGAATCTACACAAATATTATCATCCCAATCATCCTCAATCGTAAACCTTTGCTTAAAAATATCTGCCGCTTTCATTTTGATATCAATTAGTAATACTTTCTTTTCTTCTAAGTAAGGTTTGTAAAATAAATTGCAATATAAACCCGCTATTTCATTAGTATTAATATCGTAAAAATTTGTTTTACTCAAATGTCCGTCTTGCTTGAGTATTTCTAAAAAATGATTAATCTCTTGGCAGGCTTCAGGTGGATAATAGCCTTGTAAATTTTTTATTTTATTCTGAAGTTCTGTGGTAGATACTATCTCAAACATGATTACTTCTCCTGAGTTAAACTTCCAACTTCAATAAGACCGCTATTAATAGCAAGTAGTTTATCTGCAACTTCTGACATTGGAATCGGAAGATAGGCAATCAACCGAGGGCTAACGAATGCAACCGCTCTGCGTGTATGATAGGTTACATAAATACAATCAACATCAACTTGTAAATGCTCCCAGCATTCGGTTAGATGTAGCCGGAAATCTGATAATGACATTTCTTCGCTTTTATTGATGGCATTATCTAAGAGAGCTTTTTCTAAATCCTTTAAAGGCACTAAGAATCCAACTACTTGCCCATAATAAGTAGCAGCAATTCTTTTCATCCCTAACTGCACCTGACGCTTGAACTTCGGCAGACTTTCTCTTAGGTCTGATAATGGAAGCTGCTTGAAAGAACTCACGCTTGTTTTCCTCTTACTTTTGTAGTACAAACATACTGGCAAATGCTTCTGAAACTACTATATTAGACAAGATACCATTGTGCAACAAGTTTAGCAAGTTGTATATGTTTTACATTTATAGGCTATAACTCTTGCTACACAATATCTACAGCATATTGATTGTTGATAACCGTTAGTTATCAGAGCGATAAGCCTGACGGCATGGCTACGCTTACCGCCTATAGTAGGACGTGCGCTAATGGAGACGCTAGCGCGAACGGCGATCGCAGATGTTGCAATTGCCACTCCAGTACAAGTCTACAATCTCATCTCCCGGCAATGGCAACCGGGAGTGGTACAGGACTAATCTTCACTTGAACAGCAATGTAATATAACATCTCATTTAGTACTACATGAAATACAGGATAAGGCTGTTTTATGTGCGATCACTCTACTTGTGAAGTGCGCTATTCATCCAGCGATCGCCTACACCAGAATCCGGTTGTTTAGCATCAGTTCAACTAAAGCAGCAGCATGTAGCCTAAAATAGTACAGATACACCCATAATCAGCGAAAATTATCATAAAATCGTGGTAAAAACCAGTGCATAGTGAATCAATCGCTATTTCTGGCGATTTACAATGTAATACAGTTGTTGAGATGCGTAAAGAAAATGGAAATTTTATCTCATACCTCGCTTAAATTTTCGCCAAATCATTGTTTTTTCATGATAGGTTTTTGCTTCTGATAATTGCTTAGTTAATTTCTTTAAATTTGACATTTCTCCTAGTATATGCAAATCAGGGAAAGCATTTTCAAAATTTAAATTTGAAGCTACTGTAATAGTTGCGGCTGCCCCCCAAGTCTGGTGTGAAGATGGAAAAATAGGTTTCAAACCTTGGAATCCTGCAAGAGCAAAAATTATATATCCATAAAAACGGCTCAGAAAAATCATACTATCCAATGACTGTGCCTGCTCTGCTTCCGAGAAACTACCACCTTGACTAAATAGCCAGTCTGGATGAGCATTACGATCACGTAAATAGCAATGCTCTCTCATTATTCAACTACGTGTATCTGTCCACTCATCAGATGCCAGGTAAGCATTGAAGAAGTTTTCTAAACCTTTTCCAACATTCCAAGACTTATCCTTCTTAGCTGTAAAAAGACGACCATCTATAGAGCGAAGAGATGCTTCGAGAATTGTTGAAAGTAGTAATTCCTGTGCTTGTTGGCTATGTTGATTAGATACTTCTACAAGTTGCCAGAAAATTCTGCGACAAACCTCCGCTTTTGATGTATCACGAATGAAAAACTCGGTCAAGTTTATAAAAGCTTGTTTCTCAAATTTTGAACTCCCAAAAGGCGATACCCGGATTTCTCACAAATAATAAGAAAATAGGGGTCAAAAACTGCCAAAATCTATATTGCACAAGTATTCCAGCAGTTTAAGCATGGCCCCCAATAAAACAGATTGTATACCGGAACAGTTCAAGTTTAAACCTGTATTGTCATGTCCAATCGTAGTTAATTTCATCGGTGAGACTGTAACATCAGATGCTGGACTAACTTTAATTGCGGAGCTAGACCGAAAGCGAAAAATCACATCACGCCTAGCTGAATGTTTCAAAGATTACCGAGATGTAAATAGAATCGACCATTCAGTAGAAAACTTAATCGCGCAGAGAATATATGGTTTGATAATGGGTTATGAAGACTTAAATGACCATGAGGAACTACGCCACGACCCAATGTTTGTCTTGGCATTAGGGAAAATAATTGGTTCAGAAAAAGAACAATCAGTCCTTGCAGGGAAAAGTACTTTAAATCGTCTTGAACACTGCCCAGAAAATGTCACATCAAGAGCTGATAGCCGATATCATCGGATTGAACATGATAGGGAAGCAATAGAAAAACTGCTAGTTGAAATATTTTTAGAATCCTATTCAAAACCATCACGGCAGATAACTTTAGATTTGGATGTTACCGACGATTTAGTACACGGTAATCAAGAAGAAGCTTTCTTTAATCCTTATTATGGAGGTTATTGTTATGCGCCACTCTATATCTTTTGTGGGCAACATTTATTAGTAGCAAAGCTTCGTGCTTCTAACGTAGACCCAGCAGAAGGGGCGTTAGATGAATTACAACGAATTATAAAAATAATCCGCTCTCGGTGGGGTAATGTGAAAATTCTTATTCGCGGAGACAGTGCCTATTCTAGAGAAGATATTATGGCATGGTGTGAATCCCAGATGGGAGTTGACTATGTATTTGGGCTAGGGCAAAATAGTCGCCTACTTCAATTATCGCAGTCAGTTCAATATCGCGCTTCTCAAGATTATTCAGAAAAACTGCAAACTATAGTAGAGTTTTTTGAAACCTTATTTGCGCCCTCATCCGATTTGAAAAAAGAAGCAACAGCATTTGTTGATAACTCGGTTTGGTATTGTTCGCTTAATTATAAAACTTTAGAGACTTGGAGTCGTAATCGTCGCGTTGTTGCGAAAGTTGAGTACAGTAATGAAGGAGTAGCTCATCGTTTCGTTGTGACTTCGCTTACTATTAAACAAGTTCCTCCAGGGCGGTTGTATACTAAAAAATATTGTCCACGCGGTCAGATGGAGAATTGTTTAAAAGAGCAAAAATTAGGTATGCAAAGCGATAGAACGAGTACCCATACTTTCGCAGGCAATCAACTACGTTTGTGGTTTTCTTCTGTTGCTTATGTTTTAATACATGCTTTACGGGAGCAATGTTTAGCAAAAACTGAATTTCAAAATGCTACTGTTGGAACTATTCGTACCAAGTTGCTAAAGCTAGGGGCAATCATTGCTATTAATAGCCGACGGATTTTAATTGCTATTAGTAGTGCTTCCCCCTATAAGGAGGTTTTTGCAACGGTTTATCAGTGTTTATCTCAACTCCCTTGCCCTGGTTAATTTTGACATAATTTAAATCATTATTATTGGCTTGCTATTCGAGTGAATTTACTTGATTCAACTCTCGCTTTGCTATGTCTATATTTATTTATCACAATTTTTATCTACGTGTAAAGTAGATAAACTGTAACTTATTTATCTTTATTTTTTCGGTTTTTACTCTGATTTATCCTGCTCATTTATCTAAATTTAATGATGTATTAATTAAATTACCCTAAATTTTGCTCATCCAAGTGTTTTTTCTTACTTGTGAGAAATCCGGGATTAGCCTATCTCATGTTGCTATCTAGCCTATACTCATGCGGGAGCAACAGCATTTGTTCCATATTTCTATGCGTTCACCACCAAAGCAACACGAATTGCTATCTATTAGACTTTTTGTGCTTCGTGGGGTCAACTAACCGATATGATTGGTCAGATTCACTCGTTGGAGGAAACGGATTTCCAGCAGTTGATGTTACCTCTAGCCCTGTGCCTTTTCCATTAGAATTGATCACTTCATACTGTCCACTGATGGGAGTGCGTTCGCCTGGACTATGCAAGAAATATTGAGGCTCCTCTGACTGGCTTAACTGTGTAGTGACAGGACTGTAAATTAGAGTAAACTGGCTCCTAATTTCAAAACCTGGAAGATAGCCACCGTGGAATGGGATATCTGACAACTGGCTGAACGTGCTTTTAATGGATGAGATTGGTTTAAGCAATTGTGGGTTGTTTTGGCTCCATCTAATAATTTGTGCATCTAGCAACTCTTGAAACTCAACAGCGTGTACTGCCGCCTCATCCGAGGGAGTTTGGCTATCTGCAATGATCGATAACTTCAGAGTCAGCAAAAGTATCGTTTGTATTTCTAAAGAATCGTCTACCGAGGTAACTTGTGTACAAGACTCATCTACATAAAAACCAAATTGGCTTTTAAAATGTGAAAAGCTCGGTGTTTGAAGTTGTTGACTAAGATATGACAACAATCCGGTATCTGGATCTGATAGAATCTGGCGAACGATGGGGATTTGTGTCATAAATACTTTACGAGTTTTGAATTAAACCTTTCTGAACAATTTCACTTGATTTAAGCACTCTGAGACATCCATCAAACTGACGAAACTTAGCTCAATCACTCTGCTGATTTACTTAAAACATTTTTCGTGCTGCTTTTACGCCAGATATTGATAAATTCTTCAGCAAAGGACTGGTATTTCCCATAGATTTACAGTAGAGTGTTTATTCCGTGCAAATTATTTATACCTACCTTCCCCAAATTTACTCATCCAATTTTTAAGCCAATGCCTTCGAGGGAACAGCCAATGAATACTTCTAATGATACAGATACCAAGAAAATCATCAAAAAATCCGACAAGCTTACTCTGAAACAGATGAAGCTAATCGAGGAGGCAGAAGACCAACTTCTTGAAGCTAATACTGTCAATTATACTGCCCCTGTGGTTGAGGTTGAGGAGAAACCAGTAGCGATTTCAGAGCCTAGAGTTCCTGACTATGTTCCGCTCCTTGACAACCCTCCAGTACAATCTGTGGGAAATTCCGGCTGGCAAGTGTCTGATGTCTGGCGGGATATTCGGGTAGATAATTTTTGTAATTAAAGCAGACAATTTGTATTCTCAGACAGTTCTGCATCAAGGCGGTTGCAGTTATCCGCGCAGTATTGCCGCCTGAGCAACTTTTGTAAACTATCTTTGCACTCAGTCAAAGCGATAGTTAATTGTGCCTATAATAAGTTACGGCTAATTATAACTAAAAGTTAGCACCCTGTAAATGGTTATCGCTTGGATGACGCATCAAAGGTGATACCAAGACAAACAAAATTTATCGGCAGCGTAATAGTTTTTATTCCGTTGCCAACATGCACCCCGCGATCGCATGTTGGTGAAAGAGTGAGGAGAGGAGCAGGGGGGCAGAGGGGCAGAGGAGATGGAGAAAGAACCGATTAAAAGTCATAAAGACTTGAAAGTTTATCAAATGGCTTTTGATGCCGCCATGAAAATCTTTGAACTCTCCAAAAAGTTTCCTGTTGAAGAGCGTTATTCATTAACGGATCAGATTCGCCGCTCGTCCCGTTCTGTGTGTGCAAATATGGCAGAGGCTTGGCGAAAACGTCGTTATGAAGCAGCTTTTGTAGCGAAACTGAATGACTGTGAAGCCGAGGCTGCTGAAACTCAGACTTGGATTGAGTTTGCTGTTAAGTGTAACTATCTGAATGTCGAATTAGGTAGAGAACTATATGGAATCTACAACCAAATCTTAGGTGGTCTGGTGAATATGATTGCCAACCCTTCGCCTTGGTTAATGAAACGTTAGTATTCTTTCTTTCCCCATCTCCTCTACCCCTCTGCCCCTTTGCGGTGTCGGTTCGCAGACTAATTGAAAAAATCTCAACGGAGTAATCAGGGTTCTGGCTTGTTTTGTCGCAGACTAAGTGAAAATTTGTCGCAGACTATTTGAAAATTTCCTACCAAATTCGCAGACTATTTGAAATTTTCCGTCAAATGAGGAGAAAAGGTGCAACTCTTTACAGTACAAGGCTTTGGAGCAGTAATTCTGTAACTAGCGATCGCAGTTTACTACGAAAAACTTAGGGTTTCGGAAACATAAATTTCAATTAGTCCGCGAATATTTTCACATAGTCCGCGACAATTTTCACTTTGTCTGCGAACCGACAGCGGTTAGCAGAACCATTTTGCATTGCAGTAATATTGGTTGAGTCGATGGGGGATATTATTCCCCGCACCTCTCAGTTAGATCCGTGCG
>NZ_JAVRCD010000081.1:0-31842 GCF_034530895.1 Nostoc sp. DedQUE08
CAGTCCCCAGTCCCCAGTCCCCAGTCCCCAGTCCCCAGTCCCCAGTCCCCAGTCCTCTCCTACCTTTCTACAGGAATATTCGATGCCTCTAGCTTCAATTGTTGAGCGGGATAATCAGTGAGAGCAAGTGATATTTTCTTGACATCATCAAGTAAAGCTGTAGGAATGCTTACTGTACCTGAAAATGCTGGCCCATTTACAGGCAATTCTGTTGGTAAACCCTCTGTACTTGCACTCAGGGTTCGTCCTTTGTCATCAGTAACATCTAAAAAACTATACAAGAAGCGCACAGAATCCTTACCTTTGTTCTGCATTTTCACTTTCAGTAGTAAATCACCACCAGAGTAGCGAGCAGATTGTACAGTCATTGTTACACCCTGACTTTGGGCAGTAACCGGAAAACCTGGTAGGGGCTTTTCTTCAACTACTTCTGGGGGTTTTTCCTCTGGCTTCTGCTTGCTGCTATTGGTTTCTTCATCATCTTCTTCGGGCTTTTCCGATTTAGCGGCTTTGGTCTTACCCTCAATTCGCGCCTTGACTATTTTCAGAATTTCTTCCTCTTTTAATAGCACTAGCCCTCCCTGTTGAGAGCTATTTGCCTTATTGCTGGCAAATTTAGTTGTAGGACGCCCATCTGGTGTAGTCACGCCTTTAAGTGCTGAACTCCCCAGTTCAAAGCCCAATAACGCGCTCACAGAACCTGCTCCCATCATCAGAATTAACAAAATCAAAGTAAGAAGTACAGTAGAATTTATTTTCATCGCTGACAAGCTATCACAATAGAATGCTGGTCTATTTAAGAATAGTGAAGCTTTTGACCTCAATCCTTAAAGGAACTTAATCAATATTAGTTTGCACTATATCTATGATCAAATTATGTAGTATAAAAATCTAATAAACTATTGTCCAGTATTCACACGTGGTAAATTTGTGCTATATTCATTGAATTGGCTAAACTCAGTGCGTGAGGTATTTTGCTCGCTCTAAATTTAGTAAATAAGGTTGACCTAAGAGTTGAAGTAATTTTCTCGTAGCAACCCACACACCAAAAAACAAGCGCCTTTGGCCGATTGGGGAGGCAACGAACTCATAATTCGTCTTCAGGCTGGTTCGATTCCAGCAGGGCGCACTGAATCATAAAAAATGGGCATGGGGCATGGGGCATGGGGCATTGGGCATGGTTTATTCTCCTTGTACCTGCATTTTCCCACTCCCCACTCCCCAATCTTACCGAGATGGTAATGTTTCAAACCTGAATTCTGTTCCTACTTTGAGTTTGTTGCTATAGCGAGGAGACACGAGCAACGATGTGTCATAAGGATTTGGTAAATCAGGAGTACGAATATAAGGATCGTTGCCAACTTGCTGAGTCAGGGCATCATGATATAAAGTATTAACCAAATTGGCGTCGCGGGCAATTTCATTTTCTGGGAAGGAACCACCGAAACCAGAACCAGATCCGAAAAATGAGTCTAGCTGACGCTTGAGGCTGCTACTATTTTCGTAGAAATTGCGATCGTGACGAAAATAAGCTCGTTCAAATACATCATTCATAGTTTCAGAATTGGGTGTTGCCGTTTGGGCAGATGCAATAGAGGGAAAAGCAATACCAGCAGCAAGCAGCACCAATAAACCACCAAAGGTTTTAAATTTTATACGCACGTTTTTGACTCCTCAACTTTTGCTTTGGGCGAATCTTAATTTATGCTGAAGTTCAGAACTCTGATGAGTTCAACCTTTGGTGTAGCACAACTTTTAATGTTTTGTAATGACGTATCCTACTGAAACTCTTACCCACTCAGATATTTGGGCAACCACTTCTGATTTGACCACTTTACGCCACAAGTTACTAGATTTATTTTGCCAACTTGCTTATCAAGAGGGTGATTTTCTCTTATCTTCTGGGCTGCGTAGTTCTTATTACGTCAATAAGACACAGGTAACACTCCATCCTCAAGGTGCTTTAGCAGTCGGACGATTACTATTTCCTTTATTACCTGTAGATACACAGGCTGTAGGTGGTTTAACAATGGGAGCCGATCCAATTGTGACAGCAGTGAGTATAGTTTCTGTTTATGAAAACCGCCCAATCCCAGCGCTGATTATTCGCAAGGAAGCCAAGGGTTATGGAACAAGAGCTTATATAGAAGGCCCCAGTTTACCAGAGGGCGCAAAAGTAGTAGTTTTGGAAGATGTAGTCACAACTGGGCAATCTGCTCTAAAAGCGGTTGAGCGTCTTAAAGATGCAGGTTATACCGTAAATCAAGTAATTTCACTGGTAGATCGACAACAAGGGGGAGGTGAGTTGTACCAGTCAGCAGGGTTGAAGTTTGAAACTTTGTTTTCGATTCAGGAAGTTCAAGAACGCTACCGACAACTTGCAAATTCATGAACTAAAGGAGATAAATATGCAAGCAACAGTATCCACACTAACACAAGAAAAAGTTGATAAAGCTGTGAGCGCAATTCTTGAAGTACTAGGAAAGCCAGAAAATGATTTACACCACAAAGCGTTAACAGCTTTTCAGAGTGGCGATTATCAAACTGTAAAGAGACTGGCATCTACTAACTTGACTGATGATTATTGCAAAGCTTTGGGATATCTGGGAGGAGCGCTGAAGTTGACTCCAAACACTGATACTATTTTGGCGGAATCGGCTCGTAGTGCAGCTGAATTTGTCAAAGAAAAAGCATTGCAGCACCTTGGTCTTAAGATCGCTGATGCTTTGAATTAATCAATGCAATGAGCTTGCGCGATCGCTCTTTCGATGGCGGTATTGTACTTATACCAATTCAATTAATGATTGCAACACATTCTTGGGTAAAGACGCGACGCCAGTCGCTACAACGGGGGGAACCCCCGCAACGCGCTGGCTCATGAATCGCGTCTCTACAAATGGTCTATTTGTCGCATTCTTTTTTCAAATTGGTATTACTTTTTTCGGCTTCTTGTAGTAATAAAAGAGGGATTACTTCATCGGTAAGGTGAGGGTGAATGCTGTTTGACCAGAAAGTGTTAAATCAAGAGTAAGGTCGCCACGATGTGCCCTGGCAATTTCTCGGGCTAGGCTCAGTCCTAGTCCGATTCCTTCTACCTTGCGGTTACGTGAGGGATCGCCGCGATAAAATCGGTCAAAAATGCGATCGTGATCGCTGAGTGGAATATCTTTTGATGTATTGACAATGGTGACGTGAAGAGTTGTTGGAGTTTGATGAGCGCGAATTTGTATCCAGCCGTTGGCGAGATTGTATTTAATTGCATTGCTAAATAGGTTTTGCAAAATTTGAATTAAAAGATCGCGATCGCCTTTTACCCACAACCCATCAGTAAAGTCAGTTTGCACTGTCAACTGGGGAGCTAGCATTTCCACATCTTCTAGCATCTCCATCAGCAACTCAGACATATCCACTTCAACCAGATACAAGCTCATTTTTCCGGCATCTGCCAGAGATAGCAACAAGAGTTTTCGCATAATTCCACTCAGGCGGCGCACCTCATCTAACAAATTGCTTAGGCGCTGTTGTACTTCACTACCGGGATCGACCTGTTGGAGTGTTCGTTCTAGTTCGCCTTGCAAAATAGTCAGTGGGGTTTTTAGTTCATGAGCCGCATCACCACTAAAGCGGGAAGCTTGGGTAAAACTACGTTCCAAGCGTGACAACATCAGGTTAAACACCTGAATCAGTTCGACAAATTCAACATCAGTTGTCCCAATGGGAATCCGCTGATCTAGCCCTTTGACAGTTACCTGTTGAATTACGCCCGTTAATTGCCGGATGGGACGCAAAGCACCGCCAGAAACTAACCATGCTCCCACCGCAACCAGCAGCAGCGCTCCCGGAATTGAAACCAGGAAGATATTGCGAATGATAGCCATATCTCGATCTACGGCTTGCAAGCTAACGGCAATGGCAATCTGAGCATTGGGAAATTTAGTTGCTCCAATCCGCCAGACTGCTGTTTTTGTCTGCTCTGTGACAAATTGAGGTGGGCGTGGACGAATTAGCGGCGGCCGCTCCAAGGATGGATTGGTAGTGGAGGGTAAAGGTGGTGGTTCTCTCTTCGGCGACGGTGGTAGAGGTGCCAACTCAAGACGCTTCAGCAACAGACGATTCACCTCAAGATCGGTAGGTAGGGAGTTGGATTGATAAAGGATGTTGTTATTTGCGTCCAGCACCACCAGGGCGACGGGGGTTTTTGTATTGGTTCCGAAAGCATAAGATAAGGAATCTTCGTAAAACTGCCATCGCGATCGCTCGCGTGAATTTTCTTTTTTGGAAAAGGCTGCGCCAGTGGGAGGTTCCTCTGGTGGAGGAAAGTTCGGAGTTGCCCGCATCAAGTGATTTAATAGTTCTGCATCCAGGCGGCTAATCTTAGCATTGTAAATCTGAAACCAGGAAACCGCGCCAAATCCGACTAATGTGCTGCCAGCTAGAGCCGCAGACAACAGAGCAATGCGGAGTCGAAACGAAGGAAGTTTCATGATGAAGAATCTGGCTTGCGAAATCGATATCCAACCCCTCGAATGCTTTCAATCCAGACTACTTGATCGATGGGGTCAATCTTTTTACGAATTCGCTGGATACAAACATCCACAACGTTGGTGTTGGGGTTAAAATCGTAGCCCCAAACGTGTTCTAAAATTTGAGTACGAGTGAAAACCCGTCCGGGAGAACGCATGAGATATTCTAGAAGATTAAACTCGCGGCTGGTGAGTTCTATCGCTTGGCGATCGCAAGTGACTTCTCTAGTGATGCGATCGAGTTTGATCGGCCCAACGCAAAGTAGATTTTGGCGATCGCTTACACTCCGACGCACAACGGCATGAATTCTAGCTGCTAATTCTTCCACAAAAAACGGTTTAGCGATATAGTCATCCGCTCCCAAATTTAGCCCTTGCAAGCGATCGTCTAGTTCATTCCGAGCCGTCAACAAAATTACCGGAGCGTTCCGACCTTGCCGCCGTAATAGTTTTAGAATTGATAGTCCATCTTTTCCCGGCATCATAATGTCGAGTACGATCGCATCATATTCGTTGTCTAATGCCCGCAGATATCCGTCATCACCGTTATCGCAGTAGTCTACAACAAATCCCTGCTCCTTTAATCCAGCCCGGACAAAGTTAGCAATTTTCGCTTCATCTTCAACAAACAGAACATTCACAGCATTTATTAATTCATATATTCTTCTATTCTAAATTCATTATTTTTTATTCAAATTACAAAACTGTAATTTAGAAAATAGGAAAGCTGTAATTTTGAGGTGGCTCAATTATAAATATGAACACCGTAGCTTTTAAAGGTTGATTTTTATGAATATTCGTCGAGTCTTAGCTGTAGCCGCAATTCCTTTTTTGATTGGTACATTCGGTTTTGTTGCACCCAATCAGGCAAATGCCGCTAATCCACCTCATCGGAACGCCGAGATTTCACAACAGCCCAACAAACGGCAAATATCTGATGAAAAACCACAAATTAGACATTCTAAACTTCGTCCACATCAGAAAAAGCGTACTCCCCAACGTCCCCAACCTCATAATCAAGAAGCAGTTCAAAACCGGGTAGAACGCAATAACCGTTAATTTATGCACCCTTGCATTTTGCCTCGCCCTCAGCGGCGATCTCATCAGAGTATTGTTGTTTCTAAATTACAGTTTTGTAATTTAGAAACAGGGCAAACTGTTATTTTGAGAAGACTTAATTAGAAATATAAACCTTTGGAGATTTAATGATGAATATTCGTAGAGTATTAGTAGTAACAGCGATTCCTGTTCTGATTGGCACATTTGGTTTGATTTCACTCAATCAAGCAAATGCTGCTAATCAATTCGAGCGAATTGCACAGGCGCAACAACCGCCCAACGAACCATCAAACGAACAGCCGCGTCCACCCAGACCTGATTTTGCAGCCGCAGCGACCAAATTAGGAGTTACAGAAGCCCAATTAAAGGCGGCGTTAGGAGTTCCAGCCAATCCACCAAATCCAGGCGATCGCAATCAACGCCCACCCAGACCTGATTTTAAAGCCGCAGCAACCAAATTAGGAGTTACAGAAGCCCAGTTAAAGGCGGCGCTAGGAGTTCCAGCCAAGGAGCCAAATCCAGGCGATCGCAATCAACGCCCACCCAGACCTGATTTTAAAGCCGCAGCAACCAAATTAGGAGTTACAGAAGCCCAGTTAAAGGCGGCGCTAGGAGTTCCAGCCAAGGAGCCAAATCCAGGCGATCGCAATCAACGCCCACCCAGACCTGATTTTAAAGCCGCAGCAGCAAAGCTGGGTGTCACTGAACAACAGTTAATCGACGCACTAGGTGTTCCACCTCATCCTCCTGGCGATGGCGGAGCCTCTCCCCAAGAAAATCGTCCTAATCAACCATAGAACACGCAGTAGGGGCGTAAGGTCTTGTGCCCCTACAACAGGTAAGGTTTTTTCCCCTTTAACATGACGTGAGTTCGATGAACCTCTCCCGGACAACCTCCCTCTCCCACGGGGAAAGGGAGGAGCAACGAGAAATTAGGGTTTTGGCTCCCCTCTCCGTGTCGGAGAGGGGTTGGGGGAGAGGTCAAAAAAGGGCTTGTCGAACTCACGTTAACATGAGTCCCTTTCCCCCAAAACCCGACAAGTATTGGGTGTAGTTCAAATAGATGAAAGATGCTGTATATATAGTGTGAGATTATTTGATTTTTTCTTTCACCAGAACTACTACAATTACTATTGATGCTAGATAATGGGAAGGCTTTGACATTTTCTTGCCAATCTAGCCCGGAAACAATAACTAAGACTTATGCGAACTCACTATTGCGGCGAACTCCGAAAAGAACATATTGGAGAAACTGTTACCTTTTACGGATGGGTAGACCGTCGCCGCGATCATGGTGGTGTGATATTTTTAGATTTACGCGATCGCTCTGGAACTGTCCAAATCGTCAGCGATCCGCAACGCACCCCAGATTCTTACGAATATGCGAACGCCCTGCGAAATGAATATGTTGTCGAAATCACTGGTAGGGTAACACAACGTCCCGAAGAATCGTTGAATACCCGCATCCCCACAGGCGAGGTAGAAATCTACGCCGATAAAATTGAACTACTCAATGCTGTTCGCAAACAGTTACCTTTCCAAGTTTCTGTAGCTGACACTGAAACAGTGCGAGAAGACTTACGGCTGAAATATCGTTATTTGGATTTGCGACGCGAACGTATGGCGCAAAATTTGCAACTGCGTCATCAAATTGTCAAAGCCATGCGTCGTTATCTAGAAGATTTGGAAGGTTTTATCGAAGTCGAAACCCCAATTCTTACCCGTTCTACCCCAGAAGGAGCGCGGGATTATGTTCTACCTAGTCGCGTCAATCCTGGTGAATGGTATGCTTTGCCGCAATCACCCCAGCTATTTAAACAATTGCTGATGGTATCCGGCTTAGATAGATATTATCAGATTGCCCGTTGCTTTCGTGACGAAGACTTACGCGCCGACAGACAACCAGAATTCACGCAGTTGGACATGGAAATGAGCTTCATGTCCCAAGAAGAAATTATCGAACTAAATGAGAATTTAGTTTGCCATATTTACAAAACAGTTAAAGGCATTGAGTTACAGCGCCCTTTCCCTCGTCTCACTTATGCTGAGGGGATGGAACGTTACGGTAGTGATAAACCAGATACACGCTATGGTTTGGAATTAGTGGATGTCTCAGATATCGTCAAAGACTCTGGTTTCAAAGTCTTTCGGGATACTGTTACCAATGGTGGTATCGTCAAAATTCTGCCCATTCCCAACGGTAACGATGTAATTTCTAATGTCCGCATTAAACCAGGCGGCGATTTATTTAAAGAAGCCAGCGAAGCCGGTGCGAAAGGTTTAGCTTATATCCGCGTCAGGGATGATGGCGAAATTGATACTATTGGCGCGATTAAAGACAACTTAAGCGAAGAACAAAAACAAGAAATTTTGCGCCGTACAGGTGCAAAAGCTGGACATTTGCTGTTGTTTGGGGCAGGGGAAGCTGCTACAGTTAATAAAACATTAGATAGATTACGGCAAGCGATCGCAAGAGAATTTAACCTAATCGATCCAGAAAAAATCAACTTACTGTGGATTACAGATTTCCCGATGTTCGAGTGGAATGCTGACGAAAAACGTCTAGAAGCATTACACCACCCGTTTACAGCACCACATCCTGATGATTTGAGCGACTTAAAGACTGCACGCGCCCAAGCTTACGACTTAATACTCAACGGCGTAGAAATTGGCGGCGGGAGTCTGCGGATTTATCAACGAGAAATTCAACAGCAAGTGTTTGAAGCGATTGGGTTATCTCCTGAAGAAGCACAAAGTAAATTTGGCTTTCTTTTAGAAGCATTTGAATATGGTACGCCGCCGCATGGTGGCATCGCCTACGGTTTAGATCGTTTGGTAATGTTGCTAGCTGGAGAAGAATCCATTCGGGATGTCATTGCTTTTCCAAAGACACAACAAGCACGTTGTTTGTTAACAGATGCGCCTTCGAGTGTAGATGCTAAACAGTTGAAAGAATTACACGTTGCTTCGACTTATAAACCAAAGTCTTAACTCGACTTTATCCAATTAGGCGGCATAAACAGCAATATCGTTTGTTTCATTGCCAATACCAAACAAGCCAACCCAAGGTGCGCCCTATCACCCGTTGTTTTGGAAACAAAACAAACCCTTTGCGCTCTTTGGGTTGGAGTACTACTTGTATAATCCAACGGCAATTTTGATTATTTTAATATTCAAAACTCAGTGACAACGTTAACAATTTTATCTTCGGTGTCGTATCCAAAGTAGGTTGGATAACAACCATCTCCATACCCTGATGAAAAAGCAATTATATTTAATTGAGTAGATTTATCTATACAAACATTTGCCCAATCCCATGTAGGTCTGTAATTTTTTCTTAATTCATCTTGAATCAGGTCTATCAAGCTTTCTTCTTGGGGATTAGCACTGTGTGCATAGTATATTGAATCATCAAGAATCTTTACTGCATCAAAATCCATAAAGCAGCCAACTCCAGAATCAACTGGATAACCCAAGGTGTCATTTTCTGTAAGCGAAGCTAGTTCTTCATCAGAGCAAATACCTAATTTCCAATTTATGGGACTTTCTTCGCTAATACGAATTATGGCATAAGCCACTCTTTGGTCATTATTTCTTGGATAATGAGCAACAATTAAGAAAACAGGATATTTACCAATTGGTAAAGACTTTTGAAAAGCTTCACTATCAGGAAAAGCAAGTGGGTCACAAGCTACTAATCTTCCTGAAGTTAAAATTAATTCCCCAACATAATGGGTTGTAAATGTAATATCTCCAATTGAACTAGATAGTTTTTCACCTCTTAAAGCTTTATAAAAATTAATAGTATCCATTTTTGTATAACGTTTGAAATAGATATTGTAGCATAAGTATAGTTCAAACCCTTGCAATGCTTAAGTGCTTGATAGAAGCTGTTGTCTTTGATGAAGTTAAAAGTGCAAATATTTTTTGCATTTAATCTGATTTATGCATTGGCTATGAATGCAATTTGCTAGAATTACTATAGTTTTTGTTTCTGAGATTTGGAAGAAATCTAGCATTTTATTATTATGATTATGCGCCTTCCCACAATTGCTGCGACCTTTCTGGTTGCTAGTCTTGGTATCGGTACACTTTTGAGTATTGCTGCCCCAGCTTCAGCTGACGAGATAATAACTTGTGCAAGCCAAAATAATCGAAGGAATACTTGTTCGGTAAATACAAGAGGCAGAGTGAGGCTTGTTAGGCAATTGTCTAACACCAGTTGTAGAGGAAATTGGGGCTATCGGAGAAATCGTATTTGGGTGAAAAATGGTTGCCGAGCTGAGTTTTCAGTTGGCGATCGCAGAAACGACAGATATGACAGATACGATCGAAATGATAGATATGACAGATACGATCGCAGAAACGATAGATATGACAGATACGATCGAAACGATAGATATGACAGATAGGAGACTGGGTATTGCATCAATATAGATAGTTAAGCAGAAATTAAGAAACTTACTTCTGCTAACTTTTATAAGTAAAGCCCTTATCAACTCTAAGAGGGTATTGATTTCTATGTATGTTAATCAAACATTGCTTTCAACAGCGTGTCTAGTAAGCATCTATCCAGAGTTTCAAAACTTTGGATAGATGTTTCCGGTATATACAACTAATTTCAAGTTGATGAAGTACACAAGCTGTCAAGTATTCTTTGCGTATCTTGCTAATGCGATCGCTTCTTTTTTTGTAGAGAAGCGATCGCAGTGTTTATTTTATAGTCGCAGATAAGATAAGAGAGTAACATGCTCCTCACACACAAGTAGCAATGACCTCAACCCTGCGGAAACTTCCCCGTCTCAATGCTCCGACGCTGCACCAATTGCCCAATGGTTTGACAATCATTGCCGAGCAAATGCCAGTTGAAGCCGTAAACCTTAACTTATGGATAAAAGTTGGCTCTGCTGTCGAACCTGATGCTATTAACGGCATGGCTCACTTTTTAGAACATATGATTTTTAAAGGAACAGAGCGACTGGCAAGCGGCGAGTTTGAACGTCGAATTGAAGAACGGGGTGCTGTTACTAATGCCGCTACTAGCCAAGACTATACTCATTACTATATAACTACTGCCCCCAAAGATTTTGCCGAGCTTGCGCCACTACAAATAGATGTAGTATTAAATGCGAGTATTCCTGATGATGCTTTTGAACGCGAGCGATTGGTAGTTTTAGAAGAAATTAGGCGTTCAGAGGATAATCCCCAGCGGCGTACATATCGGCGGGCGATGGAGACAGCTTTTGATTATCTACCCTATCGTCGTGCGGTATTGGGGCCAGAATCGGTGATTGCCGGACTTAAACCCCAGCAGATGCGAGATTTTCATGCTGATTGGTATCAACCCCAGTCAATTACGGCTGTGGCTGTGGGCAATTTGCCCGTAGAAGAATTAATCGCAACTGTTGCGGAAGGATTTACAAAAGCCACTAAAACTCCCCACTCCCCACTCCCTACTCCCCACTCCCCCCTGAATCCTGAATCACCATTTACAGAAATTGTTCGTCGAGAATTTATTGATGAAAGTCTGCAACAAGCAAGACTAGTAATGGTTTGGCGGGTTCCCGGAATGACTCAGTTAGATTGTACCTATGGATTAGATGTTTTAGCCGGAATTTTAGGACACGGACGGACATCAAGACTGGTAAGGGATTTACGGGAAGAACGGGGATTAGTTTCTTCAATTTCTGTGAGCAACATGAGCAACGAGCTACAAGGGGTATTTTATATTTCAGCTAAATGTGCAGTGGAAAATTTAGCAGTTGTAGAGGATGCGATCGCTCAACACATTAGCAAACTACAAACAGAGTTGATAACAGAATCAGAGATTGCCCGTATACGGCAGCGAGTAGCTAACAGATTTATATTTGGCAACGAAACACCAAGCGATCGCTCTGGGTTGTATGGTTATTATCAGTCTTTGGTGGGAAATTTGGAACCCGCCTTTAACTACCCGGCGATAATTCAGAGCCAAGATGCAACAGACTTGATGCAAGCAGCCAAAAAGTATCTATCTCCAGATGCTTATGGTGTAGTTTTTGTCAAGCCGTAAATTAAAAATTAAAAATTGGGAATAGGGCATGGGGCATTGGGCACAAGAGGCAGAGGGGAAAGACTTACTGCAACTTCTCCCTTGCTCCCTTGCTCCCTTGCTCCCCTGCTCCCCCTGCTCCCTCATCCCCCACTCCCCAATTGAATCATGTGGACTCAAATCGACACCCATATTAGTCAGATGACTGGCGAAAAATTTCAGAGTCAGCAACGGCGATCGGTTGGTGGCGGGTGCATCAACCAAGGTTATGCTGTCTCTAATGGTGAGATAACCTACTTCGTCAAACAAAACCTTGCATCCCAAGTTGCAATGTTTGAAGCTGAGGCGTTGGGTTTAAAGGAAATGCTAGCAACAGCTAGTATTCGCATCCCCAAACCAATTTGCTGGGGTACTGCTGATAATTCTAGCTACATCGTCCTGGAATGGTTGGAACTTGGTAGCGGTAATAGCAATTCGTGGCTAGAAATGGGACGCAAGTTAGCGGCGATGCATAAAACTAGCAATAGTCAAGTTTTTGGATGGAAAATTAACAATACTATTGGTTCTACACCTCAAATTAATACTTGGACAGCAGACTGGACGGAATTTTATATTAAACATCGCCTGGGTTATCAATTTCAGTTGGCAAGGCGACGGGGAGGTAATTTTCCCCAACAAGACAAGTTACTAGCAACTATCCCGGAACTATTGGCGGATCATCAGGTGCAACCTTCTTTAGTACATGGCGATTTATGGGGCGGAAATGCTGGGTGTACTGCATCGGGAGAACCAGTGATATTTGATCCAGCAACTTATTTTGCGGATAGAGAAGTTGATATCGCCATGACCGAATTATTTGGTGGTTTCCCTGCAACGTTTTATAAGGGTTACAACGAGGTGTTTCCGTTAGATGCAGGCTATGAGCAGAGAAAAACGCTTTATAACCTGTATCACATTTTGAATCACTTCAATTTATTTGGGGGTAGTTACGATTCGCAAGCCAATAGGATGATTGACCAGATTTTACGATAAGGGATGCGGATTAAATTAAAGTGCAAAACTAGTGACACGGCGTCGCGGAAAGTGCCACGAGACACAAGGGAATCAGTGCGGTCTTCGGGCTTTGCCCCAAGTGGAGCATCTAGCGGCGTCCTTACTTCAATAATCCCACGTTTTTAAATGTGGGTTCCCTTCTGCCTCACTTCGACTACGCTCAGTGACCACCTGCCTTCTGAATTTGTCCTGGTGTCACAGACTCGATTGCGAGATTGATGGTATTTTATTTTTGCACAAACTCCTTTATCCCAATCGCATACAAGCTATGACACTCAATTTATATTTACTGCGACATGGAGAAACTACCTTTAGTCAAAGTGGTAATTTCTGCGGTGAAACTGATGCGGAGTTGACAACAGAGGGGATGCAGATGGCATCCGCTTTTGCCGATGTTTATCAACAATTGAAGTGGGAAGGGGTTTATGTTAGCCCAATGAAACGCACAATTGCAACTGCCAAGCCATTTTGTGATGCTATCGGTATAGATATGCAGTTGCGTGACGGACTTAGAGAAGGTAGTTACGGCGAATGGGAAACTAAGAGTAAATCGTTTGCCCAAGAGAATTACGCAGAAAACTATCTAAAATGGGTGACAGAACCCGCTTGGAATGCACCACTAGGTGGAGAAACTGCGGTAGATATTGCTAACCGTTCTATGCCTGTAATTGCTGAAATTCAAGAAAAACATCCCCAAGGTAATGTTTTAGTAGTTTCTCATAAAGCTACGATTCGGATTATGCTTTGCAGTTTACTGGGAATTGATTTGGGACGCTATCGCTATCGGGTGAATATTTTGGTCGCGTCGGTAAGTATGGTTAAATTTGACGTTAATGGCCCCTTGTTAGAAATCTTAGGCGATCGCCATCATATACCCGATCGTATTCGCTCTCGTGCGGGAACATAATATAGCGGTTCTGGTTTGGGTGCAATACAGTGTGACCTCTCTCCAAACCTCTCTCCTAAGAGGAGAGAGGCTTTGAGTTTTACTCTCTTTCCAGCAATCAAAAGTTTTTCCGCTTCCCTCTCCTCGTCAAGACTTAACTCCTGGTTTCGATGTCGTATAACTGGCAGAGGGTGAGGAGTTTTTGTTTAAGGCGATCGCGCAGACTCTCAGGTGATACAATCACGCAATCTTCCCAATAGCGCGAAACTTCTCGTATCAACCAAAAATCATTAACTACTCTTCGCACGACTTGGCGAACATCTCCAATTACTTCATCTTTAATGTCATCTTCTTTAGGTTGATAAGCTTTAACTAAGCCTTGGCGAAAATGCAAGTACACTTCTAGATAACCTAGTTCTCCACGCCAATTTCCACTGGCGGGTATAGTTGCCATTGATTCGATGCGGTCTAGACGCAAGCACCGATTGTGCCATAGTTCTGGTAAATCAGGAATATCGTTTTCTACGTCTTGAGTTTCTTCACACCAAATCATTAAGTAAAAACGTCTCTCAAAGAAACGAACTTCAGCATAGCGAACTGTATATGCTAGTTCATCACCTTGAGAGTTTTGATAAACAAGGTAGAAAGGCTGTTGTCTCTTGATTAACTCTTCAATTTGAATTCGCCATGCAGGAGCAGGTTGACTCAGTTGTTTCATCAGCGATTGACGCAAGGGAGCTTCAATATTACTACGCTCTAACAAAAGTGTAAGTATAGTTTGAGCTTCCCCTATCTGACCTGCATCACTCAGAGCTTTGATAGCTTTGTGTAAAGCGTTAACTTGGTTTGAGTCAAGGGTGAAAGGCTTTCCGACCTCTACAGATTGTTGTGCAATCGCCACTATTAAGCCCGAAATACTGGGTTCTTTGCCCCAAGTAATATTGAGTTGGCGAGCGATCGCTTCTAGTTGTTCCTTAGTTCCTGGCGGAATTGACAGTGTAATTGTTTCTTTTTTTCTCGGCATTCCCAAAATATACTTGCACTTTTAATTTAGTTGTGCCATAATTCTATTTATAATTGTAAATCAGGATATTAACCTCAAGTGCATGGACAGATAGAAATAATTGTGTTCATTAAGGGAAGTGTAATCACATTACTTTGATGCTCTTGCAATGGGGTTATCAAAGAAGACATTAAAAAAGCCTGAGAGTAACTCTGGCTGACCAACCCTGATAGGGATTTGTTTGCAAAAATAAACTGTCCAGAATTTCCCTTAACTCCAATATTTGTTTCGATAAACCTTGTATTAGAGGTCATCGTATAAACCATGAACGAACAAACATTACTAGAAAGAATTACATTTAACCCCCAAATCTTTGGCGGTAAACCCATTATTCGAGGTCGTCGCCTAGCTGTTGAACATATTTTAGGAATGTTAGCAGTAGGAGATACTATTGAAACTTTGCTAGAAGCTTATCCCTGGTTAGAACGGGAAGATGTACAAGCCTGTTTAGTCTATGCACGAAGGTTAGTTGGTCATGAACGAGTTGAACCTTTATTCATAGAGTCTCCAAGGTGAAAATATTACTAGATACTTGCATTAATGCTAGGGTGCGTACCGATTTACAAACGGCTGGGCATGATGTAGTTTGGTCTGGAGATTGGCCAAAAGATCGAGGTGACGAAGAAATTTTAGCAACAGCCTATCGTGAAGGTAGGATTTTAGTCACCCTTGATAAAGATTTTGGAGAGTTAGCAATTTTGCGGGGAAATCGTCACTGTGGTATCTTGCGCTTAGTTAATCTCTCAACCACAGAACAATCAATAGTTTGTTTGCGGGTACTTCAGCTTTACGGAAACGAATTATTCTCTGGTGCAATTGTAACTCCTGAATTAGATAGAGTTAGAATTTGCCCACCTGAAAATAGGGCTTGAAAATTCATTCAATAAAAACTCGTACTAGTGGCACAAGAAATTAAGACAGACTATGGTGTTTGTTGACCACTTTGTGAGACTGAGTTTGGTATTAAATCTATTTACAATTTATATCTCTCAATATGATTAAGCGCAGTCGGCTTTTAAATGCTCCTCCCAAAACTTTGGAGGAGATTTATTTCAGTGAAATTCGCCCCCAGCTTTACGAAAATCATGCATATCATCATCAGTACGGCGTAAGAAAGGGTACAACCCTTGCAGAACACCTCGATTCTGCGTGTCAGTTCATTTTGACAGTCAGCCGAATAGCAGAAGTTCCAGAAGATAAAAGACCTTTGCTACTAGCCGCAACTGCTGTACATGACCTGAATAAATTAGATACCAAAGGACGCAATGTTAAAACCCTGGCTAGAAATCAGGAGTTTTTACGAGAACAACTTGAAAAGGCTTGTGTACTTACCTTTGTTGTCTCAGAAGATGATTTGGAGTTAGTTAGAAAGCTAATTGAACGCCATTCAGGTCATAACGTCAGCGATGGAGCAAGATTTTTACCAGAAGACCCAAATATTGAACGTTGGGCGGCGATGCTTACAGCTGCGGATTTATTTGATTTAGGAATTCCAGATGCACAACGTTTTCGCAAACTGGAAAAAGAATTAACCGTTGCTTTTGGGCGAAGCTGTAATCTTTTTAGAATCAGTATCTCTGAGGATAAAGGCTATATTACAGCCCTATTGCTGGGTGCTTGCGAAGAAGTTTTGCAAAAGCATGGGTTAAATCCTTTAGCAATTTTCCCTGATGGCGAACTTTTTGAAGGAGAAGCTTTACTAAATGTTGATTTTACAAAAGAAATAGCTGCTGTTTGGCAAAGTAAAATTGACCAAGTTTTTGGGAATAATATCGAAAGACTTGTCAGAGCTACCAAGGATGGTATTAAAGTTACTCATCAAGCTATCCAACAAAATATTGAGGAAGTTTTGGTAAATGTTGAGGCTCTTTTAGAAAGAAAAAAAGCTGGTTATAAATCAGACAAAATTGCTAAAGATGTAACTAAGTGGGGTGAAGCGGCTGGTGCAGATGCACTAATAAAAGCGGCTGAACTTCAGTTATTACCTGTAAACAACGCAGAAGAATTTGCTATATCTGAGGGGTTGAAAGCAGCTTATCTTAGTTACCGCGAAGCCGGATTAAGCCCCAAAGAAGTTTGGGATAAAATCGCTCATCATACGGGTATATCTGAACTTCAGCGTACTGCAATTGAGCCATTTAATGGTCAATATGGGCGACCTTTATTTGCTGCTAAAGCTACTGTTAAAGGAATTGAGGGTATTAAAGAAGCTCTACAAGAATCTTTTCAACTAAGAAAGGAAACTACACAAATATCTGACGAAACAGAAGTATCTGAAGAAATGATTGCAGCCGTTAGCAGAATGGTAAATTTACCTTTTGCTATTCGGCTAAATGGAGGCAATGATTTAAATGCTTATGTAGAAGCAAATCCCAGACAAAGATGCTCTTTAGGTTCTACTTCCACTGATATAGATGAACTAATTTCAGATAATATGCCTCCTGGTACAAAAGTCCAAGCTTTTTCTAACCGCTTACCGGGTGGTATCAGTGCTGAACCGAAAAGACAAGCAGATTCAATTGCAGCTTTAGCGTACCAATTAATGGCAGTCGGGGCGAATTTCCCTGCTGTTAAAAAACAAGACCCGCTTTATTTGCACTTAGCATTACCTAAAGGTTCTGCTCCAGAACTGTTGAGAATTTGGCGTGGACTTTTAAAACAACTTGCAGCAACAAATGCTGAAGGTGGTACTGTCACAGTTGATGAATTGAAATTATATAAAGATAACCAGCTTGAATTTAAAGCCAACAAAGTAGTTGGTTTAGCATTGCCAAAACGTCCTGATTTTGTTCACACATCTGTGATTATTCCTCTAGTTTGGGGAGATGTTAATAATTCTTTAGCTTTACTAAAATCACTGAGACTTGCTTTAGAAATTTCCTTGTCTTTAGATATTGGCTTTCCTTTTACTTTGAGTAGCAATCTAGAGGTGGAATTATCTAATGATGTTTACGGACGAATAGAGGGAATTCCTTCTGCACTGCAAACTTTACTGGGAAATGGACAATATCAGCAACGCCAAGATGCAGAAAAAATTCTTGAGCGACTACGTTGCATTGGCAAACTAGCAACATCTGTTGCAAGTATTCAGAAAGCTGATGATTGTCTCTATGATTTGGCTCGCGCTTGTGTCAGACCAATTGAACTTTTTTATGTCTTGCTACGTTGGACTCTGCGAGAACAAGACGAACCAAACTTGAGTGTTATTTGGAGTCGCA
Organism: Nostoc sp. DedQUE08; assembly: GCF_034530895.1. Lineage (NCBI taxonomy): Bacteria > Bacillati > Cyanobacteriota > Cyanophyceae > Nostocales > Nostocaceae > Nostoc > Nostoc sp. DedQUE08. Next base: position 17,834 of record NZ_JAVRCD010000081.1, read on the forward strand.
TTTGTGAACCGTTAAATACTTTACTGGAGAGCTTTATGCCGGATGAAAACTTACTCTTAACTAAATATCTTCGAGAAGCTGCTCAAGTTGCAGCAGAGGGAAAAATTTGGGGAAGTTCTTTTAAACGAACTGCTCAAGCAGAACCGTTTACAGCCTTTATTGCTGCTATTCGTTCTCAAAAGCCTTATTTGGGTTTAGATGTAATTTTTGCCGCTTTAGTACAACAATATCATACTCGCTTAGACCGTATCCGTGAGCATGGCGTAGGTGCAACAAAGTATGAACAGGTCAAGCGTTATTACGAGCTATTACGAAAACTATATGAGGAGGTTTATTCAGCACGTCCTGAAAAGTTTTTATCTGACCAAAAAACTTTAGAAGCTGCTTATTTATTCTTCCTTGAGGAAGCACGTAAACAACTTAAAAGTCAATCTGAAGATGATTCTGTCGAAACAACTACAACTGTTTAAATAATTAGGAGTTTATCATGTCCATTTCAAAACTTTCCTCGGTACTAGCAACAAGCTATGAGAATTTCCCCAAAGGACGTTTTATAACTTTAGTTGTTTTAAGAACAACCCATTCAGAAACTATCTTTCGCACAGAAGGTTCAGGTGAACCAATGTGTAGCGAATTTGTCCAAGCTGGTTTAGAGGGTGAAAATCAAAAAACTATAATTCAACGTTTGGTAATGACTAAACGTAAACAAGTAGCACCAGAAAGACGCTACGGACGAGAACATTTAAGAGCGCATGAGCTTTTATACACTAACCCTAAAGATGGCGCTCTTTGTTCTTTAAATACTAATGCACCTTGTGAAATGTGTGCAGATTGTTTCCTTTACGGCTTCGCTGCTGGTGGTGGTGGCGCTCAAAAAAGTCGCATTTGGACTGAGGATGCTTTTAGTATTTTAGCTGCTAGTGATGTTGTAGGCGATCGCACCATAAACGCCATCTACGAAACTGGTACAATGCGCGATGAAAAAGGTAACGCCTCAACAGCATTAAATACCAGCGAATACATCAAACCAGGCGTGCATTTTCTGGATATCGTTACCCTAAAAGATGTAACTGCGGATGAACTGCGATATATCGTTGGTAATATTCTTTTCACCAGCCGTTACGGTGCGGTTTCCAGTCGTGTTGGACGAATGGAAAATGAGATATTAGGCGTATTTGGCAGTATTACCGAACTTCCTAGTTCTCTAGAACTTGTACAAGCTACTTATGATGTCTTAGGTAAGCCTTTAGAACACCCTTTGAATATTAATCAATTAATTACTGCAAGCAAACAAGTAATTGGTAATTGGAAAAATAAGAGAGGGGTTTCTGTGCAGCTATCTGAAGAAGAATTAGCAAATTTACTGACTGATGTAGAAACTAATTGGTCAGAAGCTGAACGCGATAATTTTCTCAAGCGTTTAACCCAATCTTATGAACCCTTCCGTCAGGTTGCAACTGAAAAGAAAAAGGCTAAGGGTAAAACTAAAAATACACCAGTTGAAGTAGAGAGTTAAATTATGTCAACAATTCCTTTTCAGCAGGCAAAACTTGTTGAATTATACTGTCTTGAGCCAGTCTTTTTTGCCTCTAGGGAGTTGTCTGATACCTATTACACTGAGGGGGTAATTGGGAATTATGCTCTTACTTATGCTTTAGGTAAGGTAAATTCCCCCTATCGCCTCCAAGGTCAGGCTACAGGACGACCAACCTATAAAGAAGATTTACAACCAATAGCACAGGATTTTTATATCTTACCAGCTTCTCCAGTCGGTAGAGTTACATTCAGATTTGAACGTTTCAATGCTCTTTCTGATTCATACTGGTATGCAATGACTAATAACCGTGTTGCTACCGCGCGGGAAGATTTACCATTACAACGCCAAGGGAAAAAACCAAATTCATTTAGACCGAGTAATTTTCCGCAAACTGGAAGATTACGGATGATTGAACGCAGAAATAAATTTCAAACTTTGGTATTTGGAAATCACCAATTACCAACTTATATTCGCCTTGGTAAATTCATGAGTAAGGTCAAGGTGAATGTACTTAATGAATTTCCTGTGACTCTACTACCAGAAGGTGAATATCAAAGTCAACACTATCTAAATGCTGCTGATTTACCACAGCAAATAGAGACTTTAGCGTTCGATTTAATTTCCATTCCTCCTGCACCCATTATTAAAAATCTTCGTTTTCGGGGTGCTGCTTGGCAAATTGGAGAAATGATTGTACCAGCAGATTTGCATTTTTGCGGTAGAGAAAGTAGCAATGAGTAATCAAAACTTAGTTATCAGATTAGAACCCCGCAGTATTTCAGCTTGTGCATCACCAGATAAAATATCTTTCATAAAGAATGCACTTCAACAGCAACTAGATGTATTTGAACAATCGCAAGATGCAGACATTACCCTTGATTTAGCACCAACTGGCACAGGTAAAACTAAAGCAGGATTAGCAGTATTAAAACATCAACCGAATAATAGTGCTGTTTACATTGCTCCCACGAATGCTTTAATTGAACAGCAAACAGAAGCAGCAAAACAGTTTGTTCGTGATGCTAATTTACCTCATGTTGTGAAATCAGCCTCAGCTAAAGATATTAAAAGCTGGTCTGACTATAAAGTTGGCCGTCGTTCAGGAGAAAAGCTGTATAATGTTTTGCGAAATCCCGCTACAATTTTCAATGATGTTGGGGCAAATACACCAATTCTTTTGATAACAAATCCTGATATTTTTTACTATGCAACTTTCTTTGCATATAACAATCTCGATAGAGGCAATATTGCTGCTGGTTTTTACACCAAATTTTCTACAGTCATTTTTGATGAATTTCACCTCTATGATGCTAAACAGCTAGTAGGAATGCTGTTTTATCTTGCTTATTCTCATGTTTTTCGGTTTTTTGAAAATGGACGCAAGGTAGTTTTACTCACAGCAACACCAGAACCAGCTTGTGAATTAGCATTGCAGAATTTAAAACAAGCTGGTGTGAAAATAGCAATAATTGATGGAGAAGCAGGTAATACTAATCTTTTACTATCACAAACAGCAGTTAATCTGGAATTAAGACCAAAACCAGATAGTAAGGAAGAGTGGTTAGCAGAGTTAGCAGCAGAAGTTGTCCAACGTTTTCGAGAAAGACCTGATGAAAATGGTGCTGTAATTTTGGACTCTCTCGATAATATTAATCGTTTATCAGATTTACTGCGACAGCAAGGACTTGGTGATGACATCGGACGCATTACAGGCCCTGCACCGAAAAAAGATAGACAAAGGGCTATGCAATGTAAAATCATTTTAGCTACTAGCACTGTAGATGTAGGATTTAACTTTGAAAGACATCCTGAACCGAAACGGCAAAATTTAGATTGGTTGATTTTTTCAGCACGCGATCGCGCCGCATTTTGGCAGAGAATTGGTAGAGTAGGGCGTGTTTTGGGTAAATCTGAAACCAATATTGATTCAGAAGCTATTGCATACTTACCTGCTAACGCTTGGGATGAAGGTTTAACCTCTCTAGATACTACTGGGGGACGTACCGCGCTAAAAGACTTACTTGAAACACTTCCCTGTTTAGATAAGCCTTTTTTAAAAGCTTACTGGCGTTCAGAAGCATTTCTGGAAATTGCCCGTCCCTTGTTGGAATTGGAAGAAATGCTTGAAGGTTTAGCTGAGGAAAAATTGATTTTGGATTTGTTCAATACTCTAAAATCTATTTTTGACGGAAACAGAACTTGGGATGATTATCGCTATAGAATGAAACTTTTGAGAGGTGCTGAAACTATTGCGAAAAAAACCCCCAAAGAAATCAAAAAGGATTGGAAGTATATTAAAGGTGGTCAAGCCTTTGTTAAAACTTTTATCAAAGCAAATTTTAGTGAAGATTGGGCAGATTTACAAGCCGGACGAGCCACTATAGAAGAATACGTAAACTCATTGCTTAAACAAGATGATCGTGTAATAGCTGAATTAAAAGAATTTGCTGAAGTTTTTAGTACCAGTTATGCACCATTATTTGATTTTCGCTCTAGTCTATTTGAAAGTCTTTCCATTCGTGACCCTCATGGTTTTATTTTAGATGAATCAGAGGAAACAAGACTAGATCCTTTTCACCTATTGCGCTATTACGAATTTATCCAAAATGGTGATTATATTGAAGTCACCAGTCGCGCTCTTGAAACTTATCAATTGAGTTTTCGATTGCGTTATACTGATAACTGGCAAGAATTTATCAGTACAGAACTGAACAAACTAACAGCTTTTAAAAATTGTCAAATTATCCGCAGTGCTGGAGGAGCAATACGACCCACACCTCTAATACAAGCTTTGAATAAACATCTTTTACCAGGAGTAATTATTTGCCCAATAACAAATGCTGCTGTTATTTTTCAATTAAATAAACAAGGAATTATTTCTTATCCAATAATTATTGATTGTAATGATATGGAGAAAGAATATAGATTTTTTACAGGTTTGTCAGGAATTTTAACAATGGCAATGAAGTTTAAACAATTACGTCTTCCAGATGATGAAGTTTTTATTGCAGGATAAGTAATTAAATTCTCGCACCATTGGTGCGAGAATTTGTAGAACATCAATTTATAAGCATATTTCTCTCACATCCCCAGTGAAATACTACCAACAACAAACCAACGCCTTCCCCAGCGATTACCTCAACAACTTGTGGGGAGAAATCCAAGCTTGTCCTTACTTTGCTATCAACAACCTCAACCGCGATTTTGTCGCCACTAAAGGATTTTCTGTAGTGTTCCAGCGTTCTGGATTAGCAAAAGTAGAACAGCAGTTTCCCTACTTCAAGCCTTACCTTGATTTGGCTCTCCAGCCGAGTTGTAATGCTTTTTACCTCAATCCTTTACAGCTAAAAGAAGGCTCCCGCGTCGATCCGCATATCGATCGCTCCCTACGTTCATACTCCAAAACCATTGAACCGCCTGCGGTTGTGAGCGTTCTCTATGTGCGCGTACCTGCGGATATGGAAGGGGGAGAACTGGTATTGCGATCGCACAAACGCCAACTTGGGCAAATTAAGCCCCAATTCAATACTTTGGTTTATTTTCAAGGTGATTTAACTCATTCGGTTAACGCTGTCAAAACCCCAGGAAATCGCTTAAGTCTCGTTTGCGAACAGTATAGTTTGAGTGATGCTGAACTCCAGGAAATCCCTGAGTTTACTGTAGAGTCAAGAATCACTCAGTCTACAACCAAAAAGAGAAAGTATGCCTCATAGTTTAGTGTTGAATTTGCTACCTCAATCGCCTATTCCACCACAGTATCTTACAGGTAGACATCTCCACGCCCTATTTTTAACTCTTGTTAGTTCTGTAGATAGCACATTAGGCGATCGCTTGCACGATTCCACCGCAGATAAAGCTTTCACCCTCTCTCCCTTACAAATTAATTCCCCCCTTTTGAAGGGGGGTAAGGGGGGATCTAAATTGCAATATTCACATCAACAACCCATTCCCGCCGGAACACCTTGTTGGTGGCGCATCTCCTTATTAGATGACACTCTATTTGGTAAACTTACCCAACTTTGGCTAAATCTTAATCCCAATCGCCCTTGGCATCTTGGCCCGGCTGACTTGTATATTACTAGTATTCAAGGCACACCCCAATCTATTCAACCTTGGGCGAATGCCAATACTTATGCTCAATTATACGAAGAAGCTAGCGATCGCAATTCTTCCATTAACCTTACCTTCTCCACGCCTACCGCCTTCCGTCAAGGACAGTATGATACTACCCTTCCTACTAGAGAATCTGTATTTAATTCCCTACTTTCACGGTGGAATAAATACAGTGGCATAGAATTGACTCAGATTGCGATCGAGTCAATATTTCCCTCATTTGTCAACATTCACACAGAAATATTAGCTGATTCTCGCAGCAAATTTATTGGCATTATTGGCGAAGTTAACTACAAGATTTTGGGAGCAGTTGAACCCATACAAATTAAGCAAATTAACGCTTTAGCTGATTTTGCTTTGTATGCAGGAATTGGTCGCAAAACAACAATGGGTATGGGGATGACACGGCGGCTGTATTCTCCATAATTCTAATAATCATTTAAAAACCACCTAAGTTATGAACCAAACTGAATATATTTCTATTGCGGTATTGAATCAATATGCCTATTGTCCGCATCGCTGTTGGCGGATGTTTTGTGCAGGGGAATTTACTGATAATCAATACACAATTGAAGGCACAACTTTACACGATCGCGTCCACACTACAAGCGATATACAGCGAGGAGAAACTTGGCAAATTAGAGCAATTTGGCTAAAGTCTGAGCAATACAAACTCATCGGGAAATCTGATTTAATTGAATCCGAATCAGGTCAAGTTTATCCAGTGGAATACAAACGAGGACGCAAAGGCGAATGGGATAACGATGAGTTGCAAGTTTGTGCCCAAGCCTTATGTTTAGAAGAGATGACAGGAGAACCTGTAACTACTGGATATATCTATTATGCCCACTCCCATCAACGGCAATTAGTAGAGATTAATGCAGAGTTACGGCAAAGTGCGATCGCTACTATTGAAGCTGTCACAAATCTCCTAGAAACAGGAGCAATGCCAAAACCAGTTTACAGCAAACGTTGCCAAGGATGCAGTCTTTATTCGCAATGTTTACCCAAAGCAACCGATAAAGTCAAAAATTATCAAGAAGTCAATTAAATCATACTCTGGTAAATTCTTGCTTGAGGACATATTAACTTTCAAGACTGTTCAAATAAGCTAACAAAATTGTATTGAGTTTGATAACTTTCAATTAATTAAGGATTAAATAATGGGAACACTTTACGTAACACAAGCTGATGCTTTTATCGGCAAAGTTGACGAACGTCTCACCGTCAAAGCTGAACAAAAAACTATCATGGATATCCCTTTAATTAAAATAGAGGGAATTGTAGTATTAGGGCGGGCTACTATTTCTCCTGCCGTCGTTAATGAACTTTTAGAACGTCACATTTACTTAACTTTTCTCACACAAAATGGACGATATTTAGGGCGTTTAGAACCAGAAGCTACTAAAAATATCTTTGTTCGTAAAGCCCAATGGCAAGCTGTGGGAGAATCAGAACCAGCAATCCATTTAGTCAGAGGATTTGTGCGAGGTAAATTGAAAAATTACCGCCACACTTTACTTCGCACTCAGCGAGAACATCCCGATCTTGACCTGAATAATAACATCACTCGATTAGAAAATGCGATCGCACCAATCGAAAAAACTAACAGTATTGATTCCCTCAGAGGCTTAGAAGGTGCTGGTAGTGCAGCTTATTTCGGTTGTTTTCAACAGCTAATCAAAACCTCAGAATTTCGATTTGAAGCCAGACGCCGCCGCCCACCAACCGATCCAGTTAATGCTCTACTGAGTTTTGGGTATTCATTGCTACGTCATGATGTGCAAAGTGCTTTAAATATTGTCGGCTTCGATCCTTATCTAGGATACTTACATGTTGAACGTTATGGTAGACCTTCTCTAGCGTTGGATTTGATGGAAGAATTTCGTCCTTTAATAGTGGATGCTGTAGTGTTGTCGCTGATTAACAAGCGATCGCTAACCCTAACTGACTTTACCACCGAACCGCTCAGTGGTGCTGTGACTTTAACCAAAGAAGGACTGCATACATTCCTTCGCGCCTACCAACAAAAGAAACTATCGAGTTTTAAACATCCAGTTTTGGGAAACAAATGCACCTACCAAGAATCCTTTGAAATTCAAGCGAGGTTGTTGAGTAAGTACCTGATGAATGAAATCGATAAATATCCTCCTTTAATTCTCAAATAACTTCCCCATGTATATTGTTGTCAGCTACGACATTCCAGAAGATAAGCGTCGTACTAAAATCCATTCGATTCTTAAGTCCTATGGACAATGGATGCAACTGAGTGTATTTGAGTGCGATATCACTCTGACTCAGTATGCTAAACTGCGATCGCGTTTAGCTAAATTGATTAAACCCGACACTGACAGCGTTCGTTTTTATTTTCTGTGTGGCTGTTGTCAGCGAAAAGTCGAACGCATTGGCGGAGAACAGCCACGAGACGAAACAATTTTCTTTGCTGAGTCTCCTTCTAGCTAGGTTTCTGCATCTCAAATGCGCGAAAGGGTAGGTGTAAAAATTTCACAGCCCAAAAAAATGCTTCTATCCCAACTCCAGCAAGGCTTTGAAGCCATTAGTCGCCTAATCCTCATCCGCGCAATCCCTGAAATGCTTATCAAAATACGATTTTAGCCTTTAAATTTTCCTGGCGCTCTTTCCAAACGAATTCTCTAATGCTATGATTGCTCGATAATCGCGCAACCGCACCTTGAAAACTAAATACAGCTTGGCTTTCAGGCTCCCGCTTTGCAATTTATCAAAATCCCTATTAGGGATTGAAACCAAAATACGAGCAAGTCGGAAGTTATCGAAGCGCTTGCAATTTATCAAAATCCCTATTAGGGATTGAAACTTATCACTGAGGTAAGAGTGGTATCACTCTGGATATTGCAATTTATCTAAATCCCTATTAGGGATTGAAACTCAAGTTCAAGTCGCATATCATCGGTAAGGTCTTTAATTGCAATTTATCTAAATCCCTCTTAGGGATTGAAACACAGCCTGACCCCGTTTTTCTGGATGGGGTAAACTCATTGCAATTTATCTAAATCCCTATTAGGGATTAAAACATTTACTTATAGGTGTTCGTTATTTACTGAACACCTGAAGAATTTAGTTAAGCTTCAGCAATATCTTTGTTAAGCCATCGCCTAACTGCTCAATAGATTGTTGCTGTTTCGGATCTTTTAAGGTGCCATCAGCATCAAAGGCTTCATAAGCTTTGGGTACTGCTATTTGATCGGGAAGTACCAAAACTTTGATGTTTCCCAAAATAGAGCGCAGGTGAACCAACCCCCGCAAACCACCAAGAGCGCCTGGGGAAGCGCTCATAATACTAGCAACCTTCCCTGCAAAAGCAGTCAAAGCCAAAGGTGCTTCATTTTGATATGGACGGGATGCCCAGTCAATGGCGTTCTTCAAAACTGCTGTGAGTGAACTGTTATATTCTGGCGAAGCAATCAGTAATCCTTGATGAGAAATCATCAAGTCCTTAAACGTGCGGGCATTGGCTGGTAGTCCTTCTTGAGCTTCCAAGTCTTCATCATACAGAGGTAAGGGCAAATCGCGGAGGTCTATATAAGTCACTTCTGCGCCTGCTGCCTTAGCGCCAGCTGCGGCGATTTTTACCAGTTTTTTGTTGTAAGAATCTATCCGGGTGCTGCCTGCAAAGGCGAGGATTTTCGGTGTAGATGCCATAATTCTAGGTTGAATGGGAAGGATTAACCTGTTCAACTGCATTATCCTGTTTTCAGGCGATCGCTGTTTGCTACTTTTAGAGTTTCTTTACAAACTATCTCTAAGTTACAAAATTACACTAATTCTAGTGAAGACTGAAAATTTGCCTTTGAAGTCGAAATATGAATGCTCACAAGATAGAAGTCGTTTTAACTGAAGATGGAACTTTGACACTACGCGGTTTACCCTTTCATGCCGGAGATGCTGTGGAAGTGATTATTCTGGAAACGAAAACTTTACACCACCAAGCAGCGCCAAAACCCAAATTTGAGACAAATCCAAATCTATTACACAACACACAGCCATACCGTTATGACGACCCCACAGAACCCGTAGCCTTGGAGGACTGGGAAGTTTTGCAATGATTGTACTTGATACTCATATTTGACCAACTTATTGTGGCTACAGCCAGATTTTATGATTGTCCTTTGTTAACTTCAGATGCCAAAATTCTTAACTACCCTGGCGTGAAAACACTGAAGTAGATTTAGATCGCTGTTTGCTACTTTTAGAGTTTCTTTACAAACTTTCTCTCAGATTATGGCGAATTGGTCAGATTCTTATCTCGGCAAGTTACGACAAATTGTAGGCGATCGCTTACTTCTATTATTTGGCGCACGTGTGATTATAGAGGATAATTTGGGGCGCGTTTTGTTGCAAAAGCGGAGTGATTTCAAACTTTGGGGGCTACCTGGTGGCTGTCCAGAAGTAGGTGACTCTGCCGAAGAATGTTCAGCACGAGAAGTTTTTGAAGAAACTGGTTTAACAGTTAAGCGTTTTGAAGCTGTGGGGTTTTCTTCCAATCCAGCCTTTGAAACTGTAACTTATCCCAATGGCGATCGCGTCCAAAATTTCATTTTAATTTTGCGAGCCGTTGAATGGTCAGGCAGTCTCGCTTGCTTAGATGGAGAATCGCTGGCGCTGGAATTTTTTGATTTAGCTGACTTACCTACGTTAATGCCAAACGATCGCCCTGTTTTAGAAAAGTTTCAAGAATATAAAGAAAGCGGCAAATTCCTGATGTTCTAAAGCATTTTTTCCAAAAACTGCTTGGCGCGATCGCACTGAGGATTTTGGAAAAACTCGCTAGGAGTAGTATCTTCTGCTAAACTTCCCCGATCGAGGAACATAATCCGATTGGCAACTTCTTTGGCAAAGCCCATTTCATGAGTAACGATCGCCATTGTCATTCCAGATAGTGCTAAACCTTTCATCACTTCCAGCACATCTTTGACCATTTCGGGATCTAAAGCAGAGGTGGGTTCATCAAATAAAATCATCTCAGGTTCCATTGCTAATGCACGGGCGATCGCTACTCGCTGTTTCTGTCCCCCAGATAATTTGGATGGATACACAGACACTTTTGATTCTAAACCTACCTTCTTCAGCAATTCTAAGCCATGTTCTGCTGCTTTTTGCTTGTTAACACCTTTCACCTTTATCGGCGCGTAGGTGACATTTTCCAGCACATTCATGTGGGGAAACAAATTAAAATGTTGAAATACCATCACTAAATGCTGGCGTACTTTAGCAATATTTGCTTTGGGATTGGTAATTTCTCGGTCGTGAAAGTAAATTCTCCCTCTGGTGGGTTGTTCTAGCAAGTTTATGCATCGTAAAAAGGTAGACTTACCCGAACCAGAAGGGCCTAATATGGCAACCACTTCCCCTTGGTAAAACTCAGTGGAAATATCTTTGAGTACGTCGAGTTTGCCAAAGGATTTAGATAAAAATTCTGTGCGAATGACTACATTACTCACTTTCTCGTAACCTCCTTTCTAAAGCGGATGCACCCAAGGTCATACCCATTACCAAAACATAGTAGATTAACCCTGCAAATAGTAGTGGTTCAAAATAAATATATTTGTTTGCACCAACGATTTGAGCGCTGCGTAATATTTCCACTACCCCAATAGTTGACACCAGCGCGGAATCTTTGAGCAATCCGATAGTTTCATTTACCAATGCTGGGAGAATGTTCTTTAATGCTTGGGGCAAAATCACATCCCACATCATCAACCAATAGGGAACACCCATAGACATCGCCGCTTCACTTTGTCCTTTATCCACCGCTTGAATCCCACCTCTGATGGTTTCCGACATATAAGCGCCAGAATTCAAGGTAAAAGTTAACACCCCAGCCTCCAATGCGGAAATGTCATAGCCTGTAAGCTGGGGTGTTGCGTAATAAACTAATGCCAACTGTAAAAGCAAAGGTGTACCTCGAAAAACAGAGGTGTAGGCGTTAGCAACCCAGGTAAGCGGCTTGATGCCGAGAATTTTTAACAGAGACAGGATTGTTCCCCAGATTAACCCCAAGGTTACAGATAATAGGGTAAACAACAAAGTTAACGGGATTCCCCGCAGAATAAAGGGAATGTCAGGAAGAATTCTGGTGAAGTCGAGATTCAATCCGCCTTTGGTAGGAGTTGAAGATGCAGAATTGGCGGCGGTATTCTGTGAAAACCATTTGGTGACAAGTTTAGCCAATGTGCCATCATCCTTCATTTGTTGAAGGACTTTGTTAAACGGTTCTACAAAAGAAGAACCTTTAGGAAAAGCGATCGCCGATCCACTTGCTTCCTCTGAGGGAATAGTATTAAATTCTAAATCTGGGTTAGCTTGGGCAAATCCTTTAGCGACGGTATCTTCAACAATTGCGGCATCAATTCGCCCAGATTTGATTTCTTGAACTACTTCCGGCACTTTATTGAGTTGCTTTAGCTGAATACCCGCAACTTTTTTCGCAATTTTTTGGGCATTTTGTTCTTGTATCGTTCCTAGTTGCACCCCAACTTTTTTCTGTGATAAGTCTTGGGGTTGCTTGAGATTGCTACCTTTAGGAGCGACAATCGTATCTTTGGCTTCGTAATAAATAATTGAAAAATCAATGTTTTTTTGACGTTCTGGAGTCGGAGTCATCCCAGCCATGACAAAATCAGCGCGATTTGCTTGGATTGCAGGGATTAATCCATTAAAATCAGATTCCATTATTTGAAGTTTAAACCCTAGTTTTTCAGCAAGGGTTTTGGCAATATCTATATCAAAGCCAACGATTTGGCGATCGCCTCCTTTCGTATCATAAAACTCATAAGGAGGATAATCTGGGGAAGTAATCATCGTCAGCGTGTCTTTCCCTAAAGGTGAAGCAGCTTTTAGAGAATTACTATGTCCTGTGATGATGCTGATTCCTACGGCTGTTACAACCAGTATCGTCAATAGCCATCCTTTTTTTTTCTTCATAAAATATTCTGCACCTTAAACTGCTACATCAATCGAGCAAATAATACCTGTGATATCATGTCCGCTTGATTGCTTATTAAACCCGAAGAACCCCACCCCGCCAAAGCTGTGCTTTGTCTCCCCTCCCCGCCTGCGGGGAGGGGTTGGGGGTGGGGTGGGCAACATGAGCGCCCAATTCACAGGACGGGCAAGATGCCCATCCCACAAGAAATATTGTGATATTTTATTACTTGGAAGTCCCTTAATCCCATGAAAACTTCGGGACTGTCAAATTCTGACTTTAGTCGCCTCCAGCAACTTAACGCTGGCATAAATCGCATCAATATAAGGTGTGGGAATTTGAGTAAGTTTTCCCAATTCTGCCACCGCACCAACGATCGCGTCTATTTCTGTAGCGCGTCCGGCTTCGATATCTTGTAGCATTGAGGTTTTATGGGCACCAACGTTTTCTGCGCCATTAATTCGCTGTTCTAAAGTAATGCCAAATTTTATACCTAAGTTTTCGGCGATCGCTTGAGTTTCACTCATCATTTGTCGCGCTAGTTCGCGGGTGAGGGGATAGCGGCAAATATCCTCTAGAGTCGCACCAGTTAAGGCACTGATCGGATTAAACGCTACATTTCCCCACAATTTGATCCAAATTTCCGTGCGAATTTGATTGCGGATTGGTGCTTTGAATCCTGCCTGTTTTAAAGTTTGTGCTAATAATTGGATGCGTTCGGTTTTAGTGCCGTCGATTTCACCCAGAGTAAAGCGATCGCCTTCAATATGTTTAATTACACCTGGTTCAATTATCTCAGTTGCCGGGTAAACAACACAACCAATTGCACGTTCAGCACCGATACTAGTTTCAATAATCCCATCTGGATCGACAGATTGAATCCGCGTACCTTCATACTCACCGCCATGCTGACGAAAGTACCACCAAGGAACGCCATTTTGGGCTGTCACCACCATCGTGTGAGCATCGTAGAGTGCTGGGAGAAAAGGTGCGATCGCCGGAACACTGTGAGCCTTCACAGTTAAAATTACTACATCCTGTGGCCCAGCTGACTGAATATCGCTAGTTGCCAGAAATGGAGTAGCAATTTGGCTAGAACCATCTGCCATAAACAACTTCAGCCCATTTTTTTGAATTGCCTCCAAATGAGAACCACGCGCGATTAATGTCACCTCTTCACCTGCCAGTGCCAATTTCGCCCCTAAATATCCACCAATCGCACCCGCGCCAACAATACAGATTTTCATTTTGTCAAAAGAATATGAGTCGTAGAAGACGGTATCCAATTAAGTTCCCAATAGTGAATTCTCCAGCTGAGAGTGGGAAGATTCACAACTACTACTCATAACTCATAACTCATAACTCATAACTCATAACTCATAACTCATAACTCAT
>NZ_JAVRCD010000082.1:0-30764 GCF_034530895.1 Nostoc sp. DedQUE08
AGAAGTTGGACTTTAATACACATAATCATGATTCTGTCAATGCGTAAGTCCTAGTTATTTCGGCGTACCCATTTGTTATTTCGGCGTACCCATTTGTTATTTCGGCGTACGCAGTTTATCTTTCAGTCTTTGGAATTGCTGAGAGTAAGGCACGGAGAGCGTTGTTAACAGCTTCTGATGTTTTGAATATCTCAGCGACATCAGCATCAAGAGTAACTGTCAAAGGAGCTTTTTCTTGCTGACTAGCAAAACGGTTGGGCAAGGCTTTGCGATAGTCAAAGTTATACTCTGGAAGCAAGTCAATCGCAACAAGAGCAGCAATTGCGTAGGTGTAGCCAGCCGTAGGCATCGCGGATGACTGCAAAGTTACGAAATATCGCCATATCTCAAATTTTAATGAGCAGCGCAAGATGTATTGGTGAGCGATGAATTATGGGGCGATTGTGTGGGTACTTGAGCAACCAGAACTACGTTCCCATTGGCATCTATTACCCAGCCTTGGGCTTCTACAATTTGAGTAGGTTCATTGACAAAATTAACTTTCTGTAATTTTTTTTCTGTGTTTCTCTGCGCCTGAACAACGGCTCTTTTCTGAATACCGCCAGCACGATTCTGATTCTCTGGAGGGAGCGCGATCCAATCTGCTAGTACAGCATCATCAGCTATCAATGGCTCCGTGGGATCGGCTACTACTCCTCCACGTCCAGTGGTAATAAATGAACTTCTTGCTATTTTTCCACCAGAACTACAACTAGCAACAATTTGCCGCGAAGCATCAACCAGATTTACGGGCAATTCTACTAATCCTTTACTGGGGTCAGCATCTGGTGAGTTGATTTGTACTGTACCGTTTAATGAAGGGTTTTGCTGAGAAAATGCCGTGATGTCATTTGTTGGCAGGTTATTCGGGTTTGTTTGGCCTGTTGGGTCAAGTCTCTCTACGTCTGCACCTGTGCGAGGCACAAAACCAAAAAGGTTCTTAGCAGTGATTGTGATTTTACCACCAGAGCCAGAGAAGCCGTTGGCGGTGATATCGCTATTTTCTAAGGGAGCGGCAACAAGGAAGCCATTTGGTGTTTTGATGGTAATATTACCGCCATCTCCATCACCTCCGGCATTAGTAGATATTTGACTATTGCGGTGCATCAGTAATAAATCCCGCACCTGTAGCGCAATATTACCGCCCTTACCTAACTCACTATTAGATGTAAGTTTTCCTTTATCCAGCAGGATAGAGCGAGCGTTTATATTGAGTTCGCCTGCTTGACCTAAATTGGATACACTCCCTTGAGAGTTGAAATCGTTTTCAGCCTCACTGCTCACAGTTATTGCAGCTCCATCCCGGACAATCAATTGCTTTGTAGTTACTATTAAGTTGCCGCCATCTCCAGACCCTTTAGTTCCAGCAAACAACCTACTGAGCTTAGAACCATTTGGTGAAGTTCCACTTACTTCTACCAATTCAGAGGCGTTCACTGTCAAATTTCCTGCATATCCTGTGGCTGGTATAAATTGATTTGACTTAATAAATAGTATTGCCGAAGACTCTGCTGATACCCCTGCTCCCCCCTGGATACGCAACATTTTGGTATTTATAGTTATATCACCAGCATTTTTCTCACCAGCGCTAAACAATCCGCTGGGTAGTAAATCAGTACCATCTGGCAATGGCGTGATAGTGCCGCCGATCAGTTCCACCGAATCTGAGGCATTTACGATTAATTGACTCGGTAAACCCGAACCACGATTATACATTAATACTTGTGCTCCACCCCTGACAATCAACTTCGCGGTAGCGATCTGTATGTTTCCAGCGTTTCCAGTTGAGTCTGAGTCAGTCCCACTTGACAATATTGCACTACCGTCAAGTTCTAGAGACTCGGCGGCAGTCACTATCAAATTCCCTCCTTGTTGCGATCCTAAAGTGTTAGCAGAAATCTGTGAGCCGCCATTAAGCAGTACGCGCCTGCCTTGTATTTGGATATTACCGCCACCATCGCCACTACTATCTACAATAGATTGATATGTGTTAGAACCATCAGTTCGCTGGATGAATTGAATATTCTGGAAATTCTGAACACCTTCATACCCTAAACTCCAGCCTTGGTTTGTAGGATTCAGACTGACCAGACTATTGCCAGCGACACTTCCTAGCTCAATTCGTCCCGACTCTGCTGTTAAATTTCCTCCATCCAGGGTGATATCATTACCTACAAGTGCCAAGGTTTTGCCTTGCTGCACCTGTAGACCAACAGGTGTTTTTAAGAAGGAACTGGTTACGCCACCTGGACTTGCTTGGGATTGATTGTGGATCGTTCCTGGTGTAGCTCCAAATTGTAAGCCAACGGGAACACTGACTGTCAGAAGGGGTGTGGTTTGGCGATCTGTGGCGCTAAAGTTAGTACCATCGGCAAAATTCAGACTACTTGCTGTACTTGCCACGAATGAACCGCGAATGTCTAGAGACGCATTGGGGCCAAAAATAATCCCGTTGGGATTAATTAGAAAGAGGTTGGCATTACCGTTAGCTCGAAGTGTACCATCAATATTAGAAACAGACTTGCCTGTTATCCGAGCAATGACGTTATCAATATTTGCCGCATTGTTAAAGTAAGCTGTACTGCCAGTGAGAACAGAAAACTGTTCAAAGCTGTGGAACAAGTTTGTACCATGAGTTGCCCCACCATCAATTTGGTCAGTAGGCTTACCATTGATTAGCGTGGGTGTAACAACTGAATTTTCCGATCCCAAAGTGTCATCTCTGACAATCTGAGCCAAAGCATAACTCTCAGAGAAGGTGAGCGCTCCAGTAATTCCTAAAGCACTCACTAATCCTAACTTCCAGTACCAAATAGTTCGGCTTTGAGCCATTATATAATTTGCACCAAAAAACAATAGTTTAGTGAATTACTGCTCATTACTAATTATGATAATGAAACTGTGAGATGATCTATTCAGCCTAACTTCGTGAGTATAAAAATCGGTATTTTCATATTCAATTAAATGGGGGCTTTTAGCTGCTCTATGAAAACCACATCCTTTAGAGCTGATTCGTAAAGAAAATCTTAAGGGTACTCAACCCATTACTAGGTCTGAATTTCAGCGAATAAATGCTGTATTGATTTAAATTACTGAAACCCTTATTAGACAAGTACTTTACTTGAGTTTACAAATTAGCTCTTAGCAGTAGCAGCCTTTAATACTTTGGTTTGTGGGGCAAGGGATACACAATAATTTATTCACTAGCATTAATTCCTGTTTTGTCCCTCCTATAATTTCTGACAAAAATTTCTTGATTTGCTCATTATCAACAGTATTACCATGTTGAATTTTATTTATATCTATACTGCATTGAAACTTAATTTTAAGAATTTTGTCTCCTGATATAGAATACTTTTCGAGTACTTTGTGAAAGTTAGAATTCTCCAGTATCTCACTTATTTCCTGCTGAATTTCGTTTTGTATCTGCTGTAATATTTCAGCATCTATAACTGTTGACTGTCCTGTTTGAGATTCCATGAATTTTGCTCTCCTTGCAGACTGATAAATGTGTGAACTTATTTTATGATGTACTAAATTAACGTGAGTTTGATTAGTACAGTTTGGCAACGAAGGAATCAATAATACAAAGTCTAGAGTGGTATGAAAGCATTAGGTTTCTAACGCTCTTGTGAACTCTGATAATTATGACTTCAGCTTGGCTAGTTATAATTACGTATTGTGTAACAAAACTTCATATATTTCTGTCGGATTTTCTTAAAGGATTTATGAATCTGGCTACTCACCGTTGATTACTTAGAGAATTGAGTAATTAATACTTCCTCAAGTCTCACACTCTGCTTACGGTTTAGATAAGCTTACAAGCTTTATTAAGGCGATGAAGGTTATTACAAAGTAGCGATGTGATGGGCTAGGCTAATGCGCCACACCTGATTTGAGAAAAAAGCGATCGCTCATATAAAGTTCATTGCAAAGATAGCGATGTCTACGACGGTCTACGCCGACGCACCAACAAAAGTTATGAGAATCTCAAATTTTAATTAGCACCGCAAGATGTAGCAACGAGCGAAGAGTTATGAGGCGATGCAGTAGGTACTTGAGCAACCAGAACCACATTCCCATTGGCATCTAGAATCCAGCCTTGGGCTTCTACAATTTGAGTAGGCTCATTGACAGAATTAACCTTCTGTGATTTTTCTTCTGTGTTTCCCTGCGCCTGAACAACTGCTCTTTTCTGAATACCGCCAGCACGATTCTGACTCTCTGGAGGAAGGGCGATCCAATCTGCCAACACTGCATCATCAGCTATCAATGGCTCTGTGGGATCGGCTTGTATTCCTCCACGCCCAGTAGTAAAAAATGAACTTCTTCCTATTTTTCCACCAGAACTACAACCAGCAGCAATTTGCTGCGAAGCATCAACCAGATTTACAGGTAGTTCCACTAATCCTTTACTGGGGTCAGCATCCGGTGAGTTGATTTGTACTGTGCCACTTAATGAAGGGTTTTGCTGAGAAAATGCAGTGATATCACTTGTTGGGATGTTATTCGGATTTATATCTTTTGGATCGAGTCTCTCCACCTCTGCACGGGTGCGTGACACAAACCCAAAGATATTCTTAGCAGCGATCGCGATTTTACCACCAGAACCAAAGTTGGCGTTGGCGGTAATATCGCTATTTCCGAAGGGAGTAGCGACGAGGAAGCCATTAGGTGCATTGATGGTGATATTACCGCCAGTTTTATCACCTCCAGCATTAGTAGAGATTTGGCTGTTGCGACGCATCAGTAACAAGTTCCGCACCTGTACCCCAATATCACCGCCCTTACCTGACTCACTATTAGATGTGAGTTCTCCTTTATCCAGCAGGATGGAACGAGCGCTTATATTGAGTTCGCCTGCTAGACCGAAATTGGATACACCCCCTTGATAGTTAACATTGTTTCGAGCTTCACTGCTCACAGTTATTGCCGCCCCATCTTTGATAATTAATTGCCCTGTAGTTAAGGTCAAGTTGCCGCCATTTCCAGGCCCTTGAGTGCCAGCAAATAAGCTACTGAGCCTAGAACCATTTGCTGAGGTTCCGATTAATTCTACGGACTGGGAGGCGTTCACTGTCAAATCTCCTCCATTTCCGGTAGCTGGTATAAATTGGTTAGAAAAACGCCCAAGTACACCCTCAGAACTTGTTGATATTGCTGCCCCTCCCTCGATACGTAACTTTCCAGTATTAACTATTATGCTGCCAGCATTTTGAGCGCCATAAGTTGCACTAAATAATCCACTGGATATTAAATCACTACCATCTGGCAAAGGAGAAATGGGGATACCTGCAATTAGTTCTACGGAATCTGAGGCGTTGATGGTCAATTGCCCGGCCAATCCCGAACCAACATTGAACATTAAGACTTGCGCTCCATCTTTGGCAATCAACTTTCTGGTAGTAATATTTATATTCCCAGAGTTTCCAGTGTCGAAAGTTCCAGTAGACAAGAACGTATTTAGTCCAAGTTCTACAGACTCGGAAGCGTTCACTGTTAAATTTCCTCCTGGTTGCGCTCCCAGGGTAAAAGCCAAAATTTGTGAACCGTCAGTTACCAGTACTCGTTGTCCTTGCAGGTGGATATTACCGCCACCTTTGCCACTGGTATCTACAGTAGATGGAATCTCACTTTGCTGGGTGAGTTCGATGTTCTGAAAATTTTGAACACCTTCATATCCTAGCGCCCAACCTTGATTCGTTGAATTAAGACTGACCAAACTATTGCCAGCAACGCTTCCTAACTCAATTCTTCCCCCACTTGCTGTTAAATTCCCGCCCTCTAGCGTTATATCGCCGCCTATAAGTGCTAGGGTTTTGCCTTGCTGCACCTGTAGACCAACACCTTGTCCGAAGGTATTAATTGCATTATTAGGACTTGCTTGGGATTGATTGCGGATAGGTCGAGCATTTGTTCCGAATTGTAAACCTATAGGAACACTTTCTGTGAGTAGAGGTGCAGTTTGAGGTGATGTAGCACTAAAGTTTGTACCATCAGCAAAGTTCAAACTACTCGCCGTACTAGCCACAAATGAACCGCCAATATTTAAAGAAGCATTAGGCCCAAAAACGATGCCGTTAGGATTAATCAGAAATACGTTGGCTGTGCCGTTAGCTTTGAGAATGCCATCTATATTAGAAACAGAATTGCCTGTCACCCGACTGATGATGTTCTGAATATTGATTGCATTGTTAAAATGGGCTGTCCTTCCCGCAGAGATAGAAAATTTTTCAAAGCTGTGGAGCAAGTTTGTACCACGAACTGCTCCACCATCGATCTGGTCTATAGGCTGACCATCGATTAGCTTTGGTGTAATGATTGAACTTTCAGATCCAAGTGTGGCATCTTTTTGAATTTGAGCTAGAGCAAAACTCTCAGCAAAAGTGAGCACTCTAGCAATTACTAAAGTACTCACTATTCCTAACTTCCAGTGGCAACTGCTTCGATTTTGAGACATGAAAAACTGGCGCTCAAAACATCAGAGTTTATTAAAATACTGCTTTTTGCTAAGTAGTGATGTTAGTACGCTGATGTTATCTTTGTAGCCTAGCTACTACATAAAAGCAAAGTTTAGTATTTTTACATTCACTAGAATAAACTCTTTGCAGTCCGAAGATAAAATTATTTAGCAGTTACAGCCTAAAGGGCTACCAGTTGATGGACAAGGGATACACAATGCTTTTTTGACTAACACAATTTCTGGTATTGAAGGTCTTGAAGTTTCTGCCAATAATGCATTGGGTTGCTGTTCATCAAGTGCATCATCAGATTGGAGTTGATTTGGATCGAGATTACACTGCCAATGAATTCTCAAGACTCTATATTCTAATAAGCCGTACTTTTCAAGCACTGAGTGTAAGTCAGCGTTTTCTAGGCTTTCATTCATTTTCTGCTGAATTTCTTCTTGTAACTGCTGTAATATTTGAGGATCTATGACTTGTTGAGAACTCATGAGTGTTTTCGTTCCTGACGGGAGGTGTATAATTATTGCTTCAGTTTAGTTAGCAATGATTACGCTCAGTGTCATAAAAGTTCATAATTTTCCTGCGAGATTTTCTTTACAGCTATTTTTAACTAATACCAATTCAAATTATTTCTTGTCGAGTGGGCATCTCTAGTAACTAAAATCGGGCTTCCACTTACCGCCTTCCCCACTAATTCTTAATCCCTGTCGCAGCAATACCCTGAAGAAATTGACGCTGACCGATGAGAAATAATACCATCACTGGAATTGTGGCTATTGTTACTGCTGCCATCATCAAGGGCCAATTATTCGTAAATTGCTCCTGAAACTCAGCCAATGCTAGTTGCACTGTGCTTAATTCTGGTCTTGTCGTAAATACTAGAGGCTTAAATAAATCATTCCACTCACCGATGAAGGTGAACAAAAACAGCGTTAGCAAGGCCGGACGGGCTAAAGGTAACATCACCCGCCACAAAATTTGCAGTCGGTTCGCCCCATCTATCGCTGCGGCTTCCTCTAACTCTACAGGAATTGTCTGGAAATACTGACGTAATAAGAAAATCCCATATCCGCTAACCGCAGTGGGTAAAATCAGCGCCCAGTATGTATTTATCAGGTGTCCCCACTTCAACACCAAAAAGATGGGAATCACCAATAACTGAAAGGGAATCACTAAAGTTGCTAAAACGACTAATAACAGTGCTTGGCGTCCCCGAAACTTCAACCGTGCTAGGGCGTAACCAGCTAAAGCAGAAGTGACAATCTGAAACGCCGTCACAGCGATCGCTACCAAGGTAGAATTAGCAAACGCGAGCAAAAATTTTCCTTGTTGCCACGCAACGCGGTAATTTGCTAAAGACCAGTTATTTTTGAACAAATTTTCTGGGCTGGCGGATGTCGGTGCAAAGGAGGTGAGAAAGACCACAAACAATGGTAGTAAAACGATAAATGCCCCTAGCAGTAAGATTACTAGGCTCAAAAAATCGCTAGATTTCAGATTCGAGTTTGATTTGAACATAAACTTAAACTGCAAAGCATTTATTTCGCTAGTACTAGAACATTGCCCCCAGCAACAATTAATCTATAAACATAGTCTACTTGTTAAGTTAAATTAAACCACAGTAATTGTTACTCTTAGTTCATAGGGAAAATCAATACTTGGTGTCAAATAACTCAGGTTTACAGGAGTAAAGATAACTATGCAGCAGCTTGCAGACCAATTTAAAGAATTAGATTTCAAGAGCGAAACATACAAAGATGCTTATAGCCGGATTAATGCGATCGTGATTGAAGGGGAACAAGAAGCCCATGAAAATTACATCACATTAGCCCAACTGCTGCCAGAATCTCATGATGAATTGATTCGCCTCTCCAAGATGGAAAGCCGACACAAGAAAGGATTTGAAGCTTGTGGGCGGAATTTGGATGTCACCCCAGATTTGCAATTTGCCAAGGAATTTTTCTCTGGACTACACCAAAATTTCCAAACAGCAGCAGCGTCCGGGAAGGTCGTTACTTGTCTGTTGATTCAGTCTTTGATTATCGAATGTTTTGCGATCGCAGCATATAACATTTACATCCCCGTTGCCGATGCTTTTGCCCGCAAAATCACGGAAGGAGTAGTAAAAGATGAGTATAGCCACCTCAACTTTGGAGAAGTTTGGTTGAAAGAACACTTCACAGAATCCAAAGCTGAACTTGAACTTGCAAATCGCCATAACCTACCCATCGTCTGGAAAATGCTCAACCAAGTAGAGGGTGATGCCCACACAATGGCAATGGAAAAAGATGCTTTAGTAGAAGACTTTATGATTCAATACGGTGAAGCATTAAGTAACATAGGCTTCACGACTCGCGACATCATGCGCTTGTCAGCCTACGGACTCATAGCCGCTTAAAAAAGTTAGGAGTGAGGAATGATTAGTGAGAAATTATGAATCGTACTCCTAACTCCTAACTCCTAACTCCTAACTCCTAACTCTACTAAATTCCACGCCCTCAAGACAGCATAAGCCTAATAATCACTACATGTTTGGTCTAATTGGACATTTGACTAGTTTAGAACACGCTCAATCGGTAGCTCAAGAATTGGGATACCCAGAATATGCCGATCAAGGGCTAGACTTTTGGTGCAGCGCCCCACCGCAAATTGTCGATAGCATTATTGTCACCAGTATAACTGGGCAACAAATTGAAGGACGGTATGTAGAATCTTGCTTTTTGCCAGAGATGCTTGCTAGTAGGCGCATCAAAGCTGCAACACGCAAAATCCTCAACGCGATGGCCCATGCACAAAAGCATGGCATTAACATTACAGCTTTAGGCGGATTTTCCTCAATTATTTTTGAAAACTTTAAGTTAGACCAGTTTAGCCAAGTCCGCAACATTAAACTAGAGTTTGAACGGTTCACTACAGGAAACACACATACTGCCTACATTATTTGTAAGCAGGTGGAAGAAGCCTCAAAACAATTGGGCATCGATCTGTCAAAAGCGACTGTTGCTATATGTGGCGCAACTGGAGACATTGGTAGTGCAGTTACCCGCTGGCTAGATGCGAAAACAGATGTCAAAGAACTTCTGTTGATCGCCCGCGACCAAGAACGCCTCAAAGAACTGCAAGGCGAACTGGGGCGAGGAAAAATCATGGGTTTGACAGAAGCATTACCTGAAGCTGACATTGTAGTTTGGGTTGCGAGTATGCCTAGAGGCGTGGAAATAGACCCGGCCACTTTGAAACAACCCTGTTTATTGATTGATGGTGGCTATCCGAAAAACTTAGCAACAAAAGTTCAGCATCCTGGTGTATATGTGTTAAATGGTGGGATTGTCGAGCATTCCCTGGATATTGACTGGAAAATTATGAAAATCGTCAATATGGATGTGCCAGCCCGCCAGTTGTTTGCTTGTTTTGCCGAATCAATGCTGCTGGAATTTGAGAAGTTATACACGAACTTTTCCTGGGGACGGAATCAGATTACCGTAGACAAAATGGAGCAGATTGGTAAGGTATCAGTGAAACATGGATTTAGACCGCTACTGGTTTAGTCATTGGTCATTGGTCATTGGTCATTAGTCATTGGTCATTAGTCATTGGTCATTGGTCATTAGTCATTAGTCATTAGTCATTAGTCATTTGTTATTTGCAAAGGACAAAGGAGAAAGGACAAAGGACAAAGGACAAAAGACAAAAAACAAAGGATAGATAACTTATAACTCGTACTTATAAACCCTACGATGGCAACTACCGAGCGTAAACCGCTACTGTTAGATTTTGAAAAGCCCCTAGCAGAACTTGCAACCCGAATCGATCAAATTCGGCAACTTGCAGAAGAAAATGGCGTAGATGTTTCTGGTCAAATTCGTCAACTAGAAGCACGCGCCATGCAACTACGTGAGGAAATTTTCACTAGTCTATCCCCGTCCCAGCGATTACAAGTCGCTCGTCATCCGCGTCGCCCCAGTACTCTCGATTACATTCAGGCAATTAGTGATGAATGGATGGAATTGCATGGCGATCGCTGTGGTGGTGACGATCCGGCTTTAGTTGGTGGTGTTGGTCGTCTAAGTGGGCAACCTGTGGTGATGTTGGGCCATCAAAAAGGGCGCGATACTAAAGACAATATTGCCCGTAACTTTGGAATGCCTTACCCTGGTGGCTATCGCAAAGCTATGCGATTGATGGAACACGCTAACAAGTTTAGTATGCCAATACTAACCTTTATCGACACACCAGGAGCTTGGTCTGGGGTAGAAGCAGAACACCAAGGTCAAGGAGAAGCGATCGCCTACAACTTACGGGAAATGTTTTGCTTAGATGTGCCAATTATCTGCACAGTTATCGGTGAAGGTGGTTCCGGCGGCGCACTTGGTATTGGTGTAGGCGATCGCTTACTCATGTTTGAACACTCCGTTTATACCGTCGCCACTCCCGAAGCCTGCGCTGCAATTTTGTGGAAAGATGCTGGTAAGGCTCCCCAAGCCGCTGTGGCGCTAAAAATTATTTCCCACGACCTGAAAAAGTTGGGAATTATCGACCAAATACTGCCTGAACCCACTGGTGGCGCTCATTCCGACCCCTTAAAAGCCGCTACTACTCTTAAGCAAGTGCTGATGGAAAACTTAGACGAACTCAATCGTTTAACCGCTCCAGAACGCCGCCAACTGCGCTATGAAAAATTCCGCAAAATTGGTGTCTTTACAGAAGTTGCCCACTAAAGCAACTCTATAATGATAGATTAGCAAAACAGGAATGCTATAATTGCCTATGTGCTTAAAGATTTTTAACAATCTAGCCATAGGCATTTGCATTTTTTGCAAGTCTACTCAATTTGATTGAGTGGATTTTGTATTATGTAAATAATCTAATTTGAATGTACGATGTACCGCGTGGTTTTCCAGGCAACAATTTGTTGTCTTTACTGTTAAAAACCACAATATGGTTACTATTGTGCTGCATCATAACATCTGCTTAATGAAAATCATCAGATTTTTAGATTCCTTTAATCTATCCAAACCGAGAAGTGTGAATAATGGGGTGGTAATAGGCTTTGGGAACTGCCAAAACATTGGGAGACACTATGAGTGTTGAGCAAAAACGACGCGCCCTGATTACTGGGGCCAGTAGTGGAATTGGGAAAGCAACAGCTTTAGCCTTTGCAAAAGCGGGAATAGATGTTGCCTTAGTCAGCCGTTCTTTGGATAAGTTGGAGGCAGTAAGAGAAGCCGTAGAGCATACTGGGGTGGAAGCGAAAGCTTACGCTGTAGATTTAGCGCGGATTTTGGAAGTCAAAGACAAGATCCAAGCGATCGCCCTTGACTTTGGTGATATAAACATTCTGGTAAACAATGCTGGCATCGCTTATACAGGCGCTTTGAGCGAAATTCCCCTAGAAGACTGGCAGCAGGTAATTGACTTGAATCTCACCAGTGTGTTTCAGTGCATTGTGGGGATTTTACCTTCAATGCGCGATCGAGGCACAGGCACAATTATCAACGTCGCCTCAATTGCCGCCAAGCAACCCTTTCCCGGTTGGGGAGCATACAGCGTCAGCAAAGCTGGTTTGATAGCCCTCTCTCAAACCCTGGCACAAGAAGAACGCATTCACGGTATTCGTGTCACAGCTATTTGTCCCGGCGCAGTCAATACCGAACTTTGGGATACAGAAACAGTCCATGTCAACTTAGACCGTTCCAAAATGTTAACCCCGGAAATTGTGGCTCAATCAATTCTCTACACAGTTCTGTTACCACAACAGGCAGTGATTGATGAATTGACTCTGATGCCCAGCGCTGGCGCACTCTAAATTAGTCCTTCGTCCTTTGTCTTTTGTCTTTTGCAAATGACCAATGACCAATGACCAATGACCAATGACTAATGACTGATGACTGATGACTAAACCATAACCAAGACTGAATCATGACTATTGCTAGTTCCAACGGTTCCAATTGCTCTCAATCGCCTCTGATTCCCGATTTGGCAGAAGCCATAACTCCTAGACCCGATCGCAACACCCACAACGGGCGACAACCGGATGTGTTCCCGCCAACAGAGGAACAGATGGAGGAAATGAAAGACGCCGTGCGGACACTAATACTGGGAGTTGGCGAAGACCCCGAACGCGAAGGACTCCTAAAAACACCCAAACGAGTAGCCGAAGCAATGCGGTTTCTGACCAGTGGCTACAACCAATCTCTTGAAGAACTTGTTAACGATGCCATCTTTGATGAAGGGCATAGCGAGATGGTACTTGTTAGAGATATTAACTTCTTTAGTCTGTGCGAACACCACATGCTGCCATTTATGGGTAGAGCGCACGTTGCTTATATTCCTAACCAAAAAGTTGTTGGACTGAGTAAGCTGGCCCGGATTGTTGAGATGTATTCCCGTCGCTTACAAGTACAAGAGAGACTAACCCGCCAAATTGCCGAAGCAATCCAGACCATTTTAGAACCTCAAGGCGTTGCTGTAGTGATGGAAGCTAGCCACATGTGTATGGTGATGCGTGGCGTCCAGAAACCAGGTTCTTGGACTGTCACGAGCGCAATGCTTGGTGTATTTCAAGAAGACAACAAAACCCGCGAAGAATTTTTCAACTTGATTCGCCACCAACCAGCATTCTTTTAATAAATGGGGAGTGGGGTTAGGGGAGAGGTGACAGGTAACAGGTGACAGGGAATAATCTGTACCCTGTTACCTGTACCCTATTGCCTTCTTCACTACCTCCTCCCCAACTTCTCAAACAACTTGGCTACTTTATCTAAATCCTTATCTCCTGGTGTCCGTTCCACACCACTAGATAAATCAACGCCGCTAGGATTAACCTGATTTAGGGCTTGCACAATATTATCGGCTGTTAATCCTCCTGCTAAAAGCCAAGGACAACTAGGGCTAAATTGCTCTAGCATCGTCCAATCTAAAGTTTTGCCTGTACCACCTAGTTGTTGCGGATGGTAGGCGTCAAGTAGCAAAGTATCTACAAATTTGGTGTAATCAGCCGTTGTGTCAAGATGCTCAAGACTACGAATTCTCAGTGCTTTAATAATTTCGACATTGGGTAAAGCTTGACGTAATTGGTAGCAAAAATTTGTTGATTCATCTCCGTGCAACTGCACACCAGTCAATCCAGAATCAGCAACTATCTGACTGATTTCAGGGATACTAGCGTTGGCAAAAACCCCAATTGTGTCAATATTTGCTGGGAGTTCTGCCACTGCTGCCCGAATTTGGGATTTAGTCACGTAACGAGGTGAGTTTGGCACACAAATAAATCCTAATGCCGTTGCGCCTAGAGAGGCGATCGCTATAGACTGCTGTGGTTGAGTGATGCCGCAAATCTTAACGCGCATAAAAAATTTAACAACAAATTTAAAATAATATCAAGAAAGTCTAAACTATCCGAAAAACTTTTGTGCCTTGGTAATTTTATAATCTTGTAGGTCTATATTTTAGGAGACAAAAGCTTGATTTCATCTATTTTACTAGCAGCAGCTGAAACTGTTCCCGCAACACCCGCGTGGAATCCCACAGTAGGAATCATCATCAGCATCAGTAGCTTAGTAATAGTTTTACTAAGTACTAGGATTGAAAAACCCTTAGTTGGACCCAAGTTCCCTATCCTGCCGATTAGTATTCCAACATTCGTTGCAGCGATGGCTTTTGGTCATATTATCGGCGTTGGCATTGTTTTAGGATTGACTAACATCGGTCGTCTATAGTTTTGTGATGACAGAGGTGTTACTATGTAACCCCGCTATCGATGCAAAACTCCTAAAAATGATTTTGGGCAGGGGGAGTAGGGGGTGAAGAAGGGAATAGGTTACAGGGTAAAGAGTATAGATTATTCCCTGTCACCTGTTACCTCTCACCTTTACCTTAACCTCATGCCCAATTCCCAATTCCAGAGTTTTGCTCACAGGCATTAATTGTCTATTCTAGAAATAAGAGCATTTCGTCACTTGTTACTACCGAATCGATACTCAATATAGATGTGTATAGGAACAAAGGAAGTATTTCGGTATAAAAAGTACTGGCGATATCTAGTTTTAGGGCAATGTAATGCAAACAAATTGGAGAATTGGGTCATTATTTGGAATTCCCCTGTTTTTAGACCCGTTATGGTTTGTGATTTTAGGGTTGGCAACCCTGAATTTTGGGGTAGCTTACCAGGAATGGGGGCCTGTTATAGCTTGGAGTGCTGGAATAGTTATGGCACTGCTGCTATTTGGTTCGGTGCTATTGCATGAGTTGGGTCATAGCTTGGTAGCCCGATCGCAAGGTATTAGAGTTAATTCAATTACCCTATTTATGTTTGGCGGGATTGCTGCCATTGAAGAAGAATCTAAAACTCCTTTTAAAGCCTTTCAAGTAGCGATCGCTGGGCCTTTGGTGAGTATCATCCTATTTGTCCTACTCCGTCTGGCAGCTTTTCTGATTCCTGATACTAATCCCCTCAGTGTCATGGTTGGAGATTTAGCGAGAATTAACTTAGTAGTGGCTCTATTTAACCTGATTCCTGGCTTACCTCTAGATGGGGGCCAAGTGTTAAAAGCAGCACTATGGCAAATCACAGGTAATCGTTTTCAAGCCGTACACTGGGCTGCAAGGGCTGGGCAAATATTGGGTTATGCTGCGATCGCTTTCGGATTTGTTGTAGACTTCGTCACCAGAGAGTTAGTAGTTGGTTTGTGGATTGCGCTGTTGGGTTGGTTTGCTGTCCGCAACGCTAACACCTATGACAACATGACTACATTGCAAGAAAGCCTGCTCAAGGTGGTGGCGGCCGATGCAATGACTCGTGACTTTCGCGTAATTGATGCTGACCAGACATTACGTTCCTTTGCCGATTTATACCTCTTAGAAACCAATCCCTCACAAGTTTATTTTGCTGCTTCTGATGGACGTTACCGGGGTCTAGTTTCCATTGACGATTTCCGTTTAACCCAAAGGAGTGAATGGGAAACCGAAACCTTACATAGCATAGTGCATCCGCTGACAGAAATACCTACCGTTGCAGAGTCAACAGCGATCGCTGAGGTAATTAACAAGCTAGAAAATGAGCAGTTACCGAGAATTACCGTCCTTTCTCCGGCTGGTGCTGTAGCTGGTGTAATCGATCGGGGAGATATTGTGCGATCGCTGGTAGAAAAGTTAAATTTGCAGATAACCGATGCTGAAATTAAGCGCATCAAGGAAGAAGGTAGCTATCCACCAGGGTTGCAACTGGGAGTAATCGCGAAATCAACTACAAATTAAACGTCATACCCTCGTCATAGGTTTGCAATAGATACGTCAAAAGCGTGTGTGATATTTAATTTGGTATTTGGTTACAAAATGCTTTTTTTGGGTAAAAGGTAGGAAAATTTCCTACCTTTTTTATTTTTCAAAGTATGGTATTACCAAACAGCCCACACTTCGGCTGCGCTCAGTGACCGTCGTAGACATCGCCTCAGATGATGGGAAATTATTAAAACTTCAAGTTTAAAGCGAGTAAAATGTAAGTACGTGATATACTACGTCTCTCACTTACCCTGGTTTTATGGCACTGCCAATTGTTGCAATTATCGGACGCCCAAATGTGGGCAAATCCACCCTGGTTAATCGACTCGCCGGGGAACAAACGGCGATTGTCCATGATGAACCGGGAGTGACACGCGATCGCACTTATCTACCAGCTTTCTGGAATGGTCGCGAATTTTTAGTGGTAGACACTGGTGGTTTAGTTTTTAATGATGATACCGAATTTTTACCACTGATTCGCCAACAGGCAATGACAGCCCTTGCAGAAGCATGTGGCGCTATTTTTGTCGTCGATGGTCAAACAGGCCCCACATCGGCAGATTTAGAAATCGCCGAATGGATGCGCCAACAACCCGTACCTGTACTACTAGCTGTAAATAAATGTGAATCCCCAGAACAAGGCTTAATGCAAGCTGCCGAGTTTTGGGAATTGGGATTGGGCGAACCTTATCCCATCTCCGCGATTCATGGCAGTGGTACAGGAGAATTACTCGACGAGTTAGTTAATCACATCCCTGCTATTGAAGACATTCCAGAAACGAATGAAATCAAAGTAGCAATTGTGGGACGCCCGAATGTGGGCAAATCGAGCTTACTCAACTCTTTTGTCGGGGAAGAAAGGGCAATTGTCAGCCCCATTTCCGGCACAACCCGCGATGCTATTGATACTGTCATTGAACGAGCCGGACAAACCTACCGCTTGATTGACACCGCCGGCATTCGTAAAAAGAAACACATCGAATACGGCACAGAATTTTTTAGTATTAACCGGGCTTTTAAAGCGATTCGCCGCGCTGACGTGGTTTTATTAGTAATCGATGCTTTAGATGGAGTCACCGAGCAAGACCAAAAATTAGCTGGGCGGATTATCGAAGATGGTCGAGCTTGCATCATCGTCGTTAATAAGTGGGATGCAGTCGAAAAAGACTCTTACACAATTTACGATTACGAAAAAACTCTGCAATCACGGTTACATTTTACCGAATGGGCAGAAACAATTTTTGTGAGTGCCTTGTCAGGACAACGGGTAGAAAAGATTTTAGAATTGGTGAAAACGGCGGCTGAATCACACAAACGCCGTGTCAGCACATCAGTGATTAACGAAGTCTTAACAGATGCCGTTAGCTGGCATTCACCGCCGGCATCCCGTGGTGGGCGTCAAGGGAAGATTTATTATGGTACACAAGTAAGTAGCCAACCACCAACGATCGCACTATTTGTCAACGACTCGAAACGCTTCAACGACAACTACCGCCGCTACATTGAACGGCAATTTCGTCAACAGCTAGGATTTAAAGGCACGCCAATAATTTTGCTGTGGCGGAGCAAGAAAGTCCGTGATGCCGAAAGTGGTAATGTTAATAGAGCAACTCGCGTCAAAATAAGTTAGGAGACGCGATGAATCGCGTCTGTACAAGAGAGATGCGATTAATTGCCTCTGTACAAGAGTTATGAGTTAAAGTCAAAATTGCTAACTATAGAACCCTATCGACTTGAGTTTGATAACGGCAGAAGATGAAAGTTATGAGTTAAAGTCAAAACTCCTAACTCCTCACTCCTAACTACTCACTCTTAACTCCTAACTCTAAAATGGATTTATTGCGATCGCTGCCACTTGGACTTTATTTAGAACAACCCCAAACTTGGCTGCATAAAATCGATCCGCGAGTCAAGTTCGCTTGGTTGATGAGCTTTTTAACTAGCTATGTTTTAGCCAACAACTTTTGGCGGGTGCTGCTGGTGGTAATTTTGATTATTGCCACCTTGATTGCCAGAATTCCCCGACGTGTATGGCAGCAGCAAATGGGTTGGCTATTAATGCTATCTTTTTTTGTGCTAGCGATCGCAGCCATTAGTCCTGATGGATTGGGTGTAGATTATCAGTCACGTCTGCCAGCGAATGAACAAATATTAACGCAGCCAGCCAACTCTAATAATATTCAAGAGCCACCAGCCGAGAAAAAAGCATACAGCTACGTGCTATTTCATAAAGGCCCGGTTAAAGTAACTCGCTACTCATTGAGTTTGGCAGTACGCCTGAGTACACTTATATTTACCGTCATTTACAGCACTAACCTCTATCTGCTGACAACCGCACCAGAAGAAATCACATCTGGCATAGAAAGCTTAATGCAACCCTTGCGACGCTTCAAGTTGCCTGTCACAGAAATTGCTTTAACTTTAACCTTGTCCTTGCGCTTTATTCCCTTGGTTTTAGAAGAAGTGCAAAACTTATTTCGCTCCGTAATGACAAGGGCAATTAATTGGAAAAAGCTGGGATTGAAAGGAGCATTCAAGGTTTGGATGACAGTTGCAGAGAGACTTTTAGAAAATCTGCTCTTACGAGCCGACCAAATGGCAAATGCCATGATGGTGCGGGGTTTTACCAGTCCCAATGAGCATCGAGTCCAGTGGCACGATTTACGATTAAAAGGGCGTGACTGGCTGGCGATCGCAACTTTAATCTTATTCTGGGGAATACGGCTAGCTATCGGAACTCAGGCGTAATTTTGCACCGAAAAAATGGTAAGAGGTAATACAGCAGAATTCAGAATTCAGGAGTCAGAAGTAAAACATTAAATTGCCGTCTCTACCAAAGACTAATTATTGTAGAGACTGCGATTCATCGCGTCTCTTGCCTTAACCGAACAGTATTGAGCTATAAGTAACAATATGGTAGGGTAATTTAAATAGCTACCCAGCCATAAAATTGATCCCCTACCATTTCCTGTAGATTTTAGCTATTAACCAGCCTTACGCGAACACTACAAACTAATCTTAAGATTTTCGATCGAGTACCCTTATAAATCTCTGCACAATGCTCAGGCACAAATTGCACCACTGAAAATACTGGATAATCAATAGACCTTTTGCATAAATGATAGTTTTCTTCCAGTACCCAGTACCCAATCCCCATTACCCCTTATCCCCAGAGGGAACCCCACCTTCCCCAATTTTGTGCCATTGGGCAACAGTTGTGGCAGTATGGAAAGAAGTTGAAAAATTCGCCGTTGCCGTTGGGAACTTCAAAGGGTGTTTTTCCTTCTCACGTCGAACTTTCAACCAGAGGAGCGGCAATGTTTTGTGCCTTGTCCCCACAGATTGCTAAATTGAAGTCACCAAAGCAGATGGTGATATTTGTCAAACAGCCTCTACTTTTTGAATCTACGCTTCGCGGCTTCTGTTGTACCATTGCGCTTCACTACCACTAGCTTCATCTGCCCATTAGGAACTAGATCGAGGTCTTCGTAACCGCAGCTTCGCATTTTAACCAAATATTCTGACGAATGTTGGTATTATCGTCTGAATGTTTGGAATTCACTGCGAAAAGATATATATACTTCCACCTTGACTACACCTTGACTCTTAAATGAATCCAGAAAACGCAGAAACTTACATAAACCATCCAACTTGGGGTTTACTCTACAAAATCTGTATGGTTGATGAGAACCAGGATTTGTTCACCACACTTTATGCCCAGCGCTTATTTTTTTTGGTGGCAAATGACGTTAAAGGTGTTAAATTCCAGTCTCTAGGACGTACTGAGGCAAGAATGATGTTGGAAAATCGCTTACGTACCCTGCGGCGCAGTGGGCATTCTCAGGAGTACGATCAGCTTCAGAGTGTTTTCCAGCGCACCTTCCAATGAACAGTTCGATTTCCGAACGTATTGTTACTATTCGCTCCTCACTGCCAACTTCAGTCAAATTGATTGCTGTTAGCAAGCAAGTTTCTGTCCAGGCCATTCGCTCTGCATACAACGCCGGAATTCGTGATTTCGGGGAAAGTCGTATCCAAGAAGCTGCCAGCAAACAAGCCGAGTTGCAAGACTTACCGGATATTACCTGGCACTTTATTGGACATTTGCAAAGCAATAAAGCCAAAAAAGCCATTGAGCATTTCCCTTGGATTCACTCCGTGGATAATTTGAAGCTGGCACAGCGCTTAGACCAATTGGCGCAACAGCTAGGAGTGAGTCCCCAGGTTTGCTTACAAGTGAAAATTCTCCCCGATCCCAACAAGTCTGGTTGGAGTGTGCCAGAACTTTTGGCTGATTTACCCACACTCAATCAATACAAAAATTTACAAATTCAAGGTTTGATGACAATTCCGCCTTCAGGATTAAATAATTCTGAAATTCTCAGTGTGTTTAATCGCAATCGTCAGCTAGCCAAAGAAATCCAGGAGCAAAACTGGTCGCATATTAAAATGCAGCACCTATCTATGGGTATGTCAGGCGACTACGAACTAGCAGTGCAAGCAGGCGCAACGATGGTACGATTAGGAACCATATTGTTTGGCGATCGCTCTTAGCCGAT
The DNA here is from genome assembly GCF_034530895.1 of Nostoc sp. DedQUE08. Lineage (NCBI taxonomy): Bacteria > Bacillati > Cyanobacteriota > Cyanophyceae > Nostocales > Nostocaceae > Nostoc > Nostoc sp. DedQUE08. Next base: position 20,345 of record NZ_JAVRCD010000082.1, read on the forward strand.
TAATCATCAGCCTTACTCTTGGGTATTAATAGAAATTAATAGAAGCTAAGGATTTGATGACAAGAATTTTGTAACAGACTGGTGCAATCGGAAACAAAGGATATAGTATTGACAAGAGCAATAGCCAAGAGAAAATGGGGTATAAAGAAGTTTCCTTCGGATAAACCTTAGGATATAATCTTGACTCATTATTGTGTTTGGGCGATGCACAGACCTTTCCAATAAGTGTCAGTTCATCGCCAAAACTCGTAATATAGGCTACAACTAGCAATAAAGTTGCTGAAGTATCCATTGATGTAGCGTATACCGCCGTAGGCATCGCTCTTAACTCAATCAATCCTCAGCCAAGTCAATGCAGGCAATTCGCATCAGGAGAGTACACGCACCATGAACAACATATTTTCCAAACTCAGAGACTTTGTGGGTCTAAATGAGCAAGTAGAATACGAGTATTACGAAGAAGAACCAGAAACAGATAATAATAATTACCAAAATCTGTATCAGCAAGAAAATCCCCAGCCAGCACCACAAGAGAGTCCAGCCGCTCAAAATCGACGCTGGCGGGAACCAGTGCCTACAATGGGAGATGATATGACAGCAGGTTCAAAGCCAATGGGGAATGTGATTGGTATGCCAGGAGCAATTAACGGAATTTCGGAAGTTTTAGTACTCGAACCACGCACCTTTGAAGAAATGCCCCAGGCAATTCAAGCGTTGCGCGAACGCAAGTCAGTGGTATTAAATCTGACAATCATGGACCCAGATCAAGCTCAACGAGCAGTAGATTTTGTTGCAGGTGGTACTTACGCACTAGATGGACATCAAGAGCGCATCGGTGAGAGCATCTTTTTGTTTACACCAAGTTGTGTCCAAGTTAGCACCCAAGGTGGCGTTCTTCATGAAGTACCACAACCACCAGTACGTCCCTCTCGTCCGACAACAGGTACTCCAAATCAAACCTGGGGCAACGAAACTAACCGGATGGCACAATAAAGTTAAATTAGTATTTAGTCCTTTGTCCTTTGTCCTTTGTCATTTGTCCTGGGTTTTGCTCATGGTGACAAATGACAAACGACTAATGACTAATGACCAATGACCCTTACGGGTTCGCCAGTCACTCATGGGGGAAACCCCCAAGACCGCGCTGGCTCACTAATGACTAATGACTAATGACTATAAAATTTGGCTTAATTGGTGGTGGGGTAATGGGAGAAGCGCTCTTATCCCGCCTGATCGCGCGTGGAATTTATCAATCATCAGAAGTCATAGTTAGCGAACCACTATCTTCACGCCTAGATTTTTTAAAGCAGCAATACGGTGTTGCTGTAACGACAGATAATAGCCAGGTTTTCACTGAAGCAAAAGAAGTTCTATTTTTGGCAGTAAAACCGCAGGTGTTTAGCGCGATCGCTCAAGAATTAGCAGATATTGATATTCTTAATAGAGAACATACACCTCTAATCATTTCTATTTTGGCGGGTGTGCCTTTAAGTCAGCTAGAAGCTGCATTTGTGCAATTGCCAGTGATTAGAGCAATGCCCAACACCCCGGCCACTGTGGGAGCAGGAGTTACTGCGATTTGTTTAGGTGCATATACTAATGCCAAGCATTACCAAATAGCACAGCAAGTTTTTGCTGCTGTCGGTGAAGTCGTGGAAATTTCAGAAGCGCTGATGGATGCAGTTACAGGGCTATCTGGTAGCGGCCCCGCTTACGTAGCGCTCATGGTAGAAGCACTTGCAGATGGCGGAGTAGCCGCAGGTTTACCCAGAGCAATTGCCAATCAACTAGCCTTGCAAACCGTACTAGGAACAGCGAAACTGTTGCAGGAAACCAAAATACACCCAGCAGAACTCAAAGATCGTGTTACCAGTCCCGGCGGTACAACCATTGCGGGGATTGCCAAGCTAGAACAGGCAGGATTTCGTTCAGCTTTAATTGAAGCAGTCAAAGCTGCCACAGAGCGATCGCAAGAACTGGGAAAATAAATAAGAGTCATTTGTCATTAGTCATTGGTCATTAGTTTTAGAAAAAAGACAAAGGACAAAGGACAAATGACAAATGACCACTAACGAAGTTGACAAAAGACTCGTTAGTATAGTAAACAATCTGGTTGCAAATGTGATTGAGTGAATTATCCTGCACCGTCTCCAGAACTTGACTTAGGGTTTATATTTCCCTTTGAACTGGATCAGTTTCAAAAAGAAGCGATCGCGTCCCTGAACGCTGGGCGCTCCGTAGTTGTATGTGCGCCCACAGGTTCGGGCAAAACATTAGTCGGGGAATACGCCATTTATCGCGCCCTAGCGCGAGGAAAACGCGTATTTTATACTACTCCCTTGAAGGCGCTGTCGAATCAAAAATTACGTGACTTTCGAGAAAAATTCGGGTTCGATCGAGTCGGACTGTTAACTGGAGATGCTTCGATTAACAGAGATGCACCGATTTTGGTGATGACCACAGAAATTTTCCGAAATATGCTCTATGGCACACCCATTGGGCAAATCGGCATCTCATTAGTAGACGTTGAAGCGGTGATACTTGATGAGTGCCACTACATGAACGATCGCCAGCGCGGTACAGTTTGGGAAGAATCAATCATCTATTGTCCCCGTGAAGTGCAACTGGCAGCCCTCTCAGCAACGGTTGCCAATAGCGATCAACTCACCGACTGGCTAAATCGCGTTCACGGCCCAACAGACCTGATTTACTCCGATTTTCGCCCAGTTCCCTTAGAATTTCACTTTTGCAATCCCAAAGGGTTATTTCCCCTGCTGAATGATAGTAAAACCAAAATTAACCCTCGACTTCAGAAGAAAAAGGGGAAAGGGGGAGAAAGGGATAGGGGCAGAAATGGCAGACCAGAGGCTCCTGGTATAATTTATACCTTGAGCCAGTTAGAACAACGGGATATGCTCCCAGCCATTTACTTTATCTTCAGCCGCCGGGGATGTGATAAAGCGGTGGCGGAAGTGGGTGATTTATGGCTGGTAAATAATGAAGAGTCTCAGATTCTGCGGCAACAGATTGATGACTTTTTAGCCCGCAATCCCGAAGCTGGGCGTTCTGGACAAATTGCACCCCTGTATCGGGGAATTGCTGCCCACCACGCTGGGATTTTACCTGCTTGGAAAGCACTGGTAGAAGAACTATTTCAGCAAGGGCTGATTAAAGTAGTATTTGCCACTGAGACGCTAGCAGCAGGAATTAATATGCCCGCCCGGACAACGGTAATTTCTACCCTTTCCAAGCGGACTGACACCGGACACCGGCTGTTGAACGCTTCTGAATTTTTGCAAATGGCGGGACGAGCAGGCCGCCGGGGGATGGATAAACAAGGTCATGTGGTGACAGTTCAAACTCCCTTTGAAGGAGCCAAAGAAGCCGCGTATTTGGGAACATCCAAGCCAGACCCTTTAGTAAGCCAGTTTACGCCCAGTTATGGCATGGTACTCAACTTGCTGCAAACCCATACCCTAGAGCAAACCAGGGAACTAATAGAGCGCAGTTTTGGGCAGTACATGGCGACCTTGCATTTACGGCCGGAATACGATGAGATTGCCGAATTGCAAAGCCAATTAGCTCAACTTCATGAGCAAATCGCCGCAGTTAATGAAAATGAACTGGCTGTTTATGAAAAATTGCGGCAACGCCTGAAGGTGGAACGCCAGATATTGAAAACCTTGCAAGAACAAGCACAGGAAAACCGCCAAGAGGAATTGGTGATGATGTTGGGCTTTGCAGTGTCAGGAACTCTGTTGAGTCTCAAGGGCAAAAATATCATGGTGTCTTCCCCGGTAACGGCAGTTTTAGTAGGAAAATCACCTGGTTCTGGTCAAGCTCCTTACTTGGTATGTTTGGGGCACGATAACCGCTGGTATGTGGCAACTACAGGGGATGTAGTCGATTTGTATGCCGAACTACCGCGAATTGAAGTGCCGCCTGATGTATTACCACCACCAGAGATGCCTTTGAAGCCAGGACAATCGCGCCGTGGTAACGAAGAAAGCTTTGCGATCGCCGTGCGTATTCCCAATCCGATAGAATCTTTGCATGTAGCACCAGAAGTAGCAGAACAACTCAGTAAAGTTACTGCTGTTCAAGAGCAATTAGAAGCTCATCCCCTACATCAATCAGGCAATGCGGCAACGCTTTTCAAACGTCGGGCCCGTTATGTCGAACTAGAAGCCGAACTCGAACAGTTGCAAGGGCATGTAGAACAACAGTCACAACGTCATTGGGAAGAATTTCTCAATTTAATCGCCATTCTGCAACATTTTGACGCTTTGGATAACTTAGTCCCCACACAACTAGGGCAAATTGCCGCCGCCATTCGAGGGGAAAATGAATTGTGGCTGGGTTTAGTATTCGCTAGTGGTGAATTGGACAATTTAGATCCGCATCATTTAGCAGCAGCAGCAGCAGCTTTGGTGATGGAAACGCCCCGTCCAGATAGCAAGGTTAACTTCGATCTAAGTAATGAAGTGACAGAAGCCTTGAAAAAATTGCGGGGAATTCGCCACCAAATGTTCCAACGACAACGGCGGTATAACGTAGCGCTGCCGATATGGTTGGAATTTGAGTTGATTGCTATAGTCGAACAATGGGCCCTGGGAATGGAGTGGACAGAACTCTGCGAGAACACTACCTTGGATGAAGGCGATGTAGTGAGAATTTTACGCCGGACTTTGGATTTATTGTCGCAGATACCCCACATTCCCCATTTGCAAGACTCTTTCTTGCGCAATGCCTATCGGGCGATGCAGTTGATTGATAGATTCCCTGTGAATGAGGTAGTTGAATAAATAGGACGCTCTGGCAGACACAGGTATTTAATAATTTCTGTGCATCTTTTTCTCTCAGTACTTATGCAAAAATAGTTGCTGTTGGGGCAATTCATGAGTTGCCCCAGCAATGAACTTACATGTTATCAAATAATAGTAGTGGTACTTAGTTAAAAATGCTTTTTTGGTTTCGTATATTTTTTATGCGTGATTAATCGCGTGTATCTAACAAAAGTTATAGTCGCAATCAGCGCTATTCAATCTTAGTACACCAAGTTTCCAGTACCCTGCAACTGACGCAAAGAATTTATACATAATGGACAGTCGCAACCAAATACTCTAATTGCAGCATCGCTTTCCTCTTCAGTAAAGTTCAACATCGCAACATTCCGATCTGATACTGATGTGACAATAGTTGAGGAACTCTTAGAGGTATACGGATGTTTTCTCTCTGAATCTCGAATGCACACAAAATCTTGTCCACCATGTGGGTTAGTGATACAGGTACGACCGTCTTGTGTGTGCAGTAATCGCTGTGTAATGCTACCACTAGCATGGGCAGGATGAAATGCCACCAGCGTAGACATCATCGACACAAAAATTGAAGAACTGGAAAGCAAATTCAGAAGAATTTTTTTGTTCATAGATTTCCTTGAGAAAATTGTCTATTAGATTAGGGTATTCGATTAACTTTCAAACTTCAAGTGAATTTTCCCTGAGAATAGCTAGATAGACACTTGTTACCCAAGAAAGTTCCATCTCTATACCAGTTCGCTCGGAAATTATTTACTACATTATAATTCAACAATCAAACAGGCTTGATATCTAGCTTTTAGACGTAACCTTATGCAATTGAGCAAATTTCAATCCGCTGTATATTCCCAAGACGGTTATTATTTGCTTGATATAAGTATAAAAGCTTAATCAAATTAGAGCTAGTAATTAGCCCCTCTAGCCCTTTAAATTGTTATACAGAGCAATAAATTGTTCGCTAGGAACAAAATTTATATCTTAGATAATTCTATACAATTGAAAGCCGCCATAGCTATTTTTACAAGATTAAAAATCTTAATTTTAATCATCAAGATAGGTTAAGACAAGAGACAGTGATTTATCGCATCTTTAGCTATCTATAATTTTCATCAAAAAATTTTAACCGAACCGGATTGAGATAGATTCTCGTTCTTAAAATACCAACTTGTAAAAACTTCTTTTTTTCATTACATTTAAAAAAAGGCTCATATCTCAATTAATTTACTAGCCTACATAGAAAAAATGAAGCAGAAAGTACATTTGGAATCTTCAGATTGTTGCAGCTGTGAACATGACCATCACGAGAATCATAACCATGTTCATCATCACAATCATAATGAGAATCATAACCATGATCACAATCACGAACACGGAGGAGAATTCAATCTGAAAAATGAGATATTGCCTTTGGTAGCAATTTTAAGTTTATATGCGCCTGGTGTAATTTTTGAAAATCAATTACACAATACATTCTACTCAATAGGAGAATATCTACTTTTCATTCCTGCTTATTTATTAAGTGGATGGAGTGTTTTAAAAACTGCTGGACGCAATATAGTCAGAGGTAGAATATTTGATGAAACCTTTTTAATGACGGTAGCAACATTAGGAGCGATCGCAATTCATAAATTACCCGAAGCTGTCGGGGTAATGTTATTTTACAAAATTGGAGAATTGTTACAAGATATTGCCGTCAGCCGCTCTCGTAATTCGATCAAATCATTATTGGAAATTCGCCCAGACTATGCGAATATCCAAATAGAAGGAGAACTGAAGAAAGTATCGCCAGAAACAGTAAATATTGGAAATATTATTGTTGTAAAGCCGGGAGAAAAGATTCCTTTAGATGGCGAAATTATAGATGGTAATTCGCAAGTTGATACATCTGCATTAACTGGAGAATCTGTACCGCGAACGGTAAGAATTGGAGAAACAGTTTTTGCTGGGACGATTAACAAAACAGGTGCGCTCGTCATTAGAGTCACAAAAGTATTTGATGAATCTTCCATTGCCAAGATTTTAGACTTGGTGCAAAATGCCAAAAGTAAAAAAGCAGCAACAGAAAAGTTTATTACTAAATTTGCCCAATATTATACACCAATCGTAGTTTTTACATCGCTAGCAGTTGCAATATTGCCTCCTTTATTCATTTCGGGTGCAACTTCTTCCGAATGGGTTTATCGTGCCCTGATTTTACTAGTTATCTCCTGTCCGTGTGGACTCGTTATCAGTATTCCATTAGGTTACTTTGGAGGTGTGGGAGGTGCAGCTAGACGTGGGATTTTGGTAAAAGGCTCTACTTTTTTAGATACTTTAAATGCAGTTAAGACAGTTGTTTTTGATAAAACTGGGACGTTAACGAAAGGAGTATTCAAAGTAGTAGAAATAGTACCATTAAATGGCTGGAATGAACAAGAACTGCTGCTATTAGCTGCCAAAGTAGAATCACAATCTAATCATCCCATCGCTCAATCTATCTGCAAGGCTTATGGTGGAAAAATTGATGAATTTGAGATCGGAGATTATGAAGAGATAGCAGGCTATGGAATTAGAGCCAAAATTGAAAATAGGGTAGTGATAGCGGGAAGCGATCGCCTATTACATAGAGAGAAGATTTCTCACGATAATTGCCAGTTAGAGGGAACAGTTATTCACTTAGCAGTGGATAATATTTACGCTGGCTATATTGTCATTGCTGATGAACTCAAAGAAGATGCAAGACTTGCTATTCAAGCACTCAAGCGAATGGGTGTAGAGAGAACAGTAATGTTGACAGGAGATAATCAAGCGATCGCTTCTCGAATTGCCCAACAGCTTGGTATAGATACCTACGAAGCAGAGTTATTACCTGAAGAAAAAGTTAATGCCATTGAAAAGTTACTCAGCACCGCTGCCAAGCATGGTAAAGTTGCCTTTGTTGGGGATGGAATTAATGATGCCCCAGTGATTGCTAGAGCAGATGTTGGTATGGCAATGGGTGGATTAGGCTCAGATGCCGCGATCGAAACCGCCGATATTGTAATCGTGACAGATGCACCATCGAAAGTGGCAGAAGCAATCCAAATCGCCAGAAAAACAAGGCAAATTGTTTGGCAAAATATTGGATTTGCGTTAGCAATTAAAGGTGTATTTATTGGATTGGGTATTTTCGGGATAGCGACAATGTGGGAAGCTGTCTTTGCTGATGTTGGAGTAGCAATGCTGGCAATTTTAAACGCAACTAGAGCGATGAAATAAAGTTATTAGAAAATCGGGAATCTTTAATTGGTAATTTGTAGTAGTTAAACTATGAGTACTCCTCACTCATATTCTGCTACCCAATAGTAAAACCCATGAATTCATCAATCAAAGGGATTGCTACAGCTACTTTAGCTTTACTGCTAAACTATTCCGCAAACCCAGCCTTTGCACTACCCCAGAAAATCAATCACCCAATTACTGTTGCTAAATCGCAACCCTTAAAAGATACCTTAATTGTTCCTGGGGAACGAGTGGGGCCAATCACACGTAAAACCACCAAGCGAGATTTAGTCAAGCTGTTTGGTGCATCCCATCTCGTTGATAAAACTATCTCTGGTGCTGAAGGAATAGGTAGTTTTGCAGCTACTCAGTTAAATCTAAATCAGGGGCGCTCTCTGCTAGTAGTTTGGAGTGATAATACTCGTACCAAACCCCTAGATGTGCGTAACCTGGGTTCAGCTTGGAAAACCCGCGAAGGTATTGGAGTGGGAACCTCGTTGAGCGAGTTACGTAAAAAATTAGGTAATTTTAAACTTTATGGATTGGGTTGGGATTACGGCGGCACGATTTTGTTAGATAGTAGTAAATTATCCCGTTATCAAGGCAAAATCATTTTACGAGTAGACGCTGCTCCCAATGCTTCTGAAAAGTTTCTCAATGACTACCAAGCAGTGTCAGGGGATGGTACTTTTTCCTCCAGTAATCCCCACTGGAAACCTTTGGGAATTAGGCTTGCAGAAATTATCATTGTATTGAATTCAAGTGAATAATAGTATGTTAAACATCAGTTTAGCTTTCTGAAAGTATTACAAAGAATGAAAAAAACTTACTGGGAAAACCGTATTAGAGAATGGAGCCAAAAGCGAATAGAAATATTTATTGAAGATAATTATGAAGAAGATTTATCCCCAGAAGTTCGCAAATCTGGCTACTTAGGTTATCTTGGTGCAACTGAGGAGGAAATAGTTGCTACCGAAGCTTGTTTAAATGTAACTTTTCCACCTTCTTACCGAGAGTTTTTGAAAGCTTCTAATGGGTTGCGTCCTATATCAGAATATGGTCTAGAATTTTGTGGAACTGAAGATATTGTATGGTATGCTCCTGACAATCAAGATTTGGTAGATGAATTAATCGAAACTTGGCCTGAATCACCATTAACAGATGAAGAGTATTTTGTTTATGGGGATGAGCAATATGATTACATATCCCGACCAGAGTATCTACAAACAGCATTGGAAATAAGCAGTGAAAATATGGGTATGATATTTTTACTAAATCCTCAGATCGTTGCAATAGATGGTGAATGGGAAGCTTGGTTTTGTAGCTTTTCAACTGCTTCATTTGGCGCACGGCGTTATCGCTCATTTGGTGAAATTATGGAGGAAATATTAAACGACCCAGAATTTCTTTGATAGATTGAGATATTCAAATTTATTGAATATCTCAATAATCGTAAAATGGTAAATAATTAAAATTACAGATAGAAGTTTGGCGAACATAATCATAAGAACTATTGTGTATTAAATAAATCAAAGTTTGAATTGCATCCTGGCTACCTTTACCGATGTACCCCAAGGTATAAGCAATGGCTTCGCGGGTTACTTCATCAGAGGTGTTACGTGCTAGGTTAGCCAGAGTCGTAATTGCCTGTTGGTTACAAACAGCAATTTTCGCTAGGTTCTGTGCTATTACCCTACAGGTAGGTGGCTGAACAGTACTGAGTTGCTTAATTAGTGTTTGAATAACATCATTGTTATCAGTACCAATTTTGCCTAAGCTTTGAATTCCTACCCAGCGCGTAGGTTCATCTTGTGTGGTACATACTAAGTCAATTAACGCATTAATTACATCTGCATTACCAGCACCCAAAAACCCCAAACGTTCAGCAACCTGTTTGAGAACTGAGTTATCCTGACTTGTGTGTAGTTGTTGAATTAAAAAATTAATATTGTCTTGCTCTTGCTGGTTGCTCATTGGTTTTCATAAATATTACCTTGTAACCAATATCCTAAATCTGTGTAAATAATGGCATTTTACAGTGCGATCGCAACAAAAACTAGACGCACTTCAGGCAGAGTTTGACATCCGCAGCGAGAAGTTAAGGCAGATGAAGAAAGCTTTGGCTATTGAGGCTGCTACGGCAGTCAAGTTTCAATTAGAGGATGTCTGAGAAGTATTAAACATTACGCCCGATCCCCCCTAGCCCCCCTTAAAAAGGGGGGAATTTATCTCAAAGTCCCCCTTTTTAAGGGGGATTTAGGGGGATCTACAAGTCTCAAATACAACACTAAAAAGTTTTCAGACATCCTCTTAGCTCGACTTTATCCATTTTTAATTCAATCAAGCAGCGTAAACAGCAATAT
>NZ_JAVRCD010000083.1:0-30584 GCF_034530895.1 Nostoc sp. DedQUE08
TGCCCAATGCCCAATGCCCAATGCCCAATGCCCAATGCCCAATGCCCAATGCCCATTTAGTACTATCAGTTCTCTAGAAAAATAATTATTTATGATTGATTTTAGTTGGTTGATTTTAGTGAGTGGAGGTTTAATATCTGGAGTCATAGCTGGACTTTTAGGAATAGGTGGCGGTATTATCACAATTCCTCTTTTAGTCACACTAGGTTATACTCCCGTTCAGGCGATCGCTACTAGTAGCCTTGCTATTGTGATTACTTCAATTTCTGGAAGTTTGCAAAATTGGTGGATGGGCTACTTTGACTTGAAACGAGTAATTTATTTAGGAATTCCAGCTTTTTTAACTACTGGAATAGGTGTATATTTCGCCAATAAAATTCCATCTTATATAATACTGTTTACATTTGGCATCATACTACTTGCTAACATCTATCTGATTGAGCTTCGCAAGCAACTGTCCTTGCAGGAAAAAGAGGATACAGATCCAGTATTTAACCCACTAGTTTCTAAAATTGGCACTGGGGGAGCAGCAGGAATTTTAGCAGGTTTATTCGGCTTAGGTGGCGGTACGATTATGGTGCCACTGCAAATGCTGCTATTAGGAGAAGAAATTAAAGTAGCAATTCAGACTAGTTTGGGTGTGATTGTCATCACTGCTTTAGCTGCCTGTACGGGACATACATTAGAAGGAAATATTCTCTTTACTCAAGGTCTAGTTTTGGGATGTGGTGGTCTTTTAGGCGTTCAAATGAGTACTCGCACATTGCCAAAACTACCAGATTATACTGTCAGCTTAGTGCTTCGTATCTTCTTAGGAATACTATCAATTTATATTTTTTGGCAAGCTTGGATAAATTATCAACAAATAATTATTAATTCGTAATTCGTAATATTATATTTGGTTAGTCTATATCTTCAAGGGTTTCAGCTTTAATTTGACACCTATGTATGGCTAACTATGCACTCATACTTTGTAACAAATTTAGATTTTTCCTAAAATTGATTATTTTGAAAATAGATGAGCTATGAGTATTTTTAAAGTTGAAGTTGTCAAAATCAATAGCATTAATCCTCATCCCAATGCCGATCGGCTAGATATTGCCTCTATTGAAGATATGGGGTATCAGGTAATTATAGTCAAAGGTAACTTGAATCCTGGAGATTTAGCTTTTTACTTTCCTATTGATAGTGTTATTCCAGAAAACTTTTTAGATGAGTTTGGTATTCGTAACTACTACTCGAAAAAACTGCGTGCTGCGAAACTTCGCGGAATTTTTTCTGAGGGTTTGCTTATTCCCGTTGGTAAAAACTTTACGGGAAATGTCGGAGATGACTACACAAATCATTTTGGTGTAACAAAGTACGAATATCCAATTCCTCAAGGAATGAGTGGGGAAGTAGAAAGTTTTATTGGACATTACAAATTCCCCAGTCCAGAAAACCTAAAACGTTACAAAAACATCCTAATGGAAGGTGAAGAAGTTGTTGTCACAGAAAAGTTGCATGGAACTAACTTCACTGTCTTAGTTGATGCTGATGGCACAACTAAAATTGGCAGCCATAATTACTTCTGGAAAAACAGCGAAGTAAACAAAAAATTAGTTTATATTCGTGCTTACAACGAAAACGAAGCTTTCCAGAAACTTCCGCCAGGAACTCAGATTTTTGGTGAAATCTACGGCGTGCAAGATATCAAATATGGCTTGAATAATGGCAATATTGGAATTGCTATATTTGCTGTGCGTCGCGGTAGCTATTTTCTCAATTACAGCGATTTTGTGACTTTTTGCGAAGAATTTGCTTTGCCGAGAGTACCTGTACTTTATATCGGTGCTTACACTTGGGAAGCGGTGTCTCAGTTCAATAATGCCAATAGTGTAGTCAGTCCCAATTGCATCATGGAAGGCGTTGTTGTGCAACCGGTTATTGAGAAAACGCATCCAGAAATAGGTAGAGTAGTCTTGAAGTTGATTAGCGATCGCTATCTGCTTCGTAAAGATGGAACTGAACTCCATTAGATTCAACTTGATTTTTGGTGGCGACACCTTAACTAACCTTCCAAAGTCGAATTACGAATTATTCGCTCAAGGTAGCCAGCGAGGATGAAATCCGGCTAAGGGGAGTTGTTCTGGTTTAATTTCAACAGTCGTAGCATCAGCGATGGGCAATAGAGGCATTAACCACAAGCTACTGGTAGCGATTGTATCTCCATCATCGGTTTTTAAAGTGTTTGGGGGTAATGATCCTGGGGGATTTGTCTGCGGTACTACTTGGTCAAATAATAAGCCCAAACCGTCGGCAGATAAACTCATTTGCACATTTCGTTGAGCGGGAGGCAGTACTAACAGTGGTTTCTGTTGCCCAGTTTTCAAATCAATTGCCACTACATAAGGCTGTTCTATGTATTGTTCCTTCGATACTAACTGTGTAAGCAAGCAGTAGAGAGTGGGTGAGGCGATGTCAAATTGGCAACTGAGAATTGAACCTGTTGTTTTTAGTAGCTGTTTCTGCACGCCTTGGTTTGTCACCAAAAATAAATCCCGCGTGTAATCTGTATTAAACTTTACCATCGCTGCTTGAGAGCCATCTTTGGAGAAAGCTTGTACCAAACCAAACTGCGGCAGAAAATCCAAAGGTTTACTGGCATCACCTTGCAGTGGTAAAATGGCTGCTCCCTGTCCTTGAGCAACCGCTACGGCTTTACTATCTGGTGTCACCATAAAGTCTCCTCCCGGCTGGCTTTTTAGGCGTTTCGGTGTGGGTTTTTCTGCTGAAGCATCACTGGTTGCTGGCATAAACCATAGTCCAAAGTCACCAGGATTAGTTTTATTTCCCCGCTGGATGACAATAGTTTGCCCATCAGGTGATAAGTCAAATTTCAGGTTTTGATAATCTTTACTATCTAAAGTCAGGTCAACTTTGCCTTCTGGTTCTGCTTTTTGTCCAGATTTAGCAGAAACGCCTGTTGTCACCGTATACAGTTGGGCTGAAAGTAAGTCTTGATTGTTTGCGGCGCGAGCAGAAAATAAAATTTTCTCCCCATCAGGAAATGACTCAAAGTCGATTACTATCAGGTCTTTGGGGGTAAGTACCCTTTTTTGCTCTTGGGTTAAGTTGTAAAGAACTAACCGTCCCTGTTCTTCTTTGTCGGTTCCGATGTAAAGGATAACGCGATCGCGTGTACGGAAGCTACCAACAAAGGGCTGTATCAGCCGATTTGTACCTTCTTGCTCTGCAAACTTATCTTTAGCTCCTTGTAACTGCACTTTATAATTTGTGCCATAAGGGGCTGGTGTCACCAGTGTATAAACCATCCGCCGCCCCGCCCAACTGAATTTACCTGCTAGGGGTGGATCGATTTTCAAGTTATCCTCGACGCTTTTTGTTTCCATTGGGCGGCTGAAGGTGAGGGTGAAGGAATTATCTTCTGCCCCAATTTGTTGATTTTGCCAGGTAAATTCCCGGACACGAGCAGTTACCACATCACCTTGCAAGATGATTAACCCAATCAGCACACTCAGCAGTAACATTAGTGCGATCGCTATACGATCCAGTGGTTGGAATGCTTTAGATTTAGTCATTGGTTATGGGGCATTGGGCATTGGGCATGGGGCATTGGGCATGGGGCATGGGGCATTGGGCATGGGGCATGGGGCATTGGGCATTGGGCATTGGGCATGGGGAATGGGGCATTGGGCATGGGGCATTGGGCATGGGGCATTGGTTGTTAGTTATCTACAAATGACAAAGGACAAATGACAAATGACAAATGACTAATAACTATAAGGATTTTGAGGTTGAGGAATTTTTTTGAGAGAGGTGGCGGCAATGGTAAGTTGGCGTTTACCTGCTAAATTTTCTGTCACCATTTGTCCTTCTACTTCTAGCCATGTATCAGCAGGGTAAAGCTCTTGATTATTTTGTAGTTTGACAGGCAATCCCACAGGGTAAGCATCTGCTGCACAGCAACTTAAGACAAATCGTGCTAAAAACAAATATTCTTTTCCGATATCGGGCGGGTGAATCACAAATCCTTGCACCTTGACTTTTTGCCCTGTATATGTATCCGGCTCAGGATAGACATTGACGGTGCGTACCCAGTCTACAAGCGATCGCTCCTCTGGACGAACAGTAACCCGAAAGGCTTGGGGTTTGACGCGTGTGCTTCCCAATAAATCAGTCGTCACCCCCCTTTGGAGTGCTTTGTCACTAGCAAAAACTTGCGGTGTAACGATAAAACCTAGAATTGCTGTAGTCAACAATAAACCACTGCCCCAACCAGGGGGAAATAAACTAATATGCTGGGTGTTTGGCGTAACATCATGGCGACGCCGTTGCCAAAGTTCCTGCATCTTGAACAAACCAATAATGATGAAGCTGATACCAGTTACAATCACCAACCAAAAGTAATTTGGATGAATCAATAGGTTCAGCTTATTAGTTAGCCAATATCTCAGCATCAAAATGCCCCAAGCCGTAATTGCTAGAGCATCCAGCCAAGGGAGTAACAGATTTGGGATTTTAGATTTGGGATTTTTGTTAGCCATTAGTCATTAGTCATTGGTCATTAGTCATTGGTCATTAGTCATTAGTCATTGGTCATTAGTAAAGGACAAATGACAAGGGACAAAGGACAACTGACAAATGACAAATATTTTCTTAAAAGACGTGCAAGTTCAGGAAAAGAGTAAACACAAATGTTAATTGTGCTGCTAAAGCAAATAAGTAAAAGATAGTTTTGGGTTTAAAAATAGATAACATCAAACCAACGCTTTTGATGTCAACCATTGGGCCAAACACCAGAAATGCCAACAATGAACCGCTGCTAAAGGTTGAGGCAAAAGATAGGGCGAAGAAAGAATCGACTGTAGAACAAATTGATACTATTACAGCTAATATCAGCATGACCACAATTGAGGTAATGGGCCCAGCACCCAAACTGAGAATTAATTCACGGGGAGCTAGGACTTGAATAGCAGCAGCGATCGCACTTCCTAAAATCATCACTCCGCCCAATTCCCGCAATTCTTGGATGCTATTATCCACAACTAGGCGCAGTTTGGCTGCTAACGGTTTATCAGCAGTAGAGACTGAGGTAGGCAGTACTAAATTAGGATCTATCCGTAGAGGTATACCTGCTTTTCCTCCTAAGATATAAGTCCCGGATTGCAACAGATTGGGTACTGTTTCTTCTTGTTGTCCTTGGTAAGGTTTACCACGGCGTTTGGTTTGGGGCTGCGCGGCTGGATTAAACTTCATATAACGAGCGATCGCAGGTTGGACTATGGGATTTAAGTCCTTTTGAAAACTGAAAACATACCCGATAATTGTGGCAATTGTTAAGGAAAATACGACTCGTAAAACTACTATTTCTGGCTGATCTCGAAATGCTGTCCAAGTAGCCCAAATTACAACTGGGTTAATTGTTGGTGCTGCTAGCAAAAAACCAATTGCGACTGGTGTGGGTACTCCTTGAATCAGGAATCGCCGCGCTACCGGTACATTCCCGCACTCACACACCGGAAACAAAAAGCCGATCGCACTGCCAACTAAAGCACCCAACAGCGGATTTTTGGGCATTTTTTCTACTAGTTTGCGCTCATCAACAAAAAACAGCAGCAAACTGGAGAATAAAACCCCAAGAAGCAAAAAAGGCATCGCCTCGACTAGCAGACTTAAAAATAGCGTAAAACCATTGTTCAGTTGATTCATGAGCGTCGCAGTCAAAAGCGGTTTTTAGTTTTAGGGTTCTGCCTAGCCATTCTATCGAAATGGGGATCAAAAGCAGTTCGGGAAAATTAAACATTATTTAAGTAGCAAGTTATCCTATCTTCCAAATAGCAGTTAAGCGCTACAAACCTTGGCTTCACACGAGTTCGTGACTTTTAACTGAGTGCATTTACTGACAACGATCATTTCTAAGATTGTCTAAGTTCAGAAATTGTTCCGGTATAGAGGGCAAGTAACTGCACAAATGATTTGAAATTACCTATGTTTATACTTACAGTAATTTGCTGGATAAGATATTAGTGCGGCTGTATTTTCATCAAGTATTCACAGTTCTTCAAAATTTGGGGTATGTGTAGTCCATCGTAGACATCGTTATTGGTTGCTATCATCATTGATTTTGACTAGTTATAGCAAAATTCGATCTGAGCTTTGGTTGATTTTTTACTACAAAAACTTTAAAAAGGCAAGTCCAAAGTTTAGCAGATACAGGAAATGATTGGGGAAATTTTTCGGCGTTAGCAATCGCCTAAGTTTCTATATGAAGTGAGAATTCGAGCTATGACAAGTCACAAAGCCTTGAAAGGAGCGTCAAAATGATATCCCCGACTTCTTAAAAGAAATAGGGGATATAGTTTACTCTTTGACGATTATTTTGTTCGATCGCTGTTAGTTTCGTTTTGTGGGAATCCCCCAAATCTTGATTTGTCGATCGAATCCACCACTGGCAAGAATTTTACCATTGGGACTAAAAGCGATCGCACTTACCCAGTCTGTATGTCCATTCAGTGTATTTATTAACTCACCTGTAGTTAAATCCCACAATTTAATTCCATCTCTACCGGCACTAGCAAGGGTTTGTCCATCGGGATTAAGAGCGATCGCATTTACCCAGTTATTATGTCCTGTAAGAGTGCGGACTAATTCTCCAGTATTAATATTCCACAATTTTATGGTGCGATCGTGGCTAGCACTAATTAATGTTTGTCCATCTGGTGTAAAGATCACAGCGCTAACAGCACTAGAATGAGCTGGCAATTGACTGATAAATTTACCAGTACTCAAATTCCACAGCTTGATTACACCCTTATTATCACCACTAGCTAAGGTCTGTCCATCAGGACTAATAGCGAGAGTATAAATCAAATTATCAAAGCGTACTATAGTCCCTAGAGGACGCTGCTGTAGCAAATCCCACATCCGAATCCCATCTAAAGCTCCACTGACGAGAACTTTACTATCAGGAGACACCGCTAAAGATAAGACGTTACTGGTATGTCCGACAAAAGAGCGGCTAAATTTTAAATTTTTCAGACTCCAGAGATTAATCGTATTGTCATCGCTACAGCTAGCGAGGGTTTGCCCATCTGGCGAAATCACTAAAGATTCTACGGCTGCTTTGTGTGCTTTGTTAATAGTCGCTAACTTTTTGCGCTTTGCTAAATTCCACAGGCGAATTATACCCTCGTTTTCTGCACCTCCACTCACCAGAATTCTGCTATCTGGAGTGAAAGCGAGGGATTTAATGGTTCCGTTATGTCCGATGAGTGTGTAAAGTAGTTGAGCATTAGCAAAGTTAGTGTTAGCTGGGAAGTTTGGCGTTACTTCAATGGCAGCATGAGCTTGATGAATATAAAACCCTTCCCAGGTACTCACTGGAAGGGCAACAGCTGCCATAAATGCCAGGATAATATACGGTCGCAGAAAATTACCGCCACCTCTTCCCTCACTACTCACTCTTTTTCCTCACTTTTATAGATACAGTTAAACCCAATAAATTTTGCAGAGTTATTTTAAGTCATAACTCTGCACATCTTAAAGAGGTGGTTTTTTCTTAGAAACGCTTAACATTGGTAAAGGCGCACTAGAAGAACGAGAGGGCAAATAATGTTGCACTACAGGCTCCTCTGGTAAAGAACGACGCTGCTGGACACGCCACAACTTAAAGCCTAGCGCTATCCCTGCCGTTCCCAAACCAAAAGCAAACAACGACCAGCTATCATTCAATCCGCCAATCAGGGCATCCATAACGCCCATCGTCATCAATACACTGATTAGTGGCTCTTTTCGGTAGGTTGACTTCAAAAAACGAGGTAATACAGCATTCATCACAGCTTGGTTGGTTCCAGTTCACCTTTTGTGTATATTTACCAAGAATACCTCACCCATAATTTGCCTTTCTCATTCAAGGCAGATACTAAGTTATGATTTTTTTAGTATGGGGAGGAAATTTACTCATTAATCGCCTTGCACATATTAGTTGCAAGTCTATAATATTTCAATCGCTAATAGGTATTTCGATTCCTCTCTTGCTTACATTCTAGGGCAGTTATTTATGAATAAGTTTAATTAATCTATCTAGAGCGAAGTACTCCGCTATTAATTATTGAAGTCAAAACCAACTGGTTGTTCCAGCTGGTTGAAACTCTTTTAATTACTAGCTTACAACTTCAAGATTGTGCTTGTTGATGGCACTACTTCAGACCCAGCCATGATAGCACTCCTTGATTAGTGACATACTCAATCACCAGCATCAAACCAAAGCCAATCATTGCAGCTCGACCATTCAAGCGTTCGGCATATTCGTTAAAGCCAAACTTAGGCTCTTCTAGTTTAGGTGTAATTGTTGGTTGTGTTTGTGTCATTTTTTAAGAAACCTTTTTTGGCAAACGGGACTTGATATCAGACTTCTGGTAGAAGTCGGGAAAAGTAGGGATAATCACTACTTACTTTTCATGGTATCTGGAAAACCCCTCTCTAAATCTCTCTCGTTTTAAAAGAGAGACTTTGAAATTCTCAGATGACGTTGAAAAGTCAGGTTAACTTAAAAGCTAATTGCAGTGCTGGAATGCCAAGGTGACTTGAAAAATTCAGCAATAGCTCCCTACTAGGGAGCTATACAATCGCTTTTTTAATAAATTGTTACTATTCTTTATATATTGTATAAATACTGGGGCAATAGTCAAGAGTAAGAGTTTGGGCTACTCAGATTGAATTAAGAAAGTTAGAACAGAAATTAGGTATCTCTAATCCAGCTATCTCTAATACGGAACTAGCAAGATAGAAGTAGCAAGCTTGAGATTGGAAGGGTACAGTTAAACAAAAAAATTATCAGAGGCGATATATGGAAATCGGCGTTCCCAAGGAAAACAAGGATCAAGAATTTCGGGTAGGGTTAAGTCCTTCTAGTGTGCGGGTGCTGCGAGAAAATGGTCATAGCATCTTCGTCGAGACGCAAGCAGGTAATGGTGCTGGATTCTCCGATGATGACTACAAAAGTGCTGGAGCCGAAATTGTCCCCACATCAGAAAAAGCTTGGAATCGGGAATTGGTTGTTAAAGTCAAAGAACCACTGACGGCTGAGTATAAATTTTTGCAAAAAGGGCAGGTAATATTTACTTATTTACACTTAGCAGCCGATCGCAAGTTGACAGAGAATCTAATTGATTGTGGCACAACTGCGATCGCTTACGAAACTGTAGAACAACCTGGTGCTAACAGATTACCCTTGCTCACCCCCATGAGCGTAATTGCCGGTCGGCTAGCAGTACAATTTGGAGCCAGATTCTTAGAACGTCAGCAAGGTGGTAGAGGTGTACTTTTAGGTGGTGTCCCTGGAGTTAAACCAGGTAAAGTAGTAATTTTAGGTGGCGGCGTTGTCGGCACAGAAGCAGCTAAAATTGCCGTAGGCATGGGTGCGATCGTGCAAATTTTAGATGTGAGTGTCGAGCGCTTATCTTACTTAGAAACACTCTTTGGCTCTAGAGTCGAATTGCTTTACAGCAACTCTGCTCATATTGAAGCCGCAGTCATTGAAGCCGATTTGCTCATCGGTGCAGTTTTAGTGTTAGGACGTAGAGCGCCAATACTAGTATCCCGCGAATTGGTCAAACAAATGCGTCCTGGTTCGGTGATAGTTGATGTAGCCGTTGACCAAGGCGGTTGTATAGAAACCTTGCACCCTACATCCCATACAAATCCGGTATACCTTGAAGAAGGTGTAGTGCATTATGGCGTTCCCAATATGCCAGGAGCAGTACCTTGGACAGCAACTCAGGCACTTAATAATAGTACATTACCTTATGTTGTCCAGTTGGCGAATTTGGGAATTTTGGCACTGGAGGTTAACCCAGCATTAGCTAAGGGTGTGAATGTGCAAAATCATCGCTTAGTGCATCCTGCTGTGCAAGAGGTATTCCCTGATTTAGTAAATTAAAGTGTGTAAGGATTAGGCGATCGCTTATTTCATTTTAATAGAGGTAGCGATCGCCAATCAGATTAATTTTCTTGCCTTATGCGCGGATGGGTAGGTGTACAAAACGAGAAGGAGCGAAAAAGGCTGTACGCTCCTTCTATACAAAACTTTCAGGGCACTGGTACTTTCAAAGCATCCGCGCACCTTATGGGGACTGGTTTTCAGCGATTTGCATCTTGTGCTATGACTATTCCCTATGCTATGATTCACTCATTCGCGCAACCGCACCTTGAAAATCAAATACAGCAACGCTTTCAGAAGCCAGCATTGCAATTCATCAAAATCCCTATTAGGGATTGAAACGACTATAGAGAATTAGAGTATGCCTGGGACGGAATTGCAATTCATCAAAATCCCTATTAGGGATTGAAACAATAATAGGATGCAAGCGATCGCAGCAAGATTAGGGGATTGCAATTCATCAAAATCCCTATTAGGGATTGAAACAACTATGAGAGAAAACAAAATACAGGTAACGCTGAATTGCAATTCATCAAAATCCCTATTAGGGATTGAAACAACTAGAAGTTGGGGTAACACAACTGGGAAACCTTCAATTGCAATTCATCAAAATCCCTATTAGGGATTGAAACATCTTAGGTCGCCAATGGTATAATAAAAAGTTATTTGCAATTCATCAAAATCCCTATTAGGGATTGAAACACTCCAACTGTTTCGGCAGCAGCTAGACCGCCTTATTGCAATTCATCAAAATCCCTATTAGGGATTGAAACCTAATTATCAATATGTATCCTCTGCCCTTCGTGGAAATATAATTGCAATTCATCAAAATCCCTATTAGGGATTGAAACTTTTGCAGTGGTTAGCAACACACTTTCAGATAAAATTGCAATTCATCAAAATCCCTATTAGGGATTGAAACAGTAGCCGCCTGATTGGCTACCTGCACCGCGTCATTGCAATTCATCAAAATCCCTATTAGGGATTGAAACAAATCCTACTGCCTTGTATTCTGAGGGCTTATTAAATTGCAATTCATCAAAATCCCTATTAGGGATTGAAACTCCTAAAACGCCCATTTTGATAAGTGATGTTTACATTGCAATTCAATAAAATCCCTATTAGGGATTCAAACTTTTTGACTCTCTGAAGTGTAAGTCCTAATTCATTTTCAAGCCAACAATTCGTCTATAGCTACACTAAAACCCAGTAATACTCTTTGAGTACTAACCATATTACCAGCTTTAAACCCGCAAACCTGATTATCTGTCATGACAAAAACTAACCGACTTTCAGGAAATACTAGCCAAACTTCCTCACAACCGGACTGCAAATACTCCTGTGCTTTGAGAAATAATTCTTCAGCTAAATCGGTGGGTGAAACTATTTCAGCAATTAGTGGGAAACTTTGTGGCAAAGTAGGAACATCACCAAACTGAGCTACCAATTCAGGCGTAAGATAAGCCACATCAGAACGGCGACCCTCTTTATATGTACGACAAGGTACTTCAGTGTAAACTTTCCCACCTTGTTGATTGGAGTTAATATAACTTCTCCAGTAAAAACCAATATTCAATTGAATTTCACTATGTTTTAATGTCATCCCTGTTTTTTCTACTAATTGCTCGTCTACCCACTCCATCCCCTCTGGAGGATTTGCCATGAAGTCTTCTAATGAAAGGATTTCGGGGACGGTTACAACATCATTGTGTTTGGAAACTAACATTGTGAGCCTCCATTTGGGCTAGTTAAACATTCAAAATTCAAAAGAGTTACATCAGGAGATTTAAACCCTAACTGAAATAGTCGTATTCAAGCGATCGCGTCACTTTTAGCAACCAACAATATCACCCCAAGCTAGGTTAAAATCAGCTTCTTAAAGCATTACCAAACTACCTTCTGCTTCTTCCTCTAGTTCATAACCATTAGCTAATTTTTCAATTGCTTGGTCAATCATTGCCAAACCTTGATCTACTCTTTCAACTAAACTTAACTGTCCGCGGAGTTCGGCAGCACCGACAAAACCTTTAGCATACCAAGTCATGTGCTTACGGGCTTGACGTACACCGCGATCGCCTTTATATTCCCACAAGGCTTGTAAATGATCTCTTGCACATTCCAAACGCCCAATTGGGGTTGGTGATGGTAATATCTCTCCTGTTTTCAGAAAATGATCGATTTCTCCCACCAAAAACGGATAACCCAAAGTTCCACGGGAACACATGACGCCATCAGCGCCAGTTTGTTCTAAACATTTCACTGCCGCTTCAACGGAAAAAATATCTCCATTCCCAATCACTGGAATAGAAAGCACTTCTTTGACACGGGTAATCCATTCCCAACGGGCATTGCCATTGTACCCTTGAGCGCGGGTGCGTCCGTGTACCGTAATCATTTTTGCCCCGGCATCTTCCATTCGCTTGGCAAAGTCGAGAATCGTAATTTCGTTGTCATTCCAGCCAATACGGGTTTTAACTGTTACAGGGACATCAACAGCTTTTACCACTTCCCGCACAATTGCTTCTGCTACTTCTGGTTGCCGCAATAATGAAGAACCGCCACCATTTTTAGTGATTTTATTTACCGGACAACCCATATTAATATCAACAGTATCAGCACCTTCGGCAACTGCCTTGATTGCTGCTTCTGCTAAGAAATCGGGACGGCAATCAAATAGCTGAATGCTAATTGGGCGTTCGTTGGGATCTACCTCCATGATTTTGGGTAACTGTTTAACATAATGCAACCCCGTAGCATTCACCATTTCGGTATACATCATCGAATCTGGCGCATAGCGACGCACAATCCGGCGAAACACCATATCTGTGACTCCAGATAGAGGCGATTGGAGAACCCGACTTTTTACCTCGAAAGAGCCAATCTTTAAGGGTTGGGAGAGTCTAGCTTGCAGAATGGGAGAGAGGGAAATCATAGAAAAAATTATCGGAATGGGAAATAGTAAGAATATGTAGATAAATCCGTGATAAAAGATACAGCTAATTTCAAGTTAGTGAGTTACACAAGCTAAGTCTCAAAACCAAGTATAAAACCTGTTTTACTTCTGTTAGCGCAGCGATGCGTAACCCATTTTGACTTTTGAATTCTGCTGTAATTGTAGGTTACGTATCCTGACTTGGAGGCTGTTTTTGCATTTCTTGCTGAATCTCTTCTAGGCTCAAACCTAACTCTTTCGCTGTTTCTTCAAAACTCAATCCCAATCTCAACAACAAAGGGATCATTCTAAACTTTTCTTCACGCGCCCCTTCTTGTTTGCCTTCTTGTTTGCCTTCTTGCTTACCTTCTTGATAAACTCGTGTTTGTTTCAAATCACTTAACCCAAACATACCTTCAATCTCCTCTCGACTCATCGTCGGAAACTTATAAACTAATATTGTCTCTATCAATTCTAGTAACTGCCGCCGTTGTGGTTCGATGTTGATTTCTTGCTGGGTTCTCTCTATTAACTGCCTAGCAGCTAGAATTGCTGTCTCCTCTTCATCGACGACTAATTTAATCGTAGCAATTCCAACTGGCAATGATGCAGTTTCACCTAATTCATTAAGGTAAATACGACTAATGCGCCCGCTAGTGAAAAATTCACTGTAATTCTTGATATTTGCTGTATCTAAACTGCGATTGGGATAAATAACTACTCCTCGCCAAGAATTTTTCGGTTTATTTTGGTGTAAGTATAAAAAAATTTCTGAAAATAGGCGTGAATAAATTTCTGTGTCAGCTTGGAACTGGACTTCAACGAAGTAAATCAGATTTTCTTCCCCTTGTGTTGGGAGAAAAACACCATCAATACGAAATGCCGTTTGCTTGATTTCAATTGAGGAGAATTGATAAGTCTCTGCCGTTTGGGGTGGATTACCAATTAATTCAAAAAAGATGCTAGGAAGTTCTTGAAAAAGGCGATAAAAAATGCTATCAGTTTTCACACTTAATGCACTATGGTGATTTAATTTGTTAGATTTTACCGTGAAACACTACTGATAAAAATTAGTAAGCCGACTGCAAGAAGCAATCGGCATAACAAATTCACGATTATTTAGTTGCAATTTAGCCGTGAGTTGCACCTTGAGGAGGACGCGAGACAACTTTTTTAGCTAAACCCAAAGTCTGCAACACTAAGATGCTCCACCAAGTAACATCAATTTCCCACCAAGAAAACCCAGATTTTGCCATGTGGGGATAAGTATGATGGTTGTTGTGCCAGCCTTCTCCATAAGTGACGAGGGATACCCACCAAAGATTACGAGCGCCATCATTAGCATCAAAGGTGCGATAACCCCACAGGTGTGATGCTGAATTTACAAACCAGGTTGAATGCCAAAGCAAGACACATCTGAGAAACACTCCGTAGAATACAAAAGACCATCCTCCTAATGCATAAAGCAGCAAACCGAAGGGTATTTGCAATAGCAAGAAGTAACGATCTAGCCAACAATAAAAGGGTTGTTTGGCTAAGTCAGGGGCATATTTTTTATAAGTGTCATAGTCAAAAAATTCTGGACGTGGGTAGAAAATCCACAATATATGGCTCCACCAAAAGCCTCTTTGGGCAGAGTAGGGGTCTAAATTGATATCTTCTGTGTGGGCGTGATGTTGGCGGTGTCCACCTACCCAAAAAATTGGCCCGCCTTGTAAAGCCAGCGCTCCAATTAGGGCGATCGCATACTCTAACCACTTAGGAACTTGGAAACTTTTATGGCTCAGTAGTCGGTGATATCCCAGGCAAATACCAATACTCCCGAACAACCAGTGGAGAAACACTAGCAAACCTAATGCTGGCCAGGAGAAAAACCAAGGAGCCAGAAGTGCTAAAGCATGAAATGTAGTAAAAAATACCACATTTGTCCAACTGAGTTGAGGTGAGTTGCCTCTCTCAGGAGCGATGGCTTTGCCAACACCTTTGGCGAACGCCCCAAAATTTGCGGTCATAAAAATTCCTGTTGATGGATGATGAAGTGATTTACTTTTTATTGGGCATAATCCGACTAAGGATTTATCCACCCTCTTACTAGTTAGTTACAGTGAGCCAGCGCGGTCTTGGGGGTTTCCCCCATTAGCGACTGGCGAACCCGTAGGGTAGAGTAAAGCAAGTATCACTTACATTTGTTATGCTAGCAGAACTCTGATACCCCTGCAAGTGCCACTTGCATTTTTCTATGTCATCTCAACTCATTTCCACTCGTCAACGCCTGATTCAAGCTGCACTTGAGTTGTTTTCTGCTCAGGGAGTAAGCGCTACCACAACCCGTCAAATTGCTGAAAAAGCCGAAGTCAATGAAGTGACTCTATTTCGGAATTTTGGCAATAAGCATGGATTACTTTTAGCTGTGCTGGAAGAGTCCGCAGCCTTCAAGGATTTAGGTGAATCGCTGGTACGGCGGGCAACACCTCCCGGCAATGTTTACCAAGCTCTTAAAGATTATGCAAGTGATAGCTTACATGCATTAGAACGAGTACCAGAGTTTGTCCGGTCTGTGGTAGGTGAAGCCGACCAATTCCCGGCAGAAAATCGCCGCGCACTAGGCAGGGGAGTCACAGAGGCAAACCGTTATGTAGCTCAGTATTTAGCTACTGTAATCCAGCAAGGACATTTAAATACCTACTTACCGGCAGAAAAATTAGCCAGTTTGCTAAATGGGATGATTTTGGGATATGCAGTAATTGAGTTCACCAGCGAATTTCACGAACTTTGGGAGGATCGGGATGATTTTCTCGAAAATTTGGTGGAGTTGTTTTTACATGGAGCCATGTCATCTTCAGCAGAATCGGCAATAAACTCCTTACAAGGAGGATTCACCACCACAGAAATAGCTGATTTACCAGCTAGTTTGGTTCACGAAATTCTGCAACAGGCCAGGAAATTTGGAGTACGAGATTATGCCTTAGCTTACGTATTATTTGGGGCTGGATTATCCGCTACAGAAATAACTAGCTTGGAGCGATCGCACCAAATTTACGATACTCAAGGGCACTTCCTGCAAATCACAATCCCCGGATTTGTCCGTCAAGTACCCGTGAATCAGTGGATTTTGGGCAAACGCTACGGTTCTTTTACTAATAATCCTTTAATTAAATGGCTGAAAAGTCGTAAGGATGCTCAAACAGCCATGTTTTTGAATGATACAGGCACACCCATCTCAGAATCAGAACTTGAGACACGTTGGCAAGTATGGAGTGAAAGATTGTTAACTCCCCAAGCACAAGCACCAGCGATCGCTCAGGCACAACAAACCTGGCGCGTAGAAATGTTAATGCGGGGGATTACCTTAGAAAACCTGATTATTTTAACAGGTTGCGATCGCACCCAATTACAACCTTATGTCCGCCGAGCCAAAGAAAAAGCCGCCCTAGAGCAAGCTACCCGTTTGGATCATAAGCCAGGATAGGGAGTATCAGGTCGTGTTCTCTGACGCAGAGCCAGTGAGCGAATAATTCGTAATTCGTAATTCGTAATTCTTAATTAAGAATTTATTAGATGCAGTTAAACAATTAAAATCAAACAATAGAGGTTCTTTTACCATTGTTTGCACCATTCAAGGTTGTAGCTGTACTCTCAGATGGGGATTGGGTGTTGCTCGAACGGCGTGATAATTTCTTGCGTGGCTTGCCTCCCGCCTGGATATATTGCAAACTGTCTTTGCCATAATCGGTTGCCACACTCATTAACATCTTTTCAGAGTAGCCGCGCAATTCTTCTTCAATTAGAGAGAGGCGACCTGCCATTTCATCTAGGGTAGAGAGTAAAGTGTTGTATGTAGATAGCTGGGTTTGCAAGTTTTGGATGCGGCTGTCGTAGTCTGTCAAATTTAATCCGTTGCCAAATTCTAGCGTCGGGCTAATCGATCGCATTCCTGCAATTCGACGGAGAGCGTTTTCGAGAGTGCGTGAACTGCGTTTTAGTCGTGCCATAAAATACGCTCCTGAAGGAAGTTATAGGATTACTGCATGTACTCTAGCCAATGCAACAATAAACTTCTCTGAGAGATAATTCGGAAAAATTAAAGCAAACTAAGAGCGACCTAATTATTTTTAGTTGATTGTACTGAGGTATTTATTAAATTTGTCAAAAAAGTGACATTTGATAAGCAACAGATACCTGAAAGTCGCTTTGAGGTACTTAAAAGTCGTTTCAAGGTACCTGAAAGTCGTTTCAAGGTACCTGAAAGTCGTTTTGAGGTACCTGAAAGTCGTTTCAAGGTACCTGAAAGTCGTTTTGAGGTACCTGAAAGTCGTTTTGAGGTACCTGAAAGTCGTTTCGAGGTACCTGAAAGTCGTTTCAAGGTACCTGAAAGTCGTTTCAAGGTACCTGAAAGTCGTTTTGAGGTACTTAAAAGTCGTGTTGAGGTATTAGATGATGAGTTTTTTGCCTTAACCCGATTTACGGCGAAGGCGATCGCGCTCAAAAGTATTATAAATATTGTTTTATATAGGTTTCAGCTTTTTACTTCTTTGTTTTAACCAAACACAAGAAGACCACAAGCAGACTCTTTTTAGTACATATTTACTAATTTATCTAGATGGATTTCTGAATTCTATGCACTAAAATTGGAACTTTTTTAGGAGATGTGGCATAAGGTGTCACCTTTTCTAATATTGCCCCTTGTAGGCGAGGCAGTCTGGCAACAGGCTACCCTTAGCCTGCGGGTGGAATGGCAACATTCTCCTCGACTCTACCCCCTCTACTGCTTTTATGGCTCTATGTGGATGTTTGCCTTTGGTTCTAATTTGTAATTGGTGGTGATAGGTTGTCGCAGCAGCCAAAGCAATGCAGCGCCTGTACTAGCGCCGGAGGCAAGCCCCAAAGCAGTTCCTTGTAAAGCTCCAAATGCTAAACCTGATATGGCTGTGTTTCCTAATGCTCTAGCAATCCCATCAAATACCGGGTAGGCTATCCAGCCAATGGCATTACCCAAGATGTGTGACAACGTCCACCTGCCATACCATGAAACACATCGGTGCAAAATTCGACACAAGATATACGATTGAATGGCTCCGGCGACGGCGACAGCGACGGCGAAGGCGAAGGCAACGGGGTAGACGAAGCCGTAGGCGATGACGAAAACGACGGCGATGACGGTGGCGATGTAGGCGAAGGCGAAAGCGACTACTCTGGCGACTACTTTGGCTCTGGCGACGGCGACGGCGACGGCGACGGCGACGGCGACGGTGACGGCGACGGCTTCGGCGATAGCGACATATGTGGCTTCGGCGACGGCTCTGGGGACGGCTCCGGCTCCGGCGACAGCTAAACTCGTCAGTAGCCAGCTAACTACTGCCCATCTGCCGATCTTAGGCACATACTGTCGCAGGATATATAACTGTATAGCTCCTGTCAAAGTCCCACCAAGGGCAATGAACAGAATGCATATTACAAAGCTTAATGTATCATTTAATATGTTATTCGATAATTTACTTAAATATATACCTAAGCACCAGCCTAAAGCTGAACCTAGAGTATTTGTAAGAACCCATCTCAGCCACAGCCCCCATCCTATTCGCTGGGGATGAAGCAAATCATACAACGCTTCCGGTAAACGAACCGCCAGCTGCTTGTGCTTGCTACCAGCCATGAAGTCCTGAAAAATGTAATCGCGCAAACTATCCTCTGATGCTTTCTTGGCAAGTAAACGTAGAAGTGGTTGAGCCAACATTGAAAGAACATTACTGTCCCTCCTGGCAATTTCCAATTGTAGACCGTCAACAGAACCTTGAACAGCACTGATTAACAACGCTTCAATCGCTAAACGTATATCCTGTTCCTGTGGACGGGGAATCTCAGAAATCAGTCTTTTCCTTAGCCAGTCAGGCATATAACCTTGCCGAAACCACGGTAAGCGAGCCAGATCATTAAGATGACAAGCTTGAAGGAGGGTGCGGCCATCTTCGCTTTGGAGTGTATTGCCCAGGTATAATGTGAGATTCCAATGCAGTTCTGGAAATACAGCGCAAGCACTCAGCCAGTCGTAACCAGCCTTGCCCAAATATCGGTGGAGTGATTTCAACACCTCATCGATCGCGAATGACTCTGGTGGATCTCGTTGAATCCAACGGCGCGATCGCACTCTCAACTCTTCCGGGAAAGGGGCCGTTATATTTTCTGAAGGTTCATAGGGCGATTTTCCTGATTGAATGCTACGTATCAAGTTCGTTAACCCTTCAGGTGTAGCGGGTTGAACAATAAACTGCTGCGATAATTCCAGTTCTTGATATCCCCAGTTTTCTGAAGGTTTTGGCGTTAACACAGCGCGATCGCTCCAACTGGAAAACAAATCGCTCCAACGTTCGAGTTCGCCAGTGCGTGAACTAAATAATCCTTGAGCATCTGAGAAAATAATCAAGCGATACTCACTATATTTTGTGGCAATTTCATTGAGCGTGCAGGGAGGTCCTTTTTCTGTCATCGGAAAGCAGACGCGAGGATCGCCATCAAAGTAGTAGCCTGTGATGAAAACCTCATTCAACTTCAGTCTGTCGATCATTTCCTCAACAAATCTTGCCTGGTGATCGCCGTAATTTGCGCGATCAATTAGCACCAAGTATTCAGGGAAAACTTGACGATAGCTATATACTGGCGTGAACCAACCCCCTCGCTGCACACTTTTTTCTAATGTCCTATTAATATCGAGTTCGACAGATGGAACTCGGATGCGTCGCCTCAAATCTTGAGCGATGCGTAAAAACAAAACTTTGGGAAACAATTCCTCATCTAAGCCAGGAATAGAGACTTGCTCAAGTTGCGGCTGTTGATTAGTTGCATGGCGCACGAGAAATTGACGCGCCTGCCAAAACCACCAAATTCCCCAGGCGAGGAAGGTAACAAAGGCGATAAGCAGTAACACTCCCAGGATAGATTTCCAATTCAGCAGTAACACTCTCAAGATAGATTGCCAATTCAGAAGAGAGTTTGGAGGTTGAATGTTTGGGTTTTGAGGTTGAGTTGAATATCTGGGCTGAAATGAAACTAAACTTAGAATAAGCCAGGCTATAACAGTCAGAATTACTACCAGCGACCACTGTTGCCATTTTCGCCACTGCTTTTTAATGTTGTACAACTCCTGCTGTAGTTCTTCTGCCTTAGTGTCTATTTGTCCAGTTTGGCTGACGATAAAACCCATGCGTTGCAGCCATTGGTCAAATCGTTGATAGAAATCTTCCTGCTCAGTTGGCGAATGGCAAAGCAATGGACTCAGAAGGCTTTTGAATCTCTGGGGTCGGTCGAGATTATCTCCTTGGGCAATCAAGGCAAGTATAAGGTCTTGGACGATAATATACTGTGATACGCCGATTTTATAGCCCGCATCGCGCAACTCATCAATGAACTCGATTAGTACCTCTGGAGTTAGCCAGCTTGGATTTACTTCTTGCGGTTTTCTATCCATTGCTTGACTATCCTCTTAGCTTTGTCTTGATCCTCTGCCGTTTTGATCAAGTTGCTGAGTGTTCGCAGCACGAGTTCAGGTTGAGCAAGCGGATTTTCTTGGCGATTTGATATTTCTTGCAGTGCGATCATCCAACCCAAGAGTTCAGCAGTTGCAGGTTTTTTCCGTAAACCACTTGAAGTTGCCCTTAGCTCGAAGAACAGATCCAGAGCAGTGTTGAGAAACTCACTACTACCTACAGAGTATAAACCTAATCGGTTAGCAACAATTTCTGCTAGGCGATCACGATCTGGGAACGGAAGATTATAGTAGACACAGCGCCTTAAAAATGCGTCCGGTAAGTCTTTTTCAGAATTACTGGTGATGATAATAATGGGTTGCAATTCGGGATTAGCTGCAATTTTGACATTGCCTAGTTCTGGTACCCGAAAATATAACTGCTCCAATTCGTTAAGGATGTCATTGGGGAAATCACGGGGTGCTTTATCTACTTCATCAATAAGAACAATGGAGCGTCTTTTGCCAGGATGGACAAAATCTTGCGGGAGAAATTCTACAACTTCAGACTTTTCTCTAGTCAGCAAAATGGCCGTGCCCAAAGCACGATATGTCAAATAATTAAGAGGGCTTCTATTTGTTATACCGCCCTGAGCATCTTGAAACTGCTTCAAGCTGTCATAGTTGTAAAATAGTTCACGGGCTGTAGTTGTAGATTTGGTTTCAAACTTGAGTGGGTCTTCAAAACCAAGTTCCCAAGCTACACTATAGGCAAACTGAGTCTTCCCAGTACCAGGTTCTCCAGTCAATAAGAGGGGTTGTCCCAGAAGCAAAGCAACATTACAAGCATCAACCAGTCCAGCATCTGCAATGTAGTTTTCTGGTCTCATCATTTGTGAACGCTGTGATATCGGCAAAGTTGCTGGTACATCACTTCGCTGCCTTTTGCCATCACCAGTATAAAAGGGGAACTTCATCTGCGTTCCTCCTCAGCAATCGAGGAATTTTGTAAAATCTGTGTCAACTTTCTAGCTAAATGTTCCATAGGAATAGTGTTAGAAGACTTTTCTTTCTCCCATTGCTCAAAAATATCTCTAATTTTACTCATCAAATCTTCGATTTTCTCCTCACCCCAAAAATGTTTTGTATCTTTGTCGCGTGCCCAATCCTCTGTTTGTCTTCTAGTTATACCATCCAGTTCTGGTAAAACTGTGCCTATAAGTTTGCCAAATTGAGAAAATTCAGACAATGATAATTGCTCGATAAATTTATAAATAATTTTATTTTTGAATTTCAAACAAAATTTTTTGATACTCAATTCTTTTTTTACCTGATATTTAATAAATAATAATATAAAGAGATAATTACCAGGAGGAATATCTGGCCAATGTTGCCAAAATTTGATAAAACTTTCGATAACTTTGGAACCATGCTGTTGCCAATCTCCGGTAAAAAAGTGGGTATGGATTATCACTGGACCGGGATGTCCAGCTAAAAAATTGTTGATTTCTTCCTTTGATACAAAGCCATGATTAAGTAATCTTTCAGCAAGTTTATTTTCAAGCTGATTGTGAAGATCGTCAATTTTTGACAGTCTTGAAGGGCAACTGAGAAGATAGTCAGTAACGGCAATTTTATCAGTATCTAAGTAAATGAGCTTAGGTAGCGAAACTTGTTTGAGACGCTCTAGAAACATATCATGACTTTGAAAATCGTCGCCATGAATAATGCAGACAAGAGGTCGATGGGGTTGTTGATTCAGTCTTCTTAATGCTTGAGCTAAATGATATTCTTGTTCACTACGATCGCAAAGATAAGGTAGTAGCGGAGGAATAGGACGACTTTCTCTGATTTCTTTAAAGCGTTTCTTAAGTGGAACTAAACATTCTTGAAGTTCATTCAACCTTGTTTGCTGAAACTCTTCATTCTTTATTAAATCGAGTGGAATACTTGTAAGTTCAACATACTTAGATTTTTGTTCTTGAATAAGACGCAAATTATATTCAGTTTCAGTAATCTGTTTCTGAATAGATTTGATTTTTTCCTGAGTCATTACTTCAATATAATATTTAAGGTTTTATCCCTAGTTTCTGTTCCATCTCTGCAATCTTAGTTTCAGTCAAGCGTCGATTATTTTCTAGTTGTAGTGGAATAGCAGTAAAATCAATATACTCACTCATCCGCTCGTCGATCAGTTGTAAGTTTTTACGATAATTGGTCAACATCCGCTTCCAGGTAGCGACTTGAGCAGTATCCAACCCTGGTGTAATGGATGGAATATTATATGTCCAATTGGGTAATGGATGCGGTTTTTTTTCACCGACAGCATACCAGGCTAAAGCAAAGTTATCTTCTAAATTGCTAATTTTAATAATGGGATGTTGTTTATCTTGTGTGCGTTCTGGAACCTTGCGTCCTACCCACATTGCTAGATCCAAAATACGGGCGTAGCCGTCTTGTTCAAATGCTCCGTAGCCAGCCATCGCCTCTAACAATGCTGCTGTAAAAACACTGTATGGTTGTCCAGTCCAAGAAACTTCATCTTTGCGTGACGAAGCCAGTATAACTCGACCACTGCTGTTGCCCAATTGCGCGATCGCAGACGGTGGTAAAGGTGATTTGATTGCTCCCTTTGCTTCAGCTTGTCCACCAGCATGGCAACAATCAAGGATTACCAGTAATTTTTGTGCTTGAATAGCTTGCAAATGTTGGGTGAATGTTGACCCAAGAATCGCCGTACCCTGCAAATTTCCCAGATTGTATCCGTAAGGCATTAAATAATAATCTGGTGTTTCCATTCCGTGACCGGAAAAGTAAACGATGACTGTATCATCTTTTTCAGTCACATCAGCTAGCCAACTTAAAGCAGATAAGATATTTCTAGCATTTGCTTCTTGGCCAGTTAGCAAACGTACTTGCTCAACAGGATAGGCACAACGAGATGAATCGCGTAGCAGATTCGCAATAGCAGTAGCATCATCAATTGTGACAGGCAAGTCAGCACCTACTCCGACAATAACAGCGTACCCTTGTTTGAAGGTTTGGATCATATTTATATTTTTTCGGAAAAAATACTTAACGTTTGATCTCCTGATACAGCATCAGCATACTGTTTTCCGAAAAATTGCAAAAGGTGTCGCTAATTAACGCTTGCAACTTCTGATTGCCAAAAGGTCAATCAAACTATACTATTGCCAACAAATAACCGAAAGCTGATAAAACGAGAAAAATCTGGCATACTGACGGTAACGCTACCCCTTGTTCCATCGAGTTTCGTCATTTGTCTGCCCTGGATATCTTAGCCGATCGCCAATCGCCGAAAGTTAGTAAAACGGAAAAAACTGAGCCTGCTGTATCCAGACGCAAGTTGCCAAATCAGCGCAGATATAAGGGTGTGCGATCGCTCCTTTGATGAAACCGCGATTGTCTCCTCCACATTAGAAAAGCGATCGCTCCCTTAAGGCAATTGATTTCATTTTGACCCGCGATCGCCAATGACAATAAAAAAAGGAATAAAAACGATCTGACCTTCATATTCACCAAACTTACTGCAACGAACGAATAAATATAAGTTGTCAATTCTCCTTGGGACTGATAGCGATCGCACAAACGCACTAAAATTTAAGAAACCATCATGATGGGTACTGACATGGTATCGATCCCAATTACTTTGGAACAACTCATTACGGCGGTACAACAGTTACAGCCAGACGAACGAGCAAAAGTCGCTAGAGCCTTGATTCAAATAGATTTACGTTCAGACTTGACGGCTTTAATTCAAGAACTTTATGCCGAACACCCCGTGAATGAGATTACAGACGACGAAATCAGGGCTGAAATTAAAGCTGTGCGTCAGCAATCTCAGCAGGTCTGATGTTGCAAGTGGTCATCGACACCAACATTTGGATTCGTATTTTGCTGAAAGGGCGAGTTACATTGCCGATTTTGGCAGCATTTAATGAGGATAAATTCCAGTTGGTAATGAGTCAACCCCTCATGGAAGAACTCCATCTTGTTTGGAATCGCCCCCGTTTAAGAGAGCGGATTGACTCTAATCAGGCGATTCGCCTAGAACAACAGTTGCAGTACCGCGCCTTATGGGTTGAGTTGAAAACTGTTCCGCCTAATTGTCGAGATCCCAAAGATTTCCCTGTGTTGGCTACAGCGATTGATGGCAAAGCGGGGATTATCGTATCTGGGGATGATGACTTGCGGGCTGATGATGATTTAAGAGTAGTAATGGCAAGCTATAGCATTCAGTTACTGGGTGTTCATTCTTTCCTAAAATATCTAGATGAAAGTGATGGATAAAGGATGCTTTCCCCGATCGCTCCCTAAAACAAGAACGCGATCGCTAATTCAACTTATGCCTAAGCGCGATCGCCCCCTTGACTAAAAAAGCGATGCCTCCCCACAGTAGGAAAGCGATCGCTTTTCTAATGTGGATCAATATTCATTTTGAGGTGCTTTTCTCGCTAATTCCATATCTTCCCCATTCCCAATGCCCCATTCCCAATGCCCTATTCTCAATGCCCTATTCTCAATGCCCTATTCCCTACTCAATTCAACGGCTCCATAATGGCTCTTAAACCTTTATTAGAGAGTGTTTTGAGCATTTCTTTAGCGTTATATTCACTGCTAAATACTCCTGCTTGCATAACTCTTTGACCATCCCAAACTGTGAGAAACGCACCAGGAGCAAGCGATCGCACTAAATCTCGATCCCGATCGGTTGCTAGTGGCACTACTACGCGATAACGTACACCAAATTGTGTTGCAGAGTTACCACCATAGGGAATACTTGCAGAACTTGTTTGCAGATTGCGAGTATTAACAATGGGGATATTGGGATTGGGAAGTGGTAAAAGTTCTGAAGCACCAGGAGCAGCAGTTTCTAGTATTGGTAATGGCTGTTGTGTTTGATTCCTCATACTTGAAACTGGTGGCTGTGCAACTGAATTGGATGGGGACTCAGGGGCAGTAAACTCAATGGTATTAGGATCGATCCGCACGTAATTTAGCTGTGGTGTATCAGGTGGCTGTGCGTTAATTGGTATTTGTCTACCTGACAAGCTGCTAGGAGTAGGAAATCCGGCGACTCTAGAAGTCGGTGGTTGTTTGGATATAGGCAAGGAAGGCGGTACATTATTGGCTGGCATTAATGGCAGCAGTTGACTGTTTAATTGCCCAGAAACAGGATTATTTGCTGAAATGCTATTGCTGGTTTGCCCATTAGTAGTTTCAGAGGTTTCGGGAGCCGAGAAGGTGATTTCTCCAGTTGGTGGTATTTGTCGTAATACGTTGTTGGCAGCGGGTTGAGAAGTTTGGGCTGCTACTGCTGTTGTTCCGTTAATATCTACCTTGCCAGTGATGCGATCGCTTACAAGGTTGTTACCAGCAGCAGAAATCACCTGTTTAGCGGCGCTGGCGTTAATGTCGTGGCGGCCATTATTTTGAAATGTATTACCCCCAGGTTCGGATGCACTACCCAAATCTGGCATTGCTTGAGCGATCGCAACTAAACCATCTTCTTTATTATCTTGAATAGAATTATTCCGCAAAATCGGGCGGGCATTTGCTTGTACGATAATTCCCGATCTATTGTTTTGAATTTGATTACCTATGACTATAGGAGCAGCATTTTGAGCAATATTAATCCCAAAACCTGTTTGCTGAAAGACATTTTCCTTCACTTGCGGACTAGAGTTACCAGCAATTGTGATGCCATTGGCTCCATTGCGATCGAAGTAATTCTTACTAATGGTAGGTGCGGCATTACCACTGACGGAAATTCCATCTTGAGTACTGCCAGTAAAAGTATTTTCTGCGACTACCGGATTGCTAGATTCAATCCATAAACCGTAACCACGAGGATTAGAGTTCGTCACTGTTACCCCTGTGAGCAAGGCTTGGTTTGCCCCGACAATTGTGACGTTTTGGCCGCCAAAGCTCCGACTCAGGTAATCACCGCCTCCCTGAATGATAATCTCCTTACCTTGATTGCTGGGGTTGCCTTGAATTGAAATACCCGGTTTCAATATTAAGGGAAATTCCTCTCCTGTCTCGGCGCTATAAGTGCCAGTAGAGAGCATAATTACAGTATTGGCGTTAGCTAATCGCAATGCATGGGTAATAGTTTTTACAGGAGCGGATTCGCTGCCATTGCTTGCCTTGTCATCTCCAACACCAGGATTGACAAATAGCACATTAGCTTGAGAAGGTGTTTTCTGATTCAGAGGCGCTGAATTTGGTGTCGATGGAATCTGAGCGATCGCACTATCCAGGCTGATACCCAGAAACGCTATACTTGCCGCCCCCATCCCGACAATAAAAGATAATACTGAAAAACTAAAAAATAAAAGCCTTGCTGATTTCAGAAACTTCAGTTTTGCAAACAAAACATCTACTCTACGGTACTCAGTAAACATACGAGGAAGAATCATATTTAACACCACTCCTTATAAGTAATCATAAATTCTTATACTCCCTAGAGAGTATTATGTCGATAATATTACTCATATATTGACCGAGTGGCGATATTTAATACATAGTAATAAATGATATTAGACATCTCCAGAAATTAATTGTGCGTTGCCCAAAATAATTTGTGGGCAAAATTCATGAATTGTGCCTATATCATTTATCTATATATAGGACTCATATTTGATTTTTGAAAAAAACTCAGTACAGCTTTATTCCTTCTTCCCAGTCCCCATTACCCCTTATCCCCAGAGGGGGCCCCACAGTCCCCAGTCCCCAGTCCCTAGTCCCTACGATTAATTCAGAAATCAAATCAGATTGCTATAGATATAAAAGTGAAATTAAATATGTGTTATCCAAAATCCTTGTAGAGACGTAACATCATGTTACCCACCCCACAAGAATTAATTGGATATTTTTTTATTTGGAAGTCCTTAAGAAGCTACGGTGTACACACATCTCTAAAAATCTTACTCACCCAATATTTATGTTCAAGTGAAAGTCCTATACTGAGCAAATATCCCGCCCGGAACTTTAGTTCCGGGCTGATAGCTAAAGTCCTCTTTTAGAGGACTAAACTAAATGTCTTGTTTAGTCCTCTAAAAGAAGCCTTTGGTTATGAGACTCGGAATTTATTCCGAGGCCGGATAGATACACCGTTATAAGACTCGGAATTTATTCGGAGGCGGGATAGATACACTGTACCGACACTTGTGTGTACACCGTAGCCTTAAAAAGAGGGGAAAAGAAACTCTAAAAGCCCCCCAATTTATCGGGGGGTTGGGGGGATCTCCAAGACTCAGGTGCTTTAAGAAAGGTTTGAAAACACGCCCTAGTCTCTACATAGTTTCCACTAATATAAAACTCTTATTTTATTTTTGAACAAAACTCAGTATACCTTTATTCCTTATTCCCAGTCCCCAGTCCCTTACTTCTACGAGTGATTCAGGAATCAAATCGGATTGCTACATATCTATTGTAGATTTTCTGGTGTATTCCCTTTTGCTAGTCTTTTGTAAGCTCGTTGTCTATCGTAAAACACTTGACTAAGCTCAGTGCGAAACTGTAGCCTCAAACTACCCTTATCACTGTCTATAGGAACATGGGATAATTTACCGTAACCCTCACTACTACGTTATTTTGCGTAGATTCCGCAAAAATTAGTAAAAAAAAGCAATCTTATTTAACTTATGGTTACTAGGACTTATGATAATTCACACTTCGATGAAAGCACTAATGGGGTTGTTGTAATGGTCGAGCCATACAGCCAAAAAGAGCAAACACAGCAAGTTGTTTACCGCATTTTAGATGCCAATTTAGACCGTGCTCGTGAGGGTTTGCGAATTATCGAGGAATGGTGCCGATTTGGTTTGAACAATGCCCAGTTGGCTCTGGAATGCAAACGGCTGCGACAAGAGGTAGCCAAGTGGCATACTCCAGAATTACGGGCGGCGCGAGATACACCAGGCGATCCTGGAACGGAGTTAACTCATCCTCAAGAAGAACAACGAGCTAGTATAAAATCGGTCTTGCAAGCTAACTTTTGTCGGATAGAAGAAGCATTACGGGTGTTGGAAGAATACAGCAAGCTTTACCAACCAAGTATGGCTAAAGCTTGTAAGCAGATGCGCTATCAGGTTTATACCCTAGAAAGTAGTTTAATGGGTCATCAGCGCCATCAATTGTTGTGGCGATCGCGTTTGTATCTTGTGACTTCCCCTAGTGAAAATTTGTTGAACACTGTCGAAGCTGCACTCAAAGGCGGATTAACACTTTTACAATACCGCGACAAAACCGCCGATGATTATTTACGTCTGGAACAAGCGAGAAAATTACGGCGGTTATGCCACATCTACGGTGCTTTGTTTATTGTTAACGATCGCGTGGATGTAGCTTTAGCTGTCGATGCCGATGGGGTGCATCTGGGACAACAAGATATGCCTATTGCTGTTGCTCGGCAATTACTCGGTTCGCAACGTCTGATCGGTCTTTCTACCACAAATAAGGAAGAAATGCAAGCAGCAATTGCTGAAAATGTAGATTACATTGGCGTGGGGCCAGTTTATGAAACTCCCACGAAAGTAGGTAAGGCAGCAACAGGGCTAGAATATGTCAGCTATGCAGCCAAAAATTGCTCAATTCCCTGGTTTGCGATTGGGGGAATAGATGCCAATAATATCAACGATGCGATCGATGCTGGAGCCGAACGTGTAGCAGTGGTGCGATCGCTCATGCAAGCCGAACAGCCTACCCTAGTAACGCAATATTTGCTCTCCCAACTAAATCGCATTAAGCCAGAACTTTAAAAGAGTCATTTGTCATTTGTCATTTGCCCAAAGTGAGTAACCAATACCCAATTTCCAATGCCCAATGCCCAATTCCCAATGCCCCACACACATATTATGTCTAATGAGATTACGATTCAGGTGAATGGGGAAACCCATAGCTGCTCATTTCAAACTTCTTTACCCGACTTACTCCAACAGTTGGGTTTTAACCCCCGATTGGTAGCTGTGGAGTATAACGGCGAAATTTTACACCGACAATTTTGGCCGCAAACAAAAGTGCAACCAGGCGATCGCTTAGAAGTGGTAACTATTGTTGGTGGTGGTTAGTTAATTTGAGCCAGCAAGCCCAAATCTTTAAGGCTACGTCGTGTAATCTCGATGCGGGCGGGTGCATCTTCCGATTTTTGCATATCAAGGGTTGTGGCGAAAAAGTAGACGTTTTTGTTTTGCTCTAAATAACCCACAAACCAACCAACATTTGGTTTAGTACTCGTTAACCATCCTGTCTTTCCTCGCAGTGTGTAGTCTGGAGTTTGTTCGCGTACCATAATGTCTTTGACAAGATTTATTGTCCGTTGCGAGAAAGGCAAATCGCCTTGATATAACCGTTGCAAAAACTTAATTTGCTGTTTGGGTGTAATTTGCAATAGCTGCGGTTGTAACCAAAAACGATCGATGTCTGCGACAGTGCCAATCTGACGGTTTCCGTAGCCTACTTTATTAATAAATTGCTGCATCCGTTCATATCCAGCCCTACGTGCCAATACTTGATAGAACCAAACAGTTGAATCCTTAAAGGCTTGACGCAAATTTGTATCATGATTCCAGGCATCAATGTCTCGGTGAATTCCATCCCAAGTGAGAACTGCCACATCATCAGGAACTACACCTGTTTCTAATGCCACCAGCGCGTTAAAAATTTTGAAGGTTGAAGCTGGAGCGATCGCAGTTGCATTACGTTGAGGATTGTGTTCGTAGGTGCGGTTGTTTTTTGAGTCGTAAATCAAGATAGAGCCTTCACGCTCAAATTCTTGAAAGTGTCGCCCGAAATTTGGCGCTTTCACAGCAGGACGTTCAGATGAAGTTGAAGCAGGTTGAGCCACAACATACATTGCCCCAAAGGTAATCACACTAACTACAGCAAGACATCCAATGACTGTAAACACGAAAGATTGCATTCGGTGCTTTGTGTAACGCCGAAGGAATTGCTCTATGTTAAACCAGATATTCTTCATTGCACATTTAATCGCATCACAAGCGAGATTTTACAATGAAATCTTGCTCTTTTGCGAAGCAATTTGTTAAAGGTTATGCAGAAACATGACTTATAGTAAATTGCCCTTTTTGATATTTTTTGAATTTGATAATTCAATCGGGGTCAGTTAATAAAATCATTTTACAAAATTGCATTTTTTCCATCTGCTTTATGGCGTTGCATAATAGAGGGATGAATTGAGGTCATCTACTGTGCAATGTCCATAC
>NZ_JAVRCD010000084.1:0-29658 GCF_034530895.1 Nostoc sp. DedQUE08
AAGAAGGAATAAAGCTGTACTGAGTTTTTTTCAAAAATCAAATATGAGTCCTATACAAAACTACAGACTGTAGGAGCAATTTTATGAATTGCTCTTACCTGAAAATCAGGGTTTTGGTTGTGTTATTTTGTGCCAGTTACTAGATGAGTCTTTTCACTATCTGAAACCCAGTAACTTCCAGAACTATCAGAAGTTAACTTGGTTTGTTGTGTGGCGCTGTTTGGTAGACCTCGCCCAGAATTTCCCTTAGTAACTGTCTGCCACCAAAGGGAGTTCATAGTAGTAATCGGACGAATTAAGGGTTGTCGATTTGTCACATTGTATAGTAAGGATTGCAAAATCATACTGTTGGTGCTGCTGGTAAAACCAACTGCCGTTTTGCCGGTGGTTTCGTAGAAGCCCTCATAAAATCCAACTAATGGATTATATAAGTCAGTCGTTCCTTCCTGTAACTGTTGACTATACTTATTGTCTGGAAGCAGGGCATTATAGGCAAAAGCTACTGCTGTACTTACCAATCGCCCCGTTGGTACTGGTTGACCATCATCTCCTAAAGCGACCCAAGACTCTCCTTGTCCAGTAATTGTACTGTGGACAGTGTAAGGTTTACGATCGATCAAGGTGGTGGCTGAGGCTGTGAGCGTGCCCGTGCGGCGGTAACGTTCAGCTTGTGCTTGAAAAATTGGTTCAAAGAGCGATCGCATTTTTGGATCTAATCCAAACTCCAATCCATAGAGTACAAAAGGATTGCTAACTGTATATTGGTTAACTTTAGAATTAGTATCTGTGCGATGGCGTTGAATTGGGACTTTCAATCCTTCCACTGAGGCAGTTTGATATTCGCCTCCAATAGCAGAACGATCGAGATTAAACCCCCATAATTGAAAAGCACGAGCGGCATATTCCTCATAACCCAAGCGGATTTCGGGGTTAACGCGGGTGAGATATCGCCCATCTTCTTCTTTGGTAACGGTGGCACTGGAGAGAATACCTTCGCGCACCACACGCAAGTATGACCAATCCAGGACAATTTTATCTACGGTAGCCGTGTATTCTGGATGACAGCTTTTTAAGTTGTAAAGCGCTGCCAGCATTCTACCCAAATCTAAAGCTGACCAACCGTTTCCTTCGGGAACTGGATTTCCACCATAATCGATTGGTTGGAGCGATCGCGTATCATAACTCCGACTTGGCAATTCCCCAGCAAATAACGGTAACTTTGTCAAAGCTCCTAAGAGATGGCGGGTGCGCTGGTCAAATTCTTTAGGGGTAATTGTATCGAGCGATCGCGCTGCATGGAGTGCAGCAAGATAATCTCCCAATCCCCAGAGGGTTGCACCTTTAAAATCACTGCGATCGTCTATCAGCCCACTCTTAGCGTGATAATTCGCTTGAAAGTATCGCCAAGCCGCCTCTGCATAGCGTCGTTCAACAGGCGTTAGCGATCGCTCTAGTTTCAGGTTAGATGATGACTGGGGACTATCCACTGGTGGAATAGGTGCAACAGCAACTTCTGTAGGTTTAGAAGTTGCGATCAGAGTCGTAACAGTAGAATTCGGTTGATTTACAGGTGTTGCACCAGAGGCATTTTCACTAGGTTTGCCAGTAGAATTCGGTTGATTTACAGGTGTTGCACCAGAGGTATTTTCACTAGGCTTGCTAGTAGACACACTCGCAGAAGCCGAAGCAATTAAAGGGTGATTTCCCTTAGCCTTATAGTATAAAATCTCCAAAATTAACCCATTCGTATTACCTGTTAAAGCTTTGTTGGGTTGTTTTGATTCTTCATAGATGCCAGCATAGTAACCGCTATCATCAGGACTGCGAAGATCCTTGACTGCATCAAAAACTTTTTGGGCATAAGCATTATCTGGAAATAGATAGCGCCAGCCAAAAGCAGCTTTTGTACTGAGGCTGCGAAACTGTGGGTAAGGTTGATTGGTATCGGTAATAGTTGCCCAGTTTGTACCGTTGGCGTAAACGGTGTTGTAGAGAAAATAAGGTGCTTGGTCGATATTATCTTCTGTTACCGCAGTTAACTGACCTGTGGTATCAAAACGCCGTTTTTGTACATCTAAAACCCTGGCAGCAAAATCAGCTAATTCACCTTGCAAGCCAAATTCAATCCCATCAAGGATATAAGACTCACTCACAACGTAATTATTAGCGTTGGTGCTTTGAAAGTCACGGCTATCAACAGGGATTTGCACACCATTAATTTCAACTAAC
This sequence comes from Nostoc sp. DedQUE08, assembly GCF_034530895.1. Taxonomy (NCBI): domain Bacteria; kingdom Bacillati; phylum Cyanobacteriota; class Cyanophyceae; order Nostocales; family Nostocaceae; genus Nostoc; species Nostoc sp. DedQUE08. Next base: position 2,230 of record NZ_JAVRCD010000084.1, read on the forward strand.
TTAAATGGTTCTAAAGCAATAGCTTTGGGTGCAGAGAAACCCCAAAGTTGATAACCCCTAGCGCCGTATTCTTCGTAGCCGAGTCGTCCCTCTTGCACTAGTAAGGTTTTGTTGTCAGGAAGAACAGTCGCGCCATAAAGTTGTCCATCTTTGAGCGATCGCGCCACCTGCCACTTCGCTATAATTCCTTTGAGCCAGTCATTATATTGAGGATGACAGGTACGGATGACATCAAACGCAGCCAATATTCGCCCAACATCCAAAGCAGACCAACCAAGACCACGCTCTAGTGGATTGTTACCATAATCAACCATCTGTGCAGTGGCTGCGTTATAGACTTTATTGGGCAAAGCATCTTCAAATAACTTTAGACTGCTAAGAGTCGTCAAAAACTTATTGAGGCGAGAATCAAAGTCTGCTTGATCGGTAAGATTCAACCATCGTGCAGCATTCAATGCCATCAGGTAGTTACCCATATCCCAGAGTGTACCTGAAGGATAACCCCCAGTAGAATTGGTAAATCCCGTTGCTGGCTGATAATTTTTGACAAAATACTGCCAAGCCGCACGAGCATAAGTTTGTTCTTCAGATGTGAGCGGGGTTGTAATATTGCTACAGCTATTGGAATTTTGAGATAAGACTGGTGTCGGGATGTAAAACAAAAATTGCAGAAATGTTCCAATTAGGAACAATGCAATCCATCTCAACAGCTTTTGTTGAGGGGGTTTGTATATCATAATGCAAAGAAAGAGTTAGGACTTAGCAACGTCATAGCACATCTGTACAGCTATATTCATAAATAGAGATGTATTGAATGAGTCAAGTAGCGCTAGTAAATGATATTCGGAAAAATTCTGGAAATCAGGGTGAATTATACGGAAATTTTCTATACTGTTTCCTTAAATGGGGACTATATACGGAAGAAGTTTGTATTTTGCCGAAAAAGAGATTTTATAGAGAAAATTTATTTCTATATATAGATTACAAAAAATTACTAACTGTAATTTTTTGTAATTAACTATTTTAAATATTTCTACCGCAGAGATGCCACCTCTGCTGCCCAAGGTGAATATTGTAGATATTGCAGTAGCTATCCATTCTTCGGTAAGCACCATCGATGAGTTATTAGTCCTATTCCTGTAGAAAATCAAGATAGCGAAAATGGAAGTTGGGGCGATCGCAGCTAAGATACTCAAAATTAATTTTTAGACTAAACCGTTTAGTTTAAAATAGTGATTGGTAAATTTTTGACTTACTTATAACTAATAATTTCTTGAGAAGTTACGATGAAATCACAATCGAACTTTAGTTGAGATATTTCCTTCCCAGGCAATAAAAGCATCAAACAGCAATGCCTCTTCCGTTGAATTTTACCAATTTATAGTAAATCTCACTTAGCAAATCCCATGCCACATCGTCATTATCCTCCCGCCTACTTACGCTATCTCAAAGCCAGGTTATGGAATCTAGGGCGGCCTGGTTTTTGGGGAACTGCGATTTTTTTATCTGTAGTTGGGCTAGCAACCTGGGAATACTGGTCAAACCCAGATATTTTCGCTTATAAGCAAAAAAAACCAGTCGTTTTACAAAAGTCTGCTGATTCCTCGCTGTCAGAAGAAAACAAAGCTATTGCAGCAGATATTGATAACCTGCCAGCTTTATTTAATGACTTTGAGCAAGGAACTCTTTCATCAACGGCAAATGCGCCTGAACAACAGACTGAGGCAAAAAAGAGCAAAGGCTTATTAGATGATGTCATCAACAAACAAAAGTCTGCTAATAATACCAAATTAAATCCTGGTTTAAGTGTTAACGGCGACAGCTCCCCAGCTGCAAAAAATCCCTTTGTTCAACAAACAGACAATTTATTGCGTACTGGAACAGTTGATAGTAATAACCCGTTTCTAGGTCTTAAAACTTTTAATACGGCGTCTGAACCAACAGGGGGAGACCAAACATCTTCTAACCTGGGTGTTGGATTCACTAATCAAACCAATAAGAATCAAAATTCTCTCTCTATCGACCCTCTGCAAGCAGCGCTTAATCAATCGACAAACCAGAAATTGTCTAGCTTCAGTGGTACCACTGCAACTCAGACAAATGCTGTAGGGCAAGTTTCCGCTCCAGGAACAACCTTAATGCCACCCAGCAATAGCTTAACCAGTCAGAATTCTCTACCAAACACTGGGTTAACTACTGGGACAGGTAACACATCAACGGGTACGAACTTACCACAAAATCCCTACAATACCTACACTAATTTAAATAACGGCCAAGTAGTCCCTAATAATGGGTTAAGTACGGGTACGAACTTACCGCAAAATCCCTACAATACCTACACTAATTTAAATAACGGTCAAGTAGTCCCTAATGTAGCACCAAGTAATACTGTACCTTACTCTAGCCAAAGTCCGAGTCAAAGTGTTGTCCCACCCACAAACTCTGTAGGTTATGGGAATTATGGCTTGCAGCAACCGACCCAAATACCACAAACTAATTATGGGAATAATGTGTTGCAACAACCAACTCAACTACCACAGTCTAATTATGGGAATTATGGCTTGCAACAACCGACCCAAATACCACAAACTAATTATGGGAATAATGTGTTGCAGCAACCAACACAGTCTAATTCCGTATATCTTCTTCGCCAACTTCGAGACAAGTATAAAAATCCGGGTCAAAACTGATTTTAAGTACGTCGGCTAGAAAAAGTCTAGCTAGGGTGATTGTGGGCTATTTGGAATCATCGGAACTTCTGGTGTTTCGGGTTGTTGCTGTTGTCGTTGCAAATATTTACTCAATACATAAGCCATATCCCCACGGGTTACGGGTTTTAATGGAGAAATATTACCTTGAGCATCTGTATTCAGAAATCCCTCAGTAGCTACTGTCGCGATCGCTTTTCTAGCCCAAGTTGGGATAGACTTTTCATCTGGATGTGAAGCCAGAATCTCATTTACAGCAGCATCAGGAAATTGAAATACACCATAAGCCTGGGCGAAAATAGCCAGAGCTTCTGCCCTTGTCACTTTTTGGTTAGGAAAGAATTCGTTGCCCCGATAGCCTTTCATGATGTCAGTTTTTAGGACTGTCTGTATATCATTAAATGCCCAATAAGAACGAGGAACATCTGGAATAGTTAAATTTTCTTTGGTAACAGCTTCTCTTTTATCTAGGCGAAAGGCTTTTACCATAATCGAGGCTAATTCTGCCCGACTCACTAACCTTTCGGGATAAAATTTGCCATCGGGAAAATTTGTCATCCATTTGACAGCAGTTACCTGTTGAATGGAATCAGCTGGTATTTCAGAAGTAGATTCTGGTACTTGAGCAATTGCTGGCAAGCTTTGTAGTAGTGCCATTAAAGAGAGAGTAATTGAAAGCTGACGGATCATAATAACCACTTGTAGCTGCAAACGTGAATTGAAAAAAATACGTTACTGAGGTGAACGCAAAACTTAATCTCAGTTAATTAATGACGAATTTCGGCTAGGCGATGTTGCATAGCTACGTAATACGCCAGCTGGTTTTGATCGTCAGGAGAGTGGAAATCAGCAAAAACTTGTTTTTTACCTTTGATGTTTTGGCGTTATCCGCCCACTACTATGGACTATAGTCAGTTTTTCAGGAGTTTTGGGAATGACAACAACAGATCCCGTCAAGTTAATGAAGCAAGAAGTTGGCAAAGCCGCCGCCGCCCTAGTCAAATCGGGTTCCATTGTCGGGTTAGGTACGGGGTCAACTACAGCATATACGATTCAGTTTTTAGGCGATCGCCTCAAGTCGGGCGAACTCAAAGATATCATTGGTATACCTACCTCGTTTCAGTCAGAAGTGCTGGCGAAGCAGTACGGTGTCCCTCTCGCCACGTTGGATGCTATTGAGCGCATCGATATTGCCATTGATGGTGCAGATGAAGTCGATCCGCAAAAGAATTTGATTAAAGGCGGTGGTGCAGCACATACCCGCGAAAAAGTCGTAGACTACCTAGCAGAACAGTTCATCGTCGTGGTAGACAGTGGCAAGTTAGTAGACCGCTTAGGTTCTAGTTTTGCTGTGCCCGTGGAAGTGATTCCAATGGCAATTACCCCTGTAACCAATGCCATCAAAAAACTCGGTGGTAAACCAGAACTCCGCATGGGTGTAAAAAAAGCTGGGCCAGTAATCACTGACCAAGGAAACTTTGTCTTAGATGTCAGGTTTGACTCCATCGAAGATCCAGCCGGACTAGAAAAGACATTGAATAACATTCCCGGTGTTCTGGAAAATGGTATCTTCGTTAACTGTGTCGATTTAGTTTTAATTGGCGAAGTCAAAGATGGTCAGCCATTAGTGCGGCAACTGTAATAATTTTGGATTTGAGATTTTGGATTTTAGATGTCTCTAAAATCCAAAATTAAGCAATGATATTTCCACAAATCAATTATGTTTTATACATAACCCTTGTAGAGACGTAGCACTGCTACGGCTCTACGTTCTTTTTCACCAAATGTCTAATATCACTTGACTTTGAAGACAGTCGCTACAGACTAGAATCGAGCGCTAGACGATGACATTAGTACCAACTACCAGATTTGTTGCGGTGAAATTATCCAAAGTCGCCAAAGTGTAAAAAGAATAATAACCAAGGATTTGAACTTCTGTAGAAGTATCCGATTGCACAAATTGTAGGTTGCCATCACCGATGGGATTGCTGCTACTGTAGCCCTGACTTTTAAACAGGTCAGTCAGGACTAACTTATCCTGATTCTGATTAAAGTCAGTAATGGTATCACCAACATCACTCAAGGTTTGGTAGATGAACTGGTCATTACCTGCACCGCCAGTCAGGGTATCGTTATCTTCACCACCAACAAGGATGTCATTACCTGCACCGCCAACAAGGCTGTCATTACCAACACCTCCAACAAGGCTGTCATTGCCAGCACCACCAAGCAAAGTATCGTTACCTGCACCGCCGCGCAGCAGGTCGTTACCACTCTTGCCGTCAATGCGGTCATCGCCCTCTTGACCATTAATAACATCTGCTGAGTTGTCAAAGCCATTGAGATTGTTGTTCACGTCATTGAGAAAGGTGACTGTGTTCTTGTTTAAGATAGCGTTTTGGGTGGAGTTGGCATCGAAGACATCAAAGCTTTCACTAATGCTGGTTTGCCCATTAAACAGGATATTGCCTACTGCCGATACGTTTTCTAGGTTTTCCAGAGGAAAGTTTTGGAGAATAACTTTGTTATCAGCCACCCCTTCAAAGGTGATTTCTAGATTGTTACCATTCTGGGTGAGTAACAGATTTCGGGCTGTCAATCCAGCACCTTGAAATTTGAGGGTATCCACTTCGGCAATGATTGCTGCTGATGGATTTGAGCCTTTACCTAACCCACCGAAATCGGTAATGGTATCAACACCGTCACCTAATTTGTAAACAAATTTATCTTTGCCGCCGCCACCAGTTAGGATGTCGTTACCTTGATTACCTGTGATGGTATCGTTCCCAGCTTGAGCGTTAATTATGTCACTGTAGTTCTTGCCTACTAAATTATCAGCACCATTGGTTCCATTCAGCCCGTTAAACTCTAATGCACCGATATCAACTTTACCCTTAGATATTCTGTTAAATTGACCACCTCGTTGGTCGGTGGTGATGCCTGCTGGAATCAGAGCATTATTGCCAGCGTTAATGGCGGGACTATCTGCAAGTAAGGCATTAGTAAAGGTTGTACCACCATTATTTTGCAGGGGGCTAAGTCTTGGATCAATGGGTTTGGTTCTGATGCCGACGAGGGTGCTGGTAGTAAAGCCAGTGCTACCTGTGTTATCGCCAATTAGGTTATTACCAGCGTCGGTGAAGTTGCCGGAAACGTCGCGGGAATTACTGGAATCATCAGAATAGGGTATGTAGGAATTGCCTGCAATGATGGTATCGCCAACGATAACATTACCGCCATTACTGAAGACACCCCCACCGTTGCCACTAACACCGCTATAGTCAAAGCCCTCTGCTGTGTTATTGGTAATGGTGTCATTGGTGAGGGTGAGAGTGCCGCTGTTCAAGATACCACCGCCGGTGTAATATACACTATTACCAGAGACAGTGCTGTTAATCAGGTTAAAAGTACCTGAGTTAGAGATGCCACCACCGTCTGCCGCGCTATTATTAGAGACAGTGCTGTTAGTGATATCGACAGTGCCTAAGTTATAAATGCCGCCGCCGTAAGATGGGTAAGGGTCGGGACCTCCCCGCTCAAGACCGCTAGCGAACGCACTATTATTAGAGACAGTGCTGTTATTTATACTGACTTTACCTGTATTGAATATGCCGCCGCCATAGGCTGTGTTGAAACCGACGTTTGCATTGTTATTAGAGACAGTGCTGTTATTTATACTGAGTTTGCCTTTATTAAAGATGCCGCCGCCTAAGGACGATCCCCCATTGCCAGAGACAGTGCTTCCCGTCAGGCTGAGAGTGCCTCTATTAAATATGCCGCCTACTTCCCCTCTATTATCAGAGACAGTACTGTTAGTCAGGCTGAGGCTGGTATTGCTATTGAGCAAAATACTGCCTAAGGGATCATTAGCATTAGCAATCTTCAAGCCATCAATGCTGGCATCTGTCCCAGAACCCGATATCTCAAACACGCCTGATGAATTATTCCCACTCACTATGAGGTTAGATGCCCCAGTCCCCAAAATGGTAATATCATTGGTAATGATTAATTTGCCAGAGGTCAGGGTGATGATATCTGGGATGGCATCGGTGAACACGCCCGCAAAGGTAATCGTATCTGCCCCAACGGTCGCATTGGCATTGAGGATAGCCTGCCGCAACGACCCCGATCCAGAATCGTTGGTATTAGTCACCACAAATGTGCCAGTATTAACAGGTGGCGGGGTGACAGGGGATTGGACTTCGTAAGCACCAATATCAATAACACCGTTGAATATTCGGTTAAATCGAGTACCGCGTTGGTCAGTGATAACACCAATAGGAACTAGAGAATTATTGCCAGCATTAATAGCGGGGCTATTCGCAAGTAACGCCTGGGTAAAGGTTGTACCACCGTTATTTTGCAGCAATCCGAGTCTGGGGTCAATGGGGCTAGCACTTGTGCCGACGAGGGTGCTGGTGGTAAAGGCAGTGCTACCAGTATTATTACCAATCAGGTTATTGCCGGAGTCAATCAGACCACCACTCACGTCGGGGTGTATATCACCGGAGGTGGACTTGTCGAGGTTGCCTGCAATGATGGTGTTACTAACATTGACGTTAACAGAGGAATCAGAGGAACTAAAAACACCCCCGCCATTGCCAGTACCATTACCATCTGAGTCAGCTGTGTTGTTATTAATTGTAGCGCTGATTAGGGTGAGGCTGTTGTCACTGTTATAGCCTTGGCCATTGTATATGCCACCGCCATCTTCTAACGCTGTATTGCCAGAGATGGTGCTGTTAGTTAGTGTAGCTGAACTGTTAAAATAACTATCATTTCCGTTAAAAATGCCACCGCCAGAGGTTGCAGTATTGCCAGAGACAGTGCTATTGGTCAGCCTGAGATCACCGCCTTGATTATAGATGCCACCACCGGAGTTTGCCGTATTGCCAGAGACAGTACTGTTAATTAGGCTGAGAATACCAGTTTTACCAAAGGAAGCGTCATTAAAAATGCCGCCTCCGGCAGTATTGCCATTATAAATCTTGCTTGCCCCGGCGGTATTGCCATAAACACTGCTGTTAGTTAGGCTGAGAGTACCACCGTTATAAATACCACCTTGTGTATTGCCAAAGACGCTGGTGTTAGCAAGACTGAGGATGCCGCTATTAGAGATGGCACTTCCTGCTGTATTCCCAGACACACTGCTTTTTGCTAGGTTGAGGATGGAAGTTCTATTAACCTTAATACTGCCGCTAGCGATCGCCAGTCCATTAATATTGACACTTGTCCCTAATCCTGATATGTCGAATACTGTAGAGGCATTCTTTCCAGTCACAGTAAGCTTAGATGTCCCAGTCCCCAAGATGGTAACATCATCGGTAATCATCAGTTGCCCAGAGGTGAGCGTGATGGTATCTGGGGTGGTATCTGTGAATATTCCGCCAAAAGCGATCGCATCATCCCCAGCAGAAGCATTCGCTAACTTAATTGCCTCCCGCAGAGTGGTAATACCGTTATTGGCATCGCCATCATCTAAATCTTGGGAACTATTTACCGTAAACGTTGCTAGCACTCCTGCGTAAGCTTCTCGCGTCGTTTCTGCAAACGCCAGATTTACTTCCATATCAGTAGTGCGAACTTCTAACTCCCAGTTACCGCCTAATGCTGCATTGCCAATTCGCTGACGCGAAGCAGCAATATTTGCCCCTGTCAGTTGGTGCAGTTTTTCTACAAATTCTGCCCCTACATCACCCAAAGCTACATTGCAACCATAGATGAGTAAGTTAATAGGGTTATCGGCTTTGCTAGAGGTGGAAAATATCTTCTGCCATTGTTGAAGTTGCTGGCTGTATTCGTCGAGGGTATCAATTCCTAAATGGGTATTGCCCAATTGTAAGCAACCTGGGACACCGTGGCACACAATATGAATGTTAGCCAAATTCCAGCGATGTCTAACGGCAAGCTGCTGCGCGTCTACGCAACTCGCCAGAATTTTCGTAATTTGTTCAACACCGTTCTGTGTCGAGTCAAGCACGAACACTTGGGCATTATCAAGCACGCCATTGATTAAATCGCTATAGTCTTCAACCGCCGTATCGATGAAAACTAGACTATGGGTATATGAGGTAGAAGTTGCGTGATTTTCTGGGAAGTTGGAGGTATGTAACGTTGCCATTTTGTTACTTCAAGCTAGGGTAATGAGGGAAACTCAAACCGACTTCAGCCTTGCAATTACAGGGTTTTCACACAACTACTGAGAGTAAAAAAACTAGATATTTACTAATGTATTTTTCCTTTCGTTGCTATCATCTAGCAAATTGCTGCTTTTGTAAAGCAATAAAAGTATTTAATTTTACTGGGTTCCCTAATTCACATCTAGCAGATGTACAAAAATCAGTTTTTATACTGGTTCATCCTAAAAACCTAGATTTTTCGCCCACAAACGTGGTTTCTCAAGTTTTTTTGAGATCGTGCCAGATATTGAATTGATGAATTTGGGTTTTAAATAGTTTTTCTGAAAATGACTTTTATAAAACCTCAAAAATAGCCATAGCCCGTCTTCTGCTTTAAGCTTGCCGCACTCCCGCGCTATCATCTGAGAAAGATAAAACTGTTGCGATCGTGGGGAGGTCTTTCTCACTTCAGGAATTCCAACAACTACATCCCGTAAAATAGACAGGCAAGAACCCTGCCCGATAAAAATATGGGAAAATTTTTGGGAAATCCCTCAAAACTCAGGACTCGGTACTTATCTGCTCACTCAGGACTCAGGACTCTTTATGTTAGCAGGCACAATTTTGCAGGATGGAAAATATACCCTAATTCAAGAAATAGGGCGAGGTGGCTTTGGCATTACCTTTAAAGCTACGCATCACTACTTGGGTCAGGAGGTGGTGATGAAAACCATCAATGAACGGCTGCGACAACATCCTGATTTTGCCAAATTCGAGCGCCAATTCCAAGATGAAGCCAGACGATTAGCTACGTGTATCCACCCAAATATAGTCCGAGTTAGTGACTTTTTTGTGGAAGCTGGACTGCCTTACATGGTGATGGAATACATTCCTGGTGAAACCTTGGGAGACGCATTTGTATTACCAGGAATAACTTTGCCTGAAGCCACAGCAATTCATTACATCCGGCAAATTGGGGCAGCGTTGCAGGTAGTACACAACAACGGCTTGTTACACCGCGATGTTAAACCAGATAATATTATTCTTCGTCAAGGAACACAGGAAGTAATACTAATTGATTTTGGCATTGCCAGGGAATTTAATGGCGGTGTCAGGCAGACTCACACAGGTTTGGTTTCTGAGGGTTATTCTCCCATTGAGCAGTATATGACGCAAGCGGCGCGCACACCCGCTACGGATGTTTATGGTTTAGCAGCAACCTTGTATGCACTGTTGACAGCCCAAGTTCCCATGCCAGCATTATTGCGCGATCGCGAACAAATGCCTTCCCCCCGCGAACTGCAACCACATTTGAGTGCTGCTGTCAACCAAGCGGTAATGCGCGGTATGGCGGTAGAGTCTCGTTTTCGGCCAGCGACAGTTGCTGAGTGGCTGCAATTGCTACCTGGAAATGGGGTGAATGGAACACCGCAAGTTTTACCCACTTACGCAGTGCCAACTGTCAATTTATCTGCGCAGCAAGCAGCAACTTTAATTGGGAAAAGTGCCCAAAATTCTATTCATAGACCATCTGTGCTGGCGCAACCCAACCCAGGTATGCCTAAGGGAACTCTACTGGCTAAAAAGCTGGGATCATCTCAGGTACTTATTGGTATAGGTGTAGCCTTAGTTGCTGCTACAGCAGGTTTTGGAATCACAAGCATATTACCCAAATTTCAGCAGCCGACTGCCAAGCCACTTGTTGAAAAGCCAACTCAAGAATCAGGTGCGAAAGCACCTAATGTTGATAGTACATCTTCACCCAGAAGTGAACAGACCAACACCACTTCAAGAAGTGAAAAAGCACCCGTCTCTAATTCCAAACAGCGTCGCCGCAATCGTCGTTCTTCCCAAGAAGAATCTACCAGCAGCCCTGCAAGAGAACCGCAACGCGGTGATTCCGAACAATCCACACCTTCACCTAGCGTTTCTCCTACACCCTCTTTAGTGGAGAAACTACGGGCAATCCGCTCATCTCGAAAAGCTTCCCCCGCCCCCGCACCATTGCCATTCCCACAAAAGAACTTACCCGCTTCTAGTCAAAATCCTGCTTCCCCTCAACCCGTAAGTCCATCAAAACCTCTACTGATACCACCAACAGCACCAACAGAATCCAAACAATCAGATCCTTCTGCTGTGGTAGTACCAACACTAGAAAAGCAAAATTCACCGACTAATAGCCAACCCCAGAATATTCAGAAGTTCGAGGAAAAACCACAAGATGACAATAACTAGTCAATTTTGGATTTTGGTAAAGCAGCGTGGTAAGTCCGCAACCACCCTGGCTTCCAATACTTGTCGGGTTTTAGGGAAAGGGACTCATGTTAAAGGGTAAAAACCTTATATATCAAGCCTTACAATCCTTTTCCCTTTAACCGAGCAGTATTGCGCTGACTCCTATTAACTAATTACAAATTACGAATTACGAATTACGAATTACGAATTACGAATTACGAATTATTTTAGGAAGGGTTAAGTTTATTCTTTACAACAACTTCCCCCTTCTTATTAATCTTCACCGGATTCTTGGGAAAAGCTTGATTATTCAAATAACGCATAAGTTTTACAGTTTGAAAACTCCGATCGATATGAGGAATCCCCTGCCGATCCATCCGAACGGGAATAATTTTACTTGATACCAAATTTCCTACTGAGTTGAGTTTGACTTCTAAAATCATGGAGTCACCTGTTTGGGCATTTGTAGATAAAGTCCGATATCCCAAAAAGTTTCCTAAAGAATAGGCAATGATTTTTCCCTGATAAATTTCCATCGCTCTGGGAACGTGAGGGCCATGTCCTAGAACTAAGTCTGCTCCTGCATCAATCATGTTTCGAGCAAACGCGATCGCATTACCTCGATTTTCTCCATAAAAAAACTCTGTTTGATTCTTAACGTGTAGTGCCCCCGTTCCTTCCGCTCCAGCGTGCATCGATACTACTACAATATTGGCTTTATTTTTGGCTTCTGCCACGAGTGCTTTAGCTGCTTTTAAATTATGGATGGAGTTATACATTTCATAAGGAGAAAATCCGATCATTGCCACAGGGATATTGTTAGCTTCCAAATAAAGAATTTGATTTTTATAACCTAATGTTGCAATGCCTACAGCCTGAAGATTTTTCATTGTATCTTTGAACCCTACCGGGCCAAAGTCCATAGCATGGTTATTTGCCATATTGAACACATTAAAACCAGCCTCAGCAAAAAGCTGGGCGTATGCAGGTGGAGAGCGAAAGGCAAAGACTTGTCCTCGACTAATATCTTTGGCAGTATAGGGATAATTAGTTAGACTACTTTCAAAATTTCCAAACAAGATATCAGATCCTTGCAAGTGAGTTCTCACTGACTTTGGTAATAATTGATCTCGAAAGCGAGGTAATCTATACTTAGGGAAATTAGTGCCAGGAATAATATCTCCAACGGCTTTGATAGTAATAGTATTTGGAAAGGTTTGTTGTTGTATTTTTGATGGGGTAAGTTCAGGAATAGCTAATGGAAACTGCATTGTCTTAGTCGGCATAGTAGCAGCGTTTAATCGCTGTGATTGACCAAGCCGGATAATGACTCCTATACTAATACCCAGATATAAAGAAATACCGATCAGACTAAATGAGAATACTCGCCCCAAGCTGCGATCTACCACCGTTCACTCCTCACACGATGGCATTAGTTTATCCCAAAAATATGCGTTAACGGTGTATATTTTAGGGTTTTTGGCAAATATTTGACTGCGTAAATATTGAGCGATAATCCTATCTAACTTGCAAATAAACAGACAAGTTGTTCAATATCCTTGCTAAAGGTAGGCAAATTTCAGCCACATTGTAGTAAATTTTCAGTAATCTTTTGAACGGAGAGGGGGGGATTCGAACCCCCGTTGGGTTTCCCCAAAACGCATTTCGAGTGCGTCACCATGAACCGCTCGGACACCTCTCCAACTATTTATTCAGACATTTGAGTATCTATTCTACATTCAAATGCTGTAAATTTAGGAAAATCTTGCTGGACTCCCTATACTACTATAGCATTATCGCTTTTTTTGCGTAATGCAATCTTCCAAGAACACCAACGGCAAATTAAGGTCTGTAGACATCGAAAAAGACATCACGAGATTCATGTTACTTAGATTAGCATGGCTTAAAAATAACAGTCCTCGTATTATTCTGTGAAATATTTTTTAATCAGCATCCTCTGATCTCAACTACTCCAATAAAAGCGTAGCCGTAAGGCTTGTCGTCAGACATCGCACTCTCGTTAATCCTTGCCTTCTATCGCTTAAACTACTGCTGTATCTGCTTTCTACACTTTAACTCTTTTGTTAAGAAAGATGTGACTAATGCATAGATCCCGAAACTAAAAATCCCACCAATCAAAAGGTGGGATGAGTTAAGTATTGAATTGGTTACAGGGACAGGCAGAGCAAAAATCTTAAATCTCTACTGTACTTAGATATTTATTACCTTATTTTTTCAGTACCAGTACAGACAGCAAAAATCACACTAATTAGAATGATTGAAGTGCTTCTGTTTCACTGTCATAAGTCTCAAAAACCGTTATGAGTTGGGTTATCATCAGAATATCGTGAACTTTCGGGGGAAGATTTGTTAATTTAAGTTTCCCACCCTGGTTAGTTGTTGCAGTATAACTTGATACTAGTTCACCTATTCCAGAAGAGTCTATTGTAGTCACTCCGCTTAAATCGAGCAAAATCTTTTTAGCACCATCTGCAAGTGCGCTTCTGATAGATTCGCGAAGGGTTACATCACCTTCGCCAATTGTCACTTTGCCTTTTACATCTAAAATAGTCACGTCTTTCACAGTTCTTGTTTCTATTGACATAGTTATGCTTCGTTAATAGTGTTGTTTTACAAGAACTTATCACGCCCGAAAAATCGTTACAAGGACAGTTAAGACAGATAAGACACTTAAGGAAAAAAGATAAATAAGTTTAGAAAAGTTAGATTCTCGCAATCTATTTTCGTTTGGCGTTGTCGATGCTGTCACTTGTTGGGGGAATGTCGAATTTACTTTACTTGGTAGGCATAGAGACTTCCCAAATTCCTTGATTTCCGCCATATTCTAGAACATAAATCTTATTGCTAATAATCTCAGCATCAATGGGATTACTAAAACCTTTGACAAGGCGCGTAGCTTTAAGTTTATAGTTGGTATTTCCTACTTTAGTTAAATTTAAATGCAGTAGGTCTTGGCTGGCATCTTTAAAAGGGCCTGTTAATGTTTCGCCAGTGGGATCGCCTGCTGTCCAACTCAACATAAATCCATCTCTCTTGAATTCTGGAATCATTACTCCTTGTGTATCAAAAACTAACCCTAAAGGAGAACGGTGTGTTGTAAAAGTGCTAAAACTTTTCCCAATAACACTGGCATCTTTGATTTTTCCATCTACAGGATCGCGGTAATTATCAGCGTCTGGGCCAAGATTAGGAATTGGTTCAATCAAATTTCCAGTAGGCCGAATAGGAAAGGTTGGATCGTTACGATAGTAGCCTTTTTGGATGGCGTTAAATTGAGGGCTTAACAATCGGTCAGTGGCAGGATTATAATTGGGAAATTGTTGTGGATTATCTGTTCCACCAATACGCCAAGGAAAGCCGTAATTACCACCTAAACGTAGCCAATTTAATTCTTCAGACATGTCGCGATCTGGGCCATTTTCTGTGCCAAATAAATCCCCATTGGGCGCAAAAGCCATATCGAAAGTATTACGTATTCCTTCTGCAAAAATATAACCAGCTGTCTTTAAAGTTGCTCGATTGTTTGCCAGAAAGAGATTGTTACCATTACTAGGAAGACGAAGTATACAGGCAGTTAATCCGACTTCGCGAGTATTGGGATATAGGCCATCAACAGACTGAATCTCACCATGATCGGTACGAGAACCGCTATTCACATAGATAAAGTTACCATCCAGGCTAACAACTACGCCGTTGAACCGATGGTCATAAGCTGTTTTGCTTTTGGGATAGGCTTCACTCTTAGCTAAGATAGACCAGATACGCTGTTTTGTACTCGAATTAATTACACCTTTAACAATAATTGCTTGAGTTTGGTTATTCACAAGGTCTGCATTGCCAACTAAATAAATTGTGCCGTTAGGGCCAATGGCCATACCTTGAGTTTCACTTAAATTATGATTACTAGAGTTGTAAACAAGGGTTTTAGTAGAGGAGGCTAAATTGACTTGATAAATCTCACCATTTCGTTTGAGGTAATAGAGAGTATTGTTTCGTGGATCTTTTACAATCCGCACAGAAGGAGATACTGATAATGTATTAATAATATTGCGAACCTTAATATCAGGACGCAAGCTTTGAGGAATAGCATTTATTCCAATAGTGCTATGATTTAATAAAACTATTGTAAATAATAGTGTTATTGTAAATAACAGCGTTTGAACAGCAATCTGATTGAAAAATCTGCGTTTAACTTGGTTAGATGATTTCATGTTATTCATGATTTCCTTGATAAATTGGTTATTTAATTTTGTTGCTAAATTCTTATTGATGAGTGGAAAAGTTTTGAAATTTTAGCTTGGATTTTAGGAAATCATCGTGCTGAAACATTTAAACCTTTATGGGACATTTTTTGCAGTTGGCAGCGCTATTTTTATGTGATGGATGGAAAGTTTACCTCAGTCTTATTAACCTAGAAGATCGTATCGTCAGTAAAACATATATGACCACAGTAGAATGTGAAAATACACGTTTACGTCATTATCTTATACACCTACAGACACTCCTAATGTCACTACTACTTCGCTATGGAAAAAAGTTATGCTATTCCAAATTAGTAGATATGCTTAAATATTCAATTTGAATGTTACTTAGCTCTTTTAAGTATAGAGAAATACCCATATTTAGCTAATTCATCCTGCATTTATGTAACGCCTATTAGTGCAATCATACTACGCTCCCATCTTTTAAAAGCGAAAAGCAATCCGCACCTGGAAAAACTTTTCAACAAAATATTTCGGATTGTCTGATAACTTACTGTATTCTGGGATATCCTACCTTGTGGAAAGCCAAATAATGACTATGAATATGCAACGACTCATCAAAAAAACTTCTAACCCAATTCGCAAGATAACAGAAGTAACTCCACCATCGACTGAACCCATTGAGATGCCTGAGAGTCAAGATATTCCTGAATCGGTGGTTGAACCAAATCCACCTGTGTACATTGAAGCATCCGAATCGGACTACATCTGGGAACACTATCGCCCTTTACGCTCCGTTGGTAACTCTGGCTGGCAACCGTCTGATGTGTGGCGCGAGTTGAGGGTTGATAATTTCTGTGGGTGAGTAATATGAATGCAGAGAGCCATTCGATTCATGGCTGAATAAAATTATACGTTTGTGTAAGTTCTGCTGAAATGTAATTTCTCAGCTACAGCAATAAAGTAGCGCAGATTTCGTAGTCTCATATTTTTGATACTTTATACGTATCAATTTTAAATAAATATATATTGGACATCTCAAAAAAGGCTACATATCATACTCGTACAGAGATTTGATTGAGGCCTGAGCAATGAGTGAAAAAACAACGTCAGAGAATTTTAGAAGTAAAGCTGTTACACAAGGGGTACAGCGATCGCCAAATCGGGCTATGCTGCGTGCAGTAGGTTTTCAAGACGAAGACTTTAAGAAAGCAATTGTCGGTGTGGCTAATGCCTACAGCACCATCACTCCCTGTAACATGGGGATTAATCAACTAGCACTCATAGCTGAAGCTGGAATTAAATTAGCCGGGGCAATGCCGCAAATGTTCGGCACAATTACTATTAGTGATGGGATTTCGATGGGAACTGAGGGAATGAAATATTCCCTTGTGTCACGAGAAGTGATTGCTGACTCCATTGAAACCGTTTGTAATGGTCAAAGTATGGATGGTGTGCTGGCTATCGGTGGCTGTGATAAAAATATGCCAGGGGCAATGATTGCAATCGCACGGATGAATATCCCGGCTATCTTTGTTTACGGTGGGACAATTAAACCCGGACACTACAATGGCCGCGATTTGACTGTTGTGAGTTCCTTTGAGGCTGTGGGTGAACACAGTGCTGGCAAAATTGACGACACCGAACTGATGGAAGTAGAACGCCGCGCTTGTCCTGGTGCTGGTTCTTGCGGTGGGATGTTCACAGCCAATACTATGTCCTCGGCTTTTGAAGCGATGGGTATGAGTTTACCTTATTCTTCCACAATGGCGGCGGAAGATGACGAAAAAGCCGATAGCACGGAAGAATCAGCCAAGGTATTAGTAGAAGCAATTCATAATCAACTGTTACCCCGGCACATTATCACGCGTAAATCTATAGAAAATGCTATTTCTGTAATTATGGCTGTGGGTGGTTCAACTAACGCCGTGTTACATTTTCTGGCGATCGCTCGTGCGGCTGGTGTAGAACTTAATCTAGATGATTTTGAAATTATCCGCGATCGTGTCCCGGTTTTATGCGATTTAAAACCCAGTGGTAGATATGTTGCCACAGACTTACATCAAGCTGGTGGTATTCCTCAAGTGATGAAAATGCTATTGGTACATGGATTACTTCACGGCGACTGTATCACCATCACAGGTAAAACCATCGCCGAAATTTTAGCATATGTCCCCGATGAACCACCAAGCAATCAAGATGTAATTCGTCCTTGGAATAACCCGATGTATGCCCAAGGTCACTTAGCCATCCTGAAAGGAAATCTCGCTACAGAGGGAGCAGTAGCAAAAATTACCGGAGTGAAAAATCCCAGCATTACCGGTTCTGCAAGAGTTTTTGATTCCGAGGAAGAATGCTTAGATGCCATCCTTGCAAGTAAGATTAAAGCCGGTGATGTAATTATCGTCCGCTACGAAGGCCCGATTGGCGGCCCTGGGATGCGGGAAATGTTAGCACCCACCTCAGCAATTATTGGTGCAGGTTTAGGCGATGCAGTGGCGTTAATTACTGATGGACGCTTTTCAGGTGGTACTTATGGGATGGTAGTCGGACACGTTGCTCCCGAAGCCGCCGTTGGTGGTGCGATCGCTCTAGTCGAAGAAGGTGATAGCATCACTATTGATGCTAATTCTCGCTTGTTACAAATCAACATTTCTGATGCAGAATTAGCCCGTCGCCGCGCCAAATGGCAACCCCGTCCACCCCGTTATACAAAAGGCATCTTAGCAAAATATGCCAAGTTAGTTTCCTCTAGTAGTGTTGGTGCTGTTACAGACTTGGATTTATTTCATGAGTAGGGAGTAAGGTTAGAGACGCGAGATATCGCGTCTCTCTACAAGAGTATGAAAAGACAATTTTCTGGCATTGGCTGTAAAACTTACTTATGTTTTAAAGTAGAAAATAGTTGAGTGAAAGTGTTTGTTACTACCAATGAAAGTTTTAGGGTCAGTCTTGCCAATCCTGTTGTTGTTATGCAGTCCTGCTATGGCAGTTGAGCTTAAAGGACAAAATATTGACGGTCAAAAGCTACCTGCTACAGCTTATTATTATGCAACTGGCGGGGTCTACAAAGTTCAGGTGCGCTTTCACAACAAACGAGCCACAATTTACTTTGATGACGGCAACCAAACAACTATACAGCTGAACCAGCAAGCGATCGCTGACTCAAAGAATATTGAAGGTTTTGGAAAACTAGGACAATATCCTTTAAATAGAATATTCAGTGTGGGGTTGGTGTATGACAATAATTGGCTTGGTAGCAATGATAGTCAATTCCAACTGTCTAATCCGCTAGATGGGTTGTGGAAAATTAGTTTGGAGTGAATACTCATCCGAGTTTAAAACATTTCTTACTTCTGACAGGGCAACTCAACAATTGACCTCTTGTAAAAGTGCTTTTTGCAAGAGAGGGGAAAAGGGTAAAGGTTAAAGGGGAAAGGGAAAATAACAAACCTTTCCCCCTTTCCCCTTCCCCTTATCCCCAGAGGGGACCCCACCTTCCCCTTTTCCCAACAAATGCCAAGAAGTCTAATATGTCCTCTGCTAGACTCGAAGTAACTACTTAATTCATAAAGTAACATATATCTATAATTATATTGGAGTTTTAAATAACTAAGCTGCTTAAAAGCCTGCCAGACAAAGATTTCCTTTTGAGTATCGCGATCGCGATTCAAGTAGGATTACTATATGTATATGAACATAATAATTACATAAATGAAAGTTGGCATTCACAATACAGTAGAAATTTTAGAGCAAGTTCACCAATTAGAGTCCACACTAGGTCTTAAAAATGAAGCCTGCCGTTCTAAGTTTTTGATTCATTCTGACTTCACGTCAAAAGTTTTTTTGTTTTTGCATGGTTTTACAGCAGGCCCTTACCAGTTCGAGCCGCTTGGTAAAGCTTTCTTTAACCAGGGATATAACGTTCTGATTCCTTTACAACCCGGTCATGGCCGCTTAGGTGACTGGAAGTCTCAAAATCCTCCACCCCTGCCAACAGATATTGATATTTATCAACAATTTGTCATCAAATGGTTGCAGATTGCCAAAACGCTAGGGCAACAAGTTGTAATTGGTGGATTATCAACAGGTGGAACTTTAGCTGCTTGGTTAGCTTTAGAGCATCCTCAAGAGATTGACCGCACTTTATTGTTTACGCCTTTTTTAGGTAGCCGCTATTTACTATTCGATCGACTCATCAAAATTCTGCCAATTTACTTTGAATGGTTTAACAAAGATGCACCTGGGAATTTTGGTTATAAAGGTTTTCGTCTGAAGGCCTTACGGATATTTCTGGAATTGGGATATCAGGTTTTAGACAAGGCTCAAAGCTGTGTTTCTGCCCCAATCTTAATGGTATGTAGTGAGGCAGATAGTGCTGTTAGTCGCTCGAAACAGCAGGATTTTTTCCGAAGAATACTTAAGCAGCAACCGAAATCCTGGTATTACTGTTTCGATGATTCGCTTCACATTGAACACCGAATGATGACAAAATTGGAAGACAATGATTATGAAGAACTGGTAATTATCCTTGCTAAAGCATTTGTTGAAAGTAATTTAACTTGGGTAGAGTTTCAGGAAATGGCAAAGCGGATAGCGCAGGGACAAGCTTATGACCAAATCATGCGAGAACTCAACTTTGACGAACAAGTTTTTCCACAGCTATCTGCAATGATGACTCAAGGTTTTGGCTGTGAGCATCTTAAATGTATCAATCCAGATTCCTAATGAGCATCTCAATTTTGCAAAAAACGGAGAGGTTAAAAAGCAATTTCAAAATCTAGTTCAAGTCTCGATAGATTCAGTTAACAGCTATTAGTATAGATAACTGGTTTATAAAGACGCGATGAATCGCGTCTCTACAAATGGTCTATTTGTCGCATTCTTTTTTTTAATGGGTATTAATTTTGAATCTGAGCCAGAATCGGTAAGGTAATTACAAATTCTGTTCCAACGCCCACGGTAGAATTCACAACCAGGGAACCGCCATGTTTTTCTACAACAATAGACTGAGCGATCGCTAATCCTAATCCCGTTCCTTTACCAACACCTTTCGTAGTAAATAAGTGGTCAAATACTTTTTGCTTGACTAATTCACTCATGCCTTGACCATTATCAGCAATGCTCACTTCAATTTGTTTATTTATTAGAGAGGTAGTAATTTTAATTCGATTGGGATTGGCTTGAATTTCTCCAAAACTCTGACCTGTATTTGATTCATCCAAGGCATCAATTGCATTTGCTAAGATGTTCATAAATACTTGATTTAATTGACCAGGGAAGCATTCAATTTGTGGTAAATTTCCGTACTCATTGATTACTTCAATAGCTGGACGTTCTTCGTTGGCTTTCAGACGATGTTTGAGAATTAAAATCGTACTATCAATGCCTTCATGAATGTTAAACGGTACTTTGTAATCTCTATCAGCACGGGAGAAAGTACGCAGACTGGTGCTAATGTTCTTGAGCCTGTCACACGCCATTGTCATCGAATCAATCATCTTGAGCAAATCTTCTAAGGTATATTCCAAATCGATTTCTTCAGCATGAATTAAAATTTCATCTCCGGGAGTAGGAAACTTTTGTTCATATAATTTCAAGTGTTCGATAACATCAATAAATGTTGGTTTAGCTTGTTGGAGACTGGCAGCAATAAAACCAAGAGGATTATTCATTTCATGAGCGACGCCAGCAACTAAGTTCCCCAATGCAGACATCTTTTCACTTTGGACGATTTGTAATTGAGCTTGTTGCAAATCTTGTAAAGCTTGCCCAGCTTGCTGATAAAGCCGAGCGTTTTCTAAAGCAATTGCTGCTTGGGAGGAAAGTAGGTTAATCACCTGTAAGCGGTTACTAGTAAATACTCCTTGATTCAATTGATTTTCTAAGTAGAGAATCCCCACCAAATGACCTTGGTTAATAATGGGCGTGCATAATACGCTTTGAGGTTGATGTAGGAGCAGATATTCTCCTATTACACCAGGAATACTCGTTTCACAATTGTCTATGATGACAGTTTCTTGAGTATTTTTAACGTAATTGATCAGTTTTCTCGGAATATATTGACAAGCATCTATTGGTTGTGAATCAAGAATAGTTTTGACATCAGTCTGGGAATTTAACTGTTGATCGATAAAAGTAATTGCCCGCACTTGCCAACTATCCTCTTGAGGAAGAATTAATACAGATGTTTTCGCACCAGAATTTTCTAAGATAATGCGAGTGAGACTGCTGATAAGTGCGTCTAATTCGATACAACTGGAGATAGTTTGAGCTGCTTTGAGAATGCAGGTTAAATCTAGAGCATCAGAAATATTAGTGCTGCTGGTAGTGTAAGAAGTAGATGTACGAGCAATGCTGGCTATGGTTTCTAAGGGATTTAAGTTAAATTCTTGCTGTTGCAAAATAGGTTTGAGTAATTTGGGATAGCTTTTTTCCAAGTCATCAGTTTTGGCTTTTGCTCCCCAACGGGCATAACTGTAATATGCTTGTTGCAGATATCCTTCTGCGGCTTTTTCTTTACCCCATTCTAGGTAAAATTTGGCAGCAAGTTCGTTAGCGATCGCGGCTTCTTGAACATAGTCATTGGCGATCGCTTCTTGGATCGCTATTTCATAATAATCTGCGGCTTGTAGGCGATCGCCAGTTACACGAGCTTGTTCAGCTAAAATTAAATTGTACTTGTGCTGATAATTTACGGGTGCATGAGTCGCCCATTCTTGCATTTTTGACTGGTTTTCGGCTACTTTCTGGAGATAAACCTGTTGCTGTGCTTCATTTACCTGAGAACAAAGAGCTAACAAACTCAAAGATTGGTAGAAATTCCGCAAAGGAACAATTAATAAGCCTGCTGCTCCCTGCTCATACTGCTCAAATTTTTGGGAATATTCCCAAGCAGATTCGTATTCACCAAAAAGATAAGCTAGGAGCGTTTTTGCTAGATAGACATAACAAATACCATTAATATTGTTTGTTTCAATTAAAGTCGGTAACATTTCGACTTCGTGAAAATGTTTACCAATTAAACAACAGGGATTAGCCGCTTCTCCTTGTAAATTTAGCACCGTCTGCCGCCAGATATTTCCCCAAACCAGAGATACCTCTTGTTTAATTTGCTGCATGAGATCGCAATATTTATCTGCCTCCAGCACAGCATTTTCTAGGTTTTCTCCGCTCCAAAAGAGAAATTGACAATAGCAATTGGCACAATAGCCTACATATTCTAAATTTCCGGTTTCTAATCCACTCTGCAATCCCTCCAAAAATAGATTCAATGTGGATTTAATTGAATCTTTCCAATGTTTAATAAACAGGCTAAAGGTTAGATAAACTCTACTTTTAAGTTCTTTAGTTTGAAATTTTTCTAAAAGTTGTACTGCTAGTTTACCAAATTGATACCCATCTTCAATTGCACCAATACTGCACAAAAATAATCCATAGAGACTGTAAGCAACAGCTGCCTGTGGTGAGTTGCCATGCTGGATACAAATTTCGATCATTGTAAAAATTTTGAGCGGCAATAACATCGGTTTGGCTATATAGACTGGAGCAAACAAACCCGATAATATACGGAGCGCAACTAATTTTTGGGGATCAATGATTTCTGGCATATCTGCCAATGCTGCAATCGATTGATGAACCAACATTTGTTGTAACTGGTTATATTCATCAAAAATCATTTGAGTGTTACTGTCTTCAGGTAACGTCAAATCTAGTAATTGCAATGCTTCTCTACCTGTGGCTATTGCTTCAATAAATTTATTTTGTGCCGTATAAGATTGGATTTGAATCTCATAGGTACGAACTTTTTCCAATGGAGATTTAGCGTTTTTGAGGATAATCTCTACTAATGATTTTGATGACTCAAAGTTTGTATTCAGATATTCTGCCTCAGCCGCAGATTCGTAAACAGCAAGGGCCAAATCGTAGCTGCTTTGCCAAGCATTTATCGGTAATAGAAGCATTGCCACTTTTAAATACTCAACTGCTGTTGCATAAGCTGTCGAGTTTTTGGCTTTACAACCCGCTATCAAATTTAACCGGGATAAATGTTCTCGTTCGTCAGCTTCTTTTAATAATTCCAGTCCGTAATTAAATTGATTAACGATCGCAAAAATTCCTGATTGCTGCTCTTTAGGTGTATTCTGCAACAACAATCGCCCAATTTGCAGGTGTGTTGACTGTTTTTGTGCTTCTGGAATTAGTGAATAGGCTGCTTGCTGGACGCGATCGTGTAAAAATTTATATACAACCATCTCAGACTGTTCTTGAGTAGCTGCTTGATTTTCGGAACCAACAAAAAACTTATAAATCTCACTTTGCGGCAAAATCAACCCTTCTTGCAAAGCGTTCCATAAACAATCTGCGGTTTCTACCTCAGATTGTTTAGAAACAATCACTAATGTTTTTAAATCGAACTGATTACCAATACAAGCGGCTAGCTTCAATTGTTGTTGAGTTGATTCTGGTAATCTTCGTAATTGAAAAACCATAAAATCAACAACATTGTCTGCTAGAGTTTGCTGATTTATTTGAGAAATGTCACACTGCCAACACCCTTCGGCAAAATTGAATTGAATTAGTCGATCTTGATGTAATGATTTCAGGATTTGAGTGGCAAAAAATGGATTCCCTTCAGCTTTACGATAAATCAATTGTGAAAGAGATAATGCCACATTTTCTGCACAATTTAAGGTATCGGCTACAAGTTGGTTCAATTGTAATTGGTTGAGCGGTTTCAGGGCAAGACTATTCACCTTTACACCTGTTTTGCGAATTTCATCCAACATTACCATCAACGGATGTGCTGGAAATACTTCATTGTCTCGATATGCACCAATTAACAATAAATATCCCTGATTAGCTTCATTCATTAATAATTGCATCAATTTTAATGAAGCTGAATCTACCCACTGCAAGTCATCTAAAAATATAACTAACGGATGTTCTTTAGTTGTAAATACTTGGAGAAATTTCTGAAATAATAAATTAAATCGGTTTTGTGCTGCGTTACCTGATAATTCTGGTGCAGGTGGTTGTTTGCCAATAATTTTTTCTAATTCAGGAATGACTTCAATAATTACCTGTCCGTCTTCACCTAATGCTTGAATAATTTGATTTTGCCATTTGTTTATTTGTATCTCACTTTCTGCTTGTAATTGCTCCATGAAGTTACGGAAAGCTTGGACAAATGCAGAAAAAGGAATATTTCGATTAAATTGGTCAAATTTGCCTTTGATAAAATAACCGTGTTGACGAACAATAGGTTTATGCACTTCGTTAACAACGGCAGTTTTACCAATTCCCGAAAACCCAGCTACCAGGATTATTTCTGTTGCTCCCAGGCTGGCATTTTCAAATGCTTCTAGCAGAGTTTCTACTTCTGCTTCTCGTCCATAGAGTTTATCAGGGATAATAAATCTGTCGCACACATCCCTTTGGGCAATTGGGAAACTTTCAATTTTGCCAGTTGTTTTCAGTTGAACTAAACAATTTTCTAAATCATACTTCAATCCTAATACACTCTGATAGCGGTCTTCAGCATTTTTTGACATTAATTTGCTAACGATATCCGAAATTACCGCCGGAATTTGTAAGTTAATTACATCTATTGATGAGGCTACCTTAGCAATATGGGAATGCACCAATTCCATTGGATCGTTTGATTGAAAAGGTAACTCACCTGTGAGTAATTCGTAGAAAGTTACACCAAGCGAATAAAAATCAGTCCGGTAGTCAATTCCCCGATTCATTCTCCCTGTTTGTTCTGGAGAAATATAAGCTAATGTTCCTTCTAACACATTGGGGCTAATTAGCGTATGCATTTCTCTTGGTAATAGAGAGGCAATACTAAAGTCGATTAATTTAACTTGTTTGGTTTCTGGATTAATTAAAATATTGCTCGGTTTGATATCTTTATGAATGATCCGCTGACTATAGAGTATCTCTAAGGTATTACAAAGTGCGATCGCTATTTGTAAAAATTCTTGTAAAAACCTGATATCTCGCGTTTGATCGCGAGCAAAATAATCTTTTAGAGAAATGCCGCCAAAATCTTCCATCACCAACGCATAGGCATTTTGATACGCCTCTAGGCTGTAGGTTTGAACGATTAAAGATGAGTTTAGATTTTTGGCAATGGTGTACTGATTGCGAAACTGCACCAGTTCGTTGAAGGATGGATATGGATTTTTCAGCAGTTTGATCGCTACAGGTAATGAGTCACTTTCTCGATACCCTCGGTAAACTACAGTTCTCGAACCATTGTAGATTTCTTCAATGATTTGGTATCCATAAATATTAACATGAGTGCTAAACATACCGTTAAATCCGAGTCATTTATAACTTGATTATTCCCAAATTAATAACGGCAATTTAATGTTAATTAATAAAGATTACTATGGCTTTACTTTCGAGACTATTTATGAAGATAAACTTTAAATTGTATGGTACATTACACGCTAATTTATCTTTAAAGCATCCAATGCAGAGATAGAATATCTCACACAAGGTATCAAGGTTATCAATAGTAAATTAGGAACCTGCAAAGCGTAAAGTAGGAATTTTTTAACTCAAAAATATGCTTGTAAGGGCTGGGGAAAGATTAAAAGGGAAGAGGTTATACCATTTTAGATTTTGGATTTTAGATTTTGGATTGGGAATTGCCTTGGTGCGTCTGGCTTGGTGTGAATCCATCTGTCGCAATCATTTTTCAAAATGGTATTAAAAACCTTTCACCTTTTCCCTTTAAACTTTAAAGAACCAAGTTAACAACAGCAAACTACTAGTACCTGCTGGGATTTTTAGTTAGGTTTCGTAGTCTGACTAAAGGCAATTCCATACTCAAATAGAAGAGACTATTATTGATTGACAGTAGGGGAAGTTTATTACTTTGCCGACTGTTATTAGATAGGGTTATGTTATAACTAGTCCTCAACTACGGTTATCTGGAATTACCGCATAAGCATCAATTTCAAATAACATACCGTCAAGTGCAAGTCTAGGAACGGGAATAAGAGTGTTTGCCGGTGGTTTATTCCCCCATAAATTTATAATTTCACGTCCTAACGGGATCAATTTATTTTGGTTGTGATCCACTATAAGAACAGTAATTTTTGCGACATCTTGTGGTTGTGCCCCAACGGCTGCTAAGGCATAACGGAGGTTTTTAAAAGCCTGTATTAACTGCTTTTCAAATTCATTGGAGACAAGATTCCCTTGTAAATCAGAACCAAATTGACCAGAAATATAGACGGTTCTCGCCCTTGATGGTGTCACAGCTATATGGCTATAGCCATTTTGGGTTGGATTATATAATGTTGGTGGGTTCACCAATTTCAACTCTTTGTTGTCTTTAGCGCTTACTTCCGTTTGTGTTCCCACCATCAAAGCGGTAGTTATTCCACTACCTCCAAGCCACAAAAGTGCATTTCGTCGCGAGAAGTTTGCTACTAGCGAATTTACAGCACTGGTAATACGTTTAGTCATTAAAGCTCCTTAAATGTGAGTTCTCTATTTTTGCTCATACTTAGTTCTATTATCTATCCAATTATGCTAAAAAGCACTATTAATGAAATATAATGCCGTGCAATCACGTAATTAATAGCTCCTAATGGCTTTCAGGTCGTTTAGCTTTCGATATGGATGCAGTTAATACTTATACCAAATCAGGTTATTAACCCCCAAAAAGTGTATTAGGCGATCGCAGCGCGTGTTATTTTTCGTAAACAGGTTGTGTCGGTTAATAGACTTCTTGGCATTTGTCGGGAAAAGGGGGAAAGGGACTCATATCATGTCCGGTTAAAGACTTATCATTAAGACGGCAGGGGAGCAGTTCTTGCTGGGGGCAGGGGGAAAGAGGGTTTCCTGGTTTTTGCACAGATGCGGGAATTATAACTAATTAGGCGGACATGATATCATGTTTTAAATCCCTTACTATGAGTCCCTTTCCCCTTTCTCACAGACCTCATAAGCGCATTTTTAGGTTGGCAGACTACTAGCGGTAATCTGCGCAAGTTTCTTTTGCAGCCCTCAATACTGGAGTTTAGACTAAATTCTTTTTTTAAGGCTACAACCTGTGTGTGGTAAGCATTTAGGACTTACGCATTGACAAGGTTGCCAAGAAGTGAATTCAGGGAAAACAAG
>NZ_JAVRCD010000085.1:0-29436 GCF_034530895.1 Nostoc sp. DedQUE08
TCCTTGTTTTCCCTGAATTCACTTCTTGGCAACCTTGTCAATGCGTAAGTCCTAGTGTGAATGAGGCAGGAGGTTGGAATAAAAAATAGTGGCTCACATTTTATCTAAATTGCAAGCCACTAAATTGGAGATTTTGGTGTTCTTGACTATCTGTGCAAAAACCTGAAAACTCTTTCGCCCCCTTGCAGTCTTAATGATAAGTCTTTAACCGGACATGATATTACTTATGACGACCAAACCATTTAGAAGCGATCGCTCCTAAAGCTGCTCCAACCATTGGATTACTGAGAAACTTAAGAATTGCTGGTTGTTCAGCCATCACTTCGTGGAAGATGTCAGGATGGCTATGATATGTGAAAGATGCCACCTTGCTGAGATCATCTGCACTTATGTGGTTAGGGTTGTGGGTAGAAAGCCCCAAATCTCGCTCCAGATGGCGCTCGTCTAGACCTCTTTGCTTTAAGTGTTTGAAAAATGCCCGTGCAACATCATCACGCTCATTAGGCTTAATCTGAGCGATCGCCTTTTGGAGTTCTGGCTCCAGTTGGCTTGGTGGAATGCTGTTATGGTTGAAAGATTGACTAAACAATTGCCGACGTTGATCGTGAGATGAGCGCTGGGCAAAATCATCAAAATTTTGGTATTCCTGAGTTGGGTCAGATGAAACATCATCTAAAGACTCTGTATTACCGTGAGCCAACTCGTTGAGAATTTCACGTTTATACTTGTCACTGCTGCTCATTTTAAATGTCTCCTTTTTATACTTGCAATCAACTGAATTAACTCAGGTTTTCTCAAAACAGTGAGTCTTTATTTATACTCAACTTGCTGAGATTGCACATCATACTGAGCCGTCAAAATCAGTTTTTTGTCTGGTGCATACATCAAAACTTTTAAGTCTTGATTGGGGAAATTTTTGTGAAAACCTTGGAGTAAGGATTTTGCTAATGGTCGCACTTCGGTCGGACGAACTTTAGGCGTAATCACGACACCTAACTTATTGTTGTCACGTACATAAGCATCTTGGACAATTCCCTTGGCTGTGCTAACAACCCAGTTCCCAAAATCTTGTCCCTGTACACTGTTACCGCGTGACAACAAGGCATAGTCGGCACTATAACTAGTTCCAGACGGTAATTGAGTTGGTTGTTTCGCTTGAACAGTACCACTACAGGCGGCAGTCGTTGTTAGTACTAATACCAAGGCTAAAGCTGTTAAAACCCGACGAAACTGTTGAATTATTTTCAATTTAACCACCTCATCTAAACTAATGACTCTTTTGGAATATCAATCTTGTGAAAGTAATTTTGAGTAGAAGTAGATAGAAAATCTACTCCTACTAACTCAAAAACAATGACCTTTGTAGTTTAAGTAGGTTAACAAGTGGTGGGGATTTAAATTGCATAGCTTCTACCAAGCAGGGCGAATAGAACGCCTAAATCTAAATCCCCGTCACAAAAGGTAATTGCGTTAGCGACGTAGGAGCGTCATTGCGTTAGCGTAGCGGGGCGAAGCCCATTGCGAATTGTTTTAACCTCGGTCAATTTTATTCTCTATTCGAGTTCCATCAGTATCAACATCTAATTCTTCGCGTCGAATGGTTTCTTGAGCTTCAACGGTTTCTTTGTCTACAACTTTCTGCACTTTGACTTCTTCGCGCAAAAAAGCTTCCTTTCGGATGTCTGGAACTTCTTCATAGAGGTCTATATGCGCTACCTCGCCTTCGGAAAAGTCAGTCGCTTCAGCAGACACAACTTTGCCTGTGTCTTGAGAAGTCACTCGCTCAATCACGACTCGCTCTTTTTCCACCGGAACAGCAACTCTTGCAGTTTCGGTTTCAACATGCTTATTAATCGATACTTCTCCACTTTTTCGGCGCTGTTTATTAGCAACTAACCTTTCTTGGTAAAGTTTGAAGGTTTGGTCTTCGTGAGCGCTAACATCATACAGATCCGCGTCGTCTGCGTAGGTGTAGCTGTCAGGACTGGGAGTAGTGCGGCCAACTGTCGATCCAAGCGTAGCTGAACTTTCTACAGACGGTGTGCGATATCTTCCACGCACCTGTTCTTCATAGTCGTAGTCAAGGGTTGTATGCTCTTGATATTCAGGTAAATTTTCCGCTTGCTCTCTTGTTATACCAACGACATATACACGGTTTGCTGTAGAGTCAATACGCGATTTACCAACTGGTAGTAAGATTTTCTTGCCAAAAATCCAAAAGCCTATGTCAACAATTAAATAGCGGAATGCTCCTTGGTCATCTAGTACAGCATCATTTACTGTGCCAATCTTCTCATCAGTTCCTTGAACATACACACCCATTCCTTTGATGTCGTTACCTTCAAGAGTATTACGGTAGTCTTGATCAAATTCACTTATTTTTTGAAGTGGCATTATTTTATTCCTTAAAGTCTTGCTGTGTCTTTTTATAAATTACACAATTTAGTTTAAATACATCTTCTCTCCGAAGATTGACTTAAATTATCTGGATATTTAATCAATCGAAGTAATTAAATATATTTTCATAGCCCATAAGTATGATATAAAACAACATTTTAGTATTAAGTATTAGTAATTATAAAAATAATTTAAACTAACTTTTGTAAATAATGTGACTAGTTTCTAGCATTTATGTGGCTAGTTTCTAGCAGTAAATTTCAAAACTAAAATTAGCTAAATCAATACATACTATCAAACCTAGCTAGTTTGATATATTTATTAACACCTTACACTTAAATCAAATATCTTCACATTATTAAAGATTTATTTGCTTAAGTTGTAATACTTGCTCCATCCCTCTTCTATAAGACAAAATCTATGCCAAAAGATTGATGAGAAGGAAATTTAAAAATGCCTAAATATTATTAAAGTCCTAACAAATTTGCAAATCAATATTTAGCTGTGCCGCTAAGGATTAAGAAATCTAGTTGCAAAGCAAGTGTTGCAAAAATTGATAATAATAAAGTGTAAACTTTAAAACTGCTCTCATTGCAGAAAATCAGGAGATAATTATGGACACAGAGTTACAGCAAGATCAGTACGTTGATACTGCCTCCCAAAACCAGATAAAAGCACTTAAAGGTTCAGAGTCTGGAAACCTGGCAATGTTGCCGCCCGCCTCGGAAAATGAAGAACAATGGCAAAAAAATGGTAGGCAGATTTCTATATTTTTGGCAAAAATACCTGAGTACATAGGTAGCTTCTACCAAGAATACAAATTGCTGATTATCAGCTTTGCGTTGCTTGTGATAACAGTTACGGCGCTAAGAATTTTTCTAGCGGTACTCAACGCCATAAATGATATTCCCCTAGTTTCTCCATTTCTCCAATTAATTGGACTTGGTTACACAATTTGGTTTACTTCCCGCTATTTGCTCAAAAATTCGACTCGGCAAGAACTAGCAGAAGAAATTCGCTTGCTTAAAAAACAAATTCTAGGCAGAGAAGAATCAGAGACTTTAAGCTAACTAAAGTATCGTGGCGGATACAGTGTATCTGAACTTTTGGTCAAGTAAAAAGCTAAATTTTGCTTGACCATTGTATAAAACTGTAGGCTCTTATACCATATCAGCTAAATTAGCCGGAAAAGAAAATGTATGATCGAGACAAATAGATTAGCTTCGCTGACAACAACAGTATTTCTTTCAACATTGCTAACAATCCCTCTGCTTTCTAGCTGCGGCGGAGGTTCCCAAAATGCTACGCAACCTCCAATTGACGATACTGTTGGGAGAAATTTAAATAATCGCGCCCCCGTAAATCAACCCCAAGCTAAAAGGGGATTAAGTACAGGGCAGAAAGTGGCAATCTTGGCAGGAGCTGCTGGACTTTACTACCTTTACAATCAGCGAAAGAATGCCCAAGGAGCGGGAGCGCAGGGGAAACACTACCTTTCTAAGAATGGGCGTGTTTATTATCGAGATGCTCAAAATCGCCCTGTCTGGGTAACACCGCCACAAGAGGGCATTCGTGTTCCAGAGGAGGAGGCACAACAATACCGGGACTTTCAAGGATATAACAATAGTCCCACAGGGCGAGACTTAAGGGGTTTGGGTGCAGGTACTGTTCCGACAAATTAATTTTTTTACAGATTATAAATAGATGACGTTTAATCGTCATCCTATTTTTTAATAGAAACTTTTTTTGGATTTAAAGTTAATAATACTCATAAGTATAATATTAAGTATTATTATATTTTTTCACAAAAGGTTCTTTTAAAATTTTATACGAGTATATAGAAATTTTATTTAATTGTTGAAAAGATTTTGACCTCTATTTTTTGTACAACAGGGTTTTGAGTTTCAGGATGCTTTCAAAATTCAAACCGGAGTTTTATATACTAATAGTTATACTTTTATCAAAGTAAGAGTAACCTTTGATAGATGATTTTTAAAAAATATAACAATTACTATATTGAAAGTAATTACTTTACCGTTGATAGTTTAGTAAAATCACAGTTTAGGAGTCACAAATGAATTTATTAGAAAAAATATTCGGTGGCGGTGAGGTTCCAGAAAATGACTACCGCAATTTTGTCAACCGCTATGAGCAAGGTTTACCTCATGAGGGATACTCAGATGAAGAAGTTTTAAACCGTTATCAGCAAGTATCTAGACAGTTACCTCCAGACCTTTATCAGGAATCTGCACAAGAAGCCTTTAGTCGGATGTCACCACAAGAGCGGATGCAATTTGGTCGCTCTCTTCAACAGCAGACGCGCTCTTCAAACTTGAATTTTCCCGATCTAAACCAAGATGGTATAGACGATCGCTTTCAAGACCCAAATTATCTTGCTCAAACGACAGGCCGGGTTCACCAGCAACAACCAGATATACTCAGTCAAATTATGAGTGGTGCTGTGGGGAGCTTTACAGGTGGTCAAGGTGGTAACATTATGAGCAATCCATTAGCGAAGGGAGCGATGGCTGGTATCGCCGCCCTAGCTATGAAAAAGTTGATGCAAAGAGGCAACCAAGGAAATTACGGGCAGTATAGTAACGTCCGTCCAGCTAGCCAAGACCCCTACGGCGATCCGGCAGATTACGGACAGTATGGTAACGTCCGCCCAGCTAGCCAAGACCCCTACGGCGATCCGGCGGATTACAGGCAGTATGGTAACGTCCGTCCAGCTAGCGAAGACCCGTATGGAGATCCGGCTGACCAACAGTACCGTTAGTAACCTGAAGCAGCAAAGCTGCAATTCGTAATTACAATCAGTGAAAGCTTGAACTCATCACTGATAATTATGGTCAAGTAAAAATCAAATTTTTTTACTTGACCACTTTTTATTAGATTGGTATCACCTAGTAGAAAATCTTTTGCATTGTTGGCGATCGTTTAAAGCGACTCAAAGCAGCTGAGAGTTATATTCTAGCAAGGTCAACTAGAAGAAACTCAGGCTTTATTTATTTCATCATTGTAAATTACCTATGTGAGCAGCAAATTGGTAGTAGGAAAATGAAACACTTAGCAAAAACATTATATAGTAAACTTTTGCATCTATTTCACCAGGTCATGGGAATTACTATTTCCCGTAATCCAAATCAAAAAGAAACTAACGTTGCTCTTGATGAAGAATTTTTAGAAGACCCAACTACTCAATCATCAAAGCAAATTACTCTTCAAGACAGAGTTAATAAATCTGAGCAAAACTTAGAATTAAATTACCAAGATTCAGCAAAACCTCGGCAATTCAAAAAAGCTTCTTTATTTCCTGATAGTAAGACTAATGTTGCTGCATTGTCGCTAGTTTTGTATGGAGTTGCCGAAGTATTATCTCAAAAAATGAATCTGTCATGGAAAGGTCAAGTAAATAATACTTTTAGTTATGAAAGAGAAGCTGAAATTGGAAAAGGAAAAATCTTTTACTATGTAACAGATAATCCCGAAACTCCACAACCAGAAACACTGGCAGAAGAGGCAGCTTTAGTTGTTATAAACGAATTTGATCCAAGGGCGTGTGCTATTCACCTGATTTACTGTGCCTTAGTAGCTAGCTTAGATAAACCTTGGTCAGGTAATTTTGTAATTGATGACAAGCAACTACTTGAATACACAGGGCTTGTGAAACGCAGGGATTTATGCAAGCATGAAAAATTGAGTATTTTGTACTCCTTGTTACGCCAACCTGCTCAAGTACTAGCTTGTATTGCATCGCCTAAACAAGGGAAAGTAGGAGCTTTTACTGTTGCTGATTTAAAGATTTGGGACATCAGCATAATACGAGATTTTGAAACAGATAAAGCTGGCAATAACAAGCTAGTGGGTTTAAAGGTGATAGGTCAAGCTGGAGTATGGACAAAATACTTCCTCAATAAATCTAAATATCACTACCACACTGGAATTATTACCAAGAAAACCGTACAGAAACTATTTAGTATTGGTAAACAAAATGCTGGCGCGGCTAGAATGCTAGTTTGGCTAACCTTCCAAATCAAACCGGAATTCCAAGATTGTGTAATGGGCAAGACTCTGATGGAGATTGCTTACGGTGCAGACAAAGTGTCAACGGCAGAGCAAGACAGACAGCTTAGACGGCAAATGGCTGATGATTTGGAAACTGACTTGAAAGTTGTCAAAGAAGCTGGATGGCAAGCAGAACTCGAAACAGGCCCAGCTTGGTTAACAAGCAGCAAAGCTGCTAAAAGACCTATAGGTTACTGGAATCAAATACTCAATTCTAGATGGCGTTTTCATTTACCAGCAGAAGTACAGGAACGCTTGACTGTGGACTCGAATCAGCTGAGTGCAAACAATATCCAGCCTCTATCAGGTAATGTCATTAGAGGAGCGAGAAAAGCAAAAGGTTGGTCTAGAGCATTTTTTGCTACAACGATGGAGAAAAGCGTTTCCTGGGTTGATGCAGTCGAGACGGGTACACGTCAGGTTTCTCAAAAGGACTTGCCTAAGTTGCTCAATACATTGGAACTACACCTTAACAGGTATTGATTTCAACTAAACTTTTCTTGTTTCTCTGAGGTAATTATTGCTACGTATTATTACTCGTTGCAACTGTGTCGGGAGGAACGTTAAGTTTTTCCATGACGTGAAAAGTTAGTGTTTATCTAAGGTTTCGGCAAAAGGCAGTATTCGTCATGCTTCCTGCCTCTGTTGTTAATATTTTGATAGACAGTATGCATTTCTCCTCGCTATGTTACGCCTAACAGAAGTAAAGCTCCCGCTCGATCATCCTGAAGATGAGATCAAGACTGCCATCCTCAAAAAGCTGCAAATCACGGACGAAGATTTGATTAGCTATTCCATCTTCAAGCGTAGCTACGATGCCCGTAAGAAAGGAGAGATTACCCTTGTTTATATTCTGGATGTAGAAACGACTCAGGAAACTCATCTACTCAAGCGCCTGAAAAAAGATCCTCATGTGACGATCGCGCCAGACATGAGTTATCGCCCAGTGGCACAAGCACCAAGCAATTTGACGATTCGCCCCATCGTGATTGGTACTGGGCCTTGTGGCTTATTTGCGGGTTTGATGCTGGCGCAAATGGGCTTTCGTCCGATCGTTTTAGAACGTGGCAAACAAGTTCGCGATCGCACTGCTGATACTTTTGGCTTTTGGAAGAAAAAATCAGACTTCAACCCCGAATCTAATGCCCAGTTTGGCGAAGGTGGGGCGGGTACATTTTCCGATGGCAAACTCTACAGTCAAGTCAAAGATCCTCAGCACTATGGGCGCAAGGTGCTAACCGAACTCGTCAATGCGGGAGCCTCACCAGAAATTCTCTATATCAACAAACCGCACATTGGCACTTTTAAACTGGTGGGAATCGTCCAAAGTATGCGTGCCAAAATCGAATCCCTCGGCGGTGAAATTCGCTTTCAAAGCCTAGTGGAAGATATCAACATCGAAAATGGACAGGTGCGGGGAGTCACCCTCGCCAGTGGGGAATATATCGCCAGCGATTATGTCGTTCTGGCGGTAGGTCATAGCGCCCGTAATACTTTCCAAATGCTATTTAATCGTGGAGTTTACATAGAGCCGAAACCATTTTCTATCGGCTTTCGAGTCGAACATCCCCAGTATCTCATTGACCAATGTCGTTTCGGCGCTCAGGCGGGTCATAAGCTTTTAGGTGCTGCTGATTACAAACTGGTTCACCACTGTCAAAATGGTCGTTCTGTCTATAGTTTTTGTATGTGTCCGGGGGGCTTGGTAGTTGCAGCTACATCAGAGCCGGGGCGAGTCGTCACCAATGGGATGAGCCAATACTCTCGCAATGAGCGCAATGCCAATAGTGCGATCGTTGTCGGCATCACCCCTGAAGATTATCCGGGGAATGCTTTGGCGGGAATTGACTTTCAACGGCGCTTGGAAGAACGAGCATTTGAGTTAGGCGGTGGAACTTATGAAGCTCCAGGGCAGTTGGTGGGAGACTTTCTCAACCATCGCCCCTCTACAGCATTTGGCACAGTTAAACCGTCTTATACACCTGGGGTACATTTGGGTGATTTGAGTGAGAGTTTACCAGATTATGCGATCGCAGCCATTCGTGAAGCCCTTCCCGCTTTTGACAAACAAATTAAAGGATTTGCGATGGATGATGCTGTGTTGACTGGGGTAGAAACCCGCACTTCATCACCAATTCGGATTAAACGCAAAGAGGATTATCAGAGTTTAAATACAGTCGGTCTTTATCCGGCTGGTGAAGGAGCGGGATACGCCGGGGGAATCCTTTCGGCTGGTATCGATGGTATTAAGGTGGCGGAGGCGGTGGCTTTAAGTATTTTGAGGAATTGCAATTAGTAAAATCTAAAATAGTGAATGCGATGCCTACGGTGGTAAACTACGCAGTCAGTCTCAGCATCCGATTTTGAGTTGAGAGAAAGTTTCTAAATGAAGTTGTATTGCAGGTACTATTACAACAATTAACAACTTAATTTCAGTCGAACTTTATCCAGCAAATAGACATATACCTGCTTCTACAACTAATTGGCTTACTGAGTAGACCTCTTGCAAAAGTGCTTTTTGCACTCTTGGGGAAAAGGGACTCATGTTAAAGGGGAAAGGGACAATACAGAACCTTTTCCCGACAAATGCAATAAGTCTAGTATAGATATTCCTGATTTGTACAGAAATCACTTCTATATTGGACTAGACCTAATGTCATTTTTAGTCAATGCATTAAGTGCATTTATAATAGCTTGATTTAACTATTGATAAGTTCTGGCAGCTTGCGAACGTAATACGAATTATTTAGCCTTGGGTATTTTTATTATTATTTATACCCTCTAAACGTTTACAATTAATTTCATCGCAACCTAACTAATGCCTCGCACACTTACAGGTGTAAATTTGCATATAAACTCCCCATTCACAGGGAACATTAATTTCATGGCAACAGAATTATAGTAATAATGAACAAATTCAAATATTTTTCCATCTTATTTTTATCTATCGTTTTGATGGACGGAGCGACTATAAAGATTTCTGCCCAAGCTGCTGGAACTAAAGTTTTAGTAACGGCTCAAAACGAATCTCTCAACAAATCTGATATTGACAAAGTTATCGCTTTTTACGAATGGGTCTTTTCAGGAAAATTCACTAGCGAGCAGCGTAATGAATATCAGTCAATAAAATTAAATGAGTTTCGCAAAGACCCAGATGGAACTAGAAAAAGCATTGACAATCTAATTTCCAATTATACACAAGCTCTTGCTAAGACCGAAGAGGAACAAAGCCGGATTCGGCAGGCATTTAACGGAGAATTTGTAGGGCAATTACGAAATTTACCGAATGATGCGGAAGCTAAACTTTTGCTGTCTGTTTACGATAGCGCTCACGCGGGCGAAACTGCTTCAAATGATACTGATGATTCATCTGGTAGCGTTGGAGAGATTTCGTCGTTAGTTGGAAAATGGGTTTGGACGCGTACCGGAAACAGTGCTATAAGTACGAATGGTACATATATCGGATCGAACGGTTCGCGTTTCACTTATCAATTTTTGCCGAACGGAACGGTCGAATTTACAGGAATAATGAACGTAATGAACGGTAGCTGCAACCAGCAAATTTTCCAATCTCGAAAAGGAAAAGCCAGTCTGAGCGGCAGTACGATGACACTTAACTGGTCTCCAGCAACTTTCACTCGTGACTTTTCGTGCGACAGAGCGAATAACTACACGAAAACTTTGCCTGCGGAAAACGAAACTTATCAGGTGAAATTCAAAACCGATCTAGGTCAGAAACAGCTTTGTCTGATCGGCAAGGATGAAACCTGTTTCAGCCCGACAAATTAGGCCAAATAACAAAGCCAGCTTTGTTTGTTTACTCAAGCAGCTAGATTTGAACGCACCACCAACTAAGCTTGTGGCTCATGTCAATTTTAATATCAAGCCCCACCTAGATACTTTCGAGGTAGGGCTTTTATTTTTATGGCTGGAATCGATATGCAATCATGCCTCAAGCGCGATGGCGTACACGCCCTTTCCGGTGGCGATCGCAGTGTAGAATTTATCCGATTGTTAAAGCTGGTTCTTCACAGAAGTTAAATAGGGCTGACTCTGTTTCTGATTCATCTTCAAATACAGCAGAGATGTACCATTCACAGGGCGAATCATTCGTATATTCAGCCCAAGCAATTGTTACTGTTTCACCCGATGGAATCCCTGAGTCACTCAAGGTAAATGAAGCCCACTCTTCATCATCGACAGATACCCACAACTCTGTAATTGCTTGTTCGGTATCATTGGTAACGGTAAAGGTGAATTGGTCTGACATAAATAGCCTTGCCTTTTAGCTATAAATAAATTGCAGGTTGTCAGTCACCGATTATACTGCCACTTTTTTAAAGCGTTGTCATGCAAACTCCCACAATATAGATTCAGGAATAGTTTCAATCTTTTTTTGACTAAATTTAATTTTGTTAAAGAGTATTAAAAATATCACAGGTAAGACGCGATGAATCGCCGTCTCTACAATAATTTATCGCGTCTTTACGATCTAACAGAAATAGTTGAGAGCGATCGCTTCCCCAAATAGGCGCAGTCAGGGCGTTTCACAGGCTGTCCCTAACTTCTTCGAGCAACTTCTCTAAAAGGGACATGTTAATTCTAATATCAAGCTGCACTTAGATACTTTCGAGGTAGGGCTTTTATTTTTATGTCTGGAATCGATATGCAATCATGTATCAAGCGCGATGGCGTACACGCCCTTTCCGGTGGCGATCGCAGTGCAGAATTTATTTGATTGTTAAATCTGGTTCTTTACAGAAGTTAAATAAGGCTGACTCAGTTTCTGATTCATCTTCAAATACAGCAGAGATGTACCATTCACAAGGCGAACCATTCGTATATTCAGCCCAAGCAATTGTTGCTGTTTCACCTGCTGGAATCCCTAACTCACCCAAGTTAAACGAAGCCCACTCTTTATCATCTACAGATACCCACAACTCTGTAATTGCCAATTCAGTTTTATTGGTAACGGTAAAGGTGAATTGGTCTGACATAAATAGCCTTGCCTTCTAACGATAAATAAATTGCAGATTGTCAGTCATTGATTATACTGCCACTTGTTTCAAAAGTTGTTACAGTAACTGCTAAAATATAGACTTACACATAGTTTCAAGTTTGTTTGACTTAATTTAAATTTCTT
The DNA here is from genome assembly GCF_034530895.1 of Nostoc sp. DedQUE08. Classification (NCBI taxonomy): domain Bacteria; kingdom Bacillati; phylum Cyanobacteriota; class Cyanophyceae; order Nostocales; family Nostocaceae; genus Nostoc; species Nostoc sp. DedQUE08. The sequence goes on from NZ_JAVRCD010000085.1 coordinate 11,609, forward strand.
AAAGAGTATTAAAAATATCACCGATTCAGATTGAATCTATCGAGATAGCCAATGCCATGCAACAGCAGATTTAGGTCGCGGTTCTTACAAACTCCAATAATACAGCACATCCCCAGTGTCACAAAATTTTCAGGCAATGTATTTTTTACTCAGCAGAAGTAGTTGAGAGCGATCGCCTTTAACATACTACAAACCGACAATTTTCTTAATACAACTCATATTTCATTAACTGACAAGGCAGCGTTCCGTTGTACACCGCAATTCGCTGGGATGATTTTAGTCCAATCGATTGAGACAGTTCCTTGTTGCCACTGAGGACAAAGGCAGTCCAGCCTTTGAAGCGTTGTTTCAGCACATCGCCTAAAAGTTTGTAAAATGCTCCTAGATCGCGATCTCGCCCCAGCCGTTCGCCATAAGGTGGATTGCAGAATAAAATCCCACTATCTGCGGGGGCGACAACATCGGCAAGTTCCATTTGAGAAAACCATACATGGTTATCAACGCCGCAATTTTGAGCATTGTTAATCGCTTGCTCAATTATATTTTCATCGCGATCGCTTCCCCAAATAGGTGCGCTCAGGCTATCAAGTTGGCTGTCTTTAGCTTCTTGGAGCAGCTTTTCTAAAAGGGGCAGGTCAAAATCAAGCCAATTTTCAAATCCAAAGGATTCGCGAAACAGTCCTGGTGCGATATTTAGTGCCTTTAAGCAAGCTTCCAGAGGTAAAGTGCCAGATCCACACAGAGGATCGTAGAACATCTGGTTTGGTTGCCAACTTGAAAGTTGAATCAGGGCAGCAGCCAGAGATTCTTTGAGAGGGGCTACTCCCACCGCCGGACGGTAGCCTCGGCGATGCAGACTATTTCCCGAACTGTCGAGTTTAACGGTACAAAAGTCGCGTTCAATATGAACATTAACCCGCACATCTGGTTCATGAAGCTCTACATTTGAACGCTCGCCCAGATTTTCTTTTTGTTGGTCAACGATCGCATTTTTCACCTGAAGAGATGTGAAGTGGCTGTGGTTGAGGCGATCGTTTTTGCCCGTGACATTCACCGCCAGCGTCATATCTGGCGTCAGATAGTTTTGCCAATCGATAGTTTGGATACCGCGATAGAGATCCTTGGCATCAAGGCATGGAAACTCATCGATATTCACCAAGATTCGGAACGGCAGCCTAGCCCAGAGATTGACGCGATAAAGTAAAGTGCGATCGCCCTCAAAGGCTACACCGCAAAACCCCGGCTCTACGGAATGGGCACCCAGTTGCTCTAACTCCTGAGCCGCAAGGGTTTCTAATCCGCGAGCAACCGTTGCAAAATACTGATTCATCCTCTAATCCAAAGCATTATCTTCACTGCTCACCCATTGACGCACTTTAGCTTAACTTATATCTTGTAACATTCTCTCTCGTTAAGTCTGCAACTATAACTTTAAGTAGGGTAGAGGCAGGAGTCAGAACACAGCAAATATTTTTTCAAAGAGATTATATTTTCTTCAGTTTAAGTACTATCTTAAATCAATTAACCCTGCTAATATCAAGCTGAAATAGCATTCAGGCACTTTGCAATACAACCCATGAATAAAAATAGTCAGAGGGAAAAACTGTGAGTTTAGTATCTGATATTATTCTGCTGCAAGACTTAACATCGTCATCTGACGAGAATTTAGTCCAGCTGAAAACTGTACTTCCGGCGACAGTAAATCGCTTAACCAACCCGGCATTAGCAAATATATTTGGTGATGACCTGAAATTTGGTATTGCCTCTTTCAAGGATAAGCCACTTGCGCCTTTTGGAGGTTACGCTGACTATGTATATCAACCAGAAGTCCCTTTGACAAATAATGTCACAACAATTAAAGACAAAATCTTTAACTTTCAAGCTTTTGGTGGCAATGATGGGCCAGAATCACAATTATTTGCACTCTTGTTCGCAGCTTTAAATAGCGGCAGTCTTGGTTACAGAGTAGGTTCATTTCGTGTTATTCTAATAGCCACCGATGGTACTTATCACGTTGCCGGCGATCGCGCAGCAGTTCTTCCAAGTGATACTATTGCCAATAATGGAGATGGGATAGCTGATGCTTTTGAAGATTATCCACAGGTCGGACAAGTAAAAACTGCGCTAGAAGCAAATAACATTATTCCAATTTTTCTAACTACAAGTAATGTTGCAGCCAATTACGAGACACTAGTTACCCAGCTTGGTCGAGGTGGTGTACTAACTCTTGGTTCTACAAGTGAAAATCTTGCTGATGTCATAAAAGAGGCAGTTGCTCGAGCTAGAAATGCGATCGGTACTGATGTCACTACAACCAAGGGAGACGATACCTTTAGTAGAGCGGATTTTTCGGCTGGCGATAAAGTTATTTTTGCTGGGGATGGTGATGACAGTATTTCGCTTTCTGGGGTTATTGGTAATCATTACATTGATGGGGGGGCAGGTTCTGACATCCTTTTTGGTGGAACTGGTGCAGACAAAATAGATGGGGGTAGTGGTGACGACAACCTTCTGGGGGGCAGAGGTGATGATATTCTTTTTGGCAGTAGTGGAAAAGATATTCTGAGCGGGAATCAAGGGAACGATTACCTACAGGGAGATAGTGGGGATGACTTACTAGAAGGAGGCGCTGGTTCAGATAAGTTTGGATTTGCAACAGGATCGAAGTTTAATATTAGGGAACTCGGAGTTGATGTTATTAGTGACTTCAATCCTGAGCAAGACAAGATCCAACTATCTAAATCTACCTTTACAGCTCTAAGTAACTCAGTCTTTCCGACTCAATTAGATTCCGCAGACTTTGCCACAGTCACAAACGATACTTTAGCTGCAAGTAGTAGTGCCGCGATCGTTTATAATAGCGCAAATGGTAGTCTCTTTTATAACCCTAATGGTTCGGCGGATGATTTTGCTGAGATTAATTCCGGGGGTAAATTTGCACAATTGGATGCTACCTCTTTTCCTACTCTAACTACCGCTAGTTTTGAGGTAGTTTTTTAAGGTTTATGTTTGATTTAGAGTCCTGCATTTTGTAACCCATCTACCTGAAAACTGCTTTAACAAAAAAAGAGGCGATCGCCAGGAGCAAATTAAACGTTATATTTTCAAGATGCCTCTGCTTACCTCAATAGACTACTATCTATTTGAACTATTTTAAAAAGTGAGAGCCTCCCAGATAAACAAATTGAACTAAGATTAATCTATATTTTTCTAAAATCAATCATTGTCTGCCGATAAGTATCTGGCAAACCTGTATCAAAACACTTGCCTTTAACAACATATCCTGTCATTCCCTCTTCCTGACGCAATTGTTCAAGACAAGATGTTAACTGAAATTCACCTCGTTCTCGGAAATTTTGGTTGATATGTTCTGCGAGAAAGTCAAAAATTTTCGGCGTTAGTAAATATAAGCCAAATATACATAAAAAATTATTTTCTGACATTCCTTCTACACGTAAATGCTGTTGTGCATACTCAATAGTCGGTTTCTCATACAGTTGTCTAACTGACAAAATCGAGTTTAACTCTTGCCAAACTCCTGTTACACACCCAGCTTGATGAATAATTTCTGCTGGCATTGTAGTTAAGCCAACAACGTTTTGATTAACTTGTTCGTAAACATCTAAAACTTGACTAGCACAAGACTTTTCAATGTCAGATGCATAAATGTGGTCGCCCAACATGAGCAAAAACGGTTCATTTTGTACCCAATCCTTGGCACAAAATACTGCATGACCATAGCCTAATTGTTCCTCTTGTAACAGAATGGTAATTCTGCTACCTAAATCTTCGAGATATCGGCTATATTCTTGATTTTGTGGTGAAAGTTTCTCTAAAAGCTCTTTTTTGGGTGGGTTTTTCAAGAAATCTGCAAATATTTCTTTGTCATCTGGCTGCACCACAATCCCTACTTCTGTAATTCCAGCACTAATTGCCTCTTCAATAATTGCAAGAATCACAGGTTTTGCCCTACCATCTCGATCGATAATCGGGAAAAGTTCTTTTTTGACAACTTTAGTAGCTGGAAACAAACGAGTACCGAAACCAGCTACCGGAATTACAGCTTTTCTAACTTTATTTTTTTGCATAAACAGTTCGTCAGCCCAACTTCTCAAACAATTCTGCCAATACCACATTAGAAAACAAAAACCCTTGGGGATCGATCAAACGCAATCTTCCCTGTGCAACTTCCACCCAACCTTTTTCAAAATACAATTGCAAACACCGACAAATCTCCTCCACCTTCTCTTCGCCAAACGCCTCTACCAACGCCGCCAAACTCAAACCTTCTGCCAAACGCAACCCCAACATTAACGTTTCTAACAATACTTCCTTTGGGGGGGTTACATCACAATCAATTACACCCCCAGCTTGTACCCACTGGTAATATTCCTTAGTTTTACGCGGACGAGTGAAGCGTTTCCCCTGAACATAACTCGCCGCACCCATGCCAAAGCCATAATAAGGACGGTTTTCCCAATACACTCGATTATGCCGACACTGATAACCAGGTTGAGCGTAATTGGAAATTTCATAATGCTCATAACCTGCACTAGTTAAAACCTGCTGCCCCATCTGGTACATTTTGACTGTGGCTTCATCCGTAGGCAAAGGAGTATCGCCAGGTTTGTAATAACGACCAAAGGCTGTACCTGGTTCGATGGTAAGATCGTAAATGGAAATGTGAGTGGGTACTATCGCCACGGCTTTTTCTAAGGAATCTTGCCATTGATCTAAAGACTGATGCGGCAACCCAGAAATTAAGTCTAAGCTAAATACGGGAATCTCGACTTGGTGGATTAGTTCCACAGCTGCAAAAATATCTTCAACTGAGTGCGATCGCCCCGCCTTTTGCAATAATTCTGATTGAAAGGCTTGTATGCCCAAACTTACCCGGTTCACGCCTGCATTGCGATAGCCTGCTATGTGGGCTAAATCAAAGGTACCTGGGTCAATTTCCATAGAAATCTCTGCCCCAGACGCAATCCCAAAATGCTTCTGTAGCTCTGTCAGTATCCGTTGTAGCTGCTCTACTGAGAGCAACGAAGGAGTACCACCACCGAAGAAAATTGTCTTCAGAGGTTGACCAAATGCTGGTGTAATGGCAATTTCTTGACATAGCACCTCAACATATTGGGAGATAGTACCAGATGTTTCGCCCCGCAAGCGATCGCCCACAACAGATACCGGGAAATCACAATAAAAACAGCGCCGTCTGCAAAAGGGAATATGCACATAAGCAGAACTCGCAATTCCAGAAATACTAAATGTTTTACTCATTTTGAGAAAAGTTTTAAGTTAATCCAACTGCGAATTAGAGACAATGAAAATGAGATAAGAATTCAGGAGTCAGGAGTCAAAAGCCAGAATAATTGTCAAATCAAGCGTGTAATGACTTCTTGATTTTATTAAACTTATTAAGTTTAGGTATCAAAGTCTTCTTAATTCTGACTTTTAGATTCTGGATTCTGAATTCTTACAAAATAAGTAGTTTATTTACAAGTTTTTGTCTTTTTACAACAAAACAATGAAAAATATTAAGATAAAAACCTTTAGTTATAATAATTGCAGATATTGTCAGCCTAAAACCTTAGTGTAAGTCAATGTTGATAGGTTTATCTTACCGATAAAATAAAAAATACTTAACTTTATCGGTTAACACAGTTACAGGAAAACAAGACAACCATGCTTGACGCCATTATTATTTTCTCATTTATCCTAGCAGCGTCGGGAATAGGGTTCTACAGCATTGAACTACTACCCAATGGCACCCTAGATCAGGTAACGAATCTAGAAGCTTTACGCTTAGTTGTTGCCGTCTTTGCCGCTATTATTGGTGGTGCGATCGGGCTGAGTTTCCAGACGACATATCGTCGCCTAGAATCACAAGTCAAAGAAATGCCTCTGGAAGCGATTTTAACTCGTGCCATTGGCTTAGTGATTGGGCTATTACTAGCCAACCTGATGCTAGCCCCACTATTTTTGCTCCCGATCCCGGCGGATTTTGGATTTATTAAGCCATTGGTGGCAGTTGTCGGTAGTATCATCCTCTCCGTCACTGGCATGAATTTGGCAGACACCCACGGGCGAGGCTTATTGCGGTTCATTAATCCCAACACCGTTGAATCGATGGTAGTGGAAGGAACATTAAAACCAGCCAATACCAAAGTTCTAGATACTAGCTGTATTATTGATGGTCGTATTGAAGCCTTACTAGAAACAGGGTTTTTAGAAGGGCAAATTCTCGTACCGCAGTTTGTCTTGCAAGAACTCCAACAAGTAGCGGATGCTAGCAAAGACCAAAAACGGGTGCGGGGAAGGAGAGGACTAGAAATTCTCAATCGTATTAAGGAAGATTATCCCGATCGCATCCTGATTAATACAATTGACTACGAAGATATTCCCACAGTGGATGCCAAGTTAGTACGCTTCGCCCAAGAAATTAGCGGCACACTGCTAACCAACGACTACAACTTGTCTAAAGTCGCCAGTGTTCAGAAAGTACCTGTTTTGAATGTGAATGATTTAGTGAATGCCGTCCGTCCCAGTTATTTACCTGGCGACAACCTGGATTTAAAAATCCTCAAGGAAGGCAAAGAACCCAGTCAAGGCATTGGCTACCTAGATGACGGCACAATGGTAGTTGTTGAAGAAGGTAGCAGTTATGTGGGTGGTGAACTGCGAGTAGTAGTTACCAGTGCTTTACAAACTACAGCAGGAAGAATGATTTTTGCCAAACCCCAAGCTTCAGCATTGGCGTGAAACAATGGGATGTTTGTTCAATTCGAGTGACACTTGCTAATCGGTGCAGTTAACCTGCACCGATTATTTATTGATTGGACTCACGAGACTCATTTACCTGTAAATACTGTAACTGCTCAATTGATAACCCTGTCACCTTGCCGATCGCCTCTAATGGCATACCAGTACTAAATAGATTTCTTGCCACTTCGAGTAACGCTTCAGCCTTACCTTCGGCCTTACCTTCGGCCTTACCTTCGGCCTTACCTTCGGCCTTACCTTCAGCCTTGCCTTCAGCTTTACCTTCTTGTAGAATGTCTTGATAAATCGCTGACTCGCGCATAATATCTGACCTCAAAACTCGTTTAATAACCTCTTTATCTAATATTAAACCAGCTAAAATCGCTGTAGAAGCAGCAATATTGCTTTGAGTTCTTAATTCTGTAATCCCGTTAATTTCCCGTGCAACTTCGGTAAGTATAACTTCTGGATCGATTGTATTACTTAAGACCGCTAAAGGTAAGAGTCCAGGTGTTCTCAAAAATACTTCTGTAGGTTGTTCCCAAAGTCTGATAACTGCAAATTCATGTCGTGTCCCAGGAATTGTAAATGTATTTTGTTGCACCAAATTTGAATTTGTTTGCTTGAGGTAAATTACAACTTGATGCATTGCTTTGTCTGGAAAGCGGCGATATGCTCGTAATCGATAGTCAATCATCCGAAAAGGAATTTCTGCATCGACTTGGGTTTGAAATTCCAAATGCAATATGCTTTGCTCCGACTGCAACAGAATTACAGCATCAGCCCGAATCGGTTCGAGAGATAATTCTTTTGGACTTAGTTCTGTTAAATTAATAGATTCGCCTAATAACCATGTAGCGAAGTCACTGGAGAAGTTCTCAACTAAAAACTTGCAGATATTGTCAAACATCTGAATTAGTGTAGTTGGTGCACATGGGTTCGCATGATGCTAGAAACCTATCTAATACATTGTTTGTATATTGTGTTCGACTATATGCCCATAATTCTATCAAACTAAAGTCTGCGGCTACACAAACAGAGTTATAGATTAGCAGGCTAATTATCTTGTGGTCATTTACACAAACATCATATAACTAAAAGTGACTTTTATTTTAGGGTTGATTTGTTGATTGCGTACATACCAAGTTTCGCAGCGTCGTTTTTTATAATTTATACGGCTTAAAGGTGCTAAGAGCGCAAAAGCGTTAATCCCAAAATATACAGTTGCAGTATTGATTATTCTTATACTAAAACCTGCAACCGATCTCGATCTGGTAGACGACTACGAACTACTGCTATATATTTTGTAAATGGGACAGGATGCTTAACATACGATAATAGTGCTATGCCTTTGTAGTTAAAAATTTTAATAAACCACGAAGGCTTTAAAAAATCACAAAGCCGACTTTTGCAACACAACCGTATTTGATGGCTAAATCAATTGTTTCAACAAAACGGCTCGGCAGTCAGTTAATCCACTGGTTGCTTGAAGAAAACCGACAAGAGAAAAAAGGGCCTTACCGCAAGGAAGAAGCACATCGCCAGCATTCTTGGTGGCAGGTGATGTGCTTGACTGGTGTAGATTATTTCTCTACCCTTGGTTATCAACCTGGGATTGCAGCACTGGCAGCTGGCGCTCTTTCTCCTATAGCTACCTTGATTCTGGTTTTGCTGACGCTGTTTGGAGCGTTGCCAATCTATCGACGCATTGCTGCCGAAAGCCCTCATGGTGAAGGGTCGATCGCAATGTTAGAGCATTTACTTTCCTGGTGGCAAGGCAAATTACTTGTACTGTGCTTACTTGGGTTTGTGGCAACTGACTTTATTATTACAATTACTTTGTCAGCTGCTGATGCCACAGCCCATATCGTCGAAAATCCGCTGACACCACATTGGCTTCACAATCAGCCGATCGCAATTACCTTGATATTAGTTGCATTACTAGGTGCAGTTTTCTTGAGAGGTTTCCGAGAAGCCATTGGGATTGCAGTAGTTTTGGTGGGAGCTTATCTGCTGTTAAACTTGATTGTCGTTGGCGTCGGTGTGTATCAGATATTAAATCACACAGAAACGATTCCGAATTGGCAAACTGCACTTTTTGCACGCCATTCTAACCCTTTGATTCTAATCGGCATCTCTCTCCTCATCTTCCCCAAACTCGCACTGGGATTGTCAGGTTTTGAGACTGGTGTTACCGTTATGCCCCTGGTTAAAGGTAGCAGTAACAGCACTTCGCAGCATCCCAAAGGGCGGATTCGGAATACACGCAAGTTGCTCACCACTGCTGCTCTAATTATGAGCTTCTTTTTGCTTACCACCAGTTTTATAACCACTCTATTGATTCCACCCGCAGAATTTGCATCGGGGGGCAAAGCTAACGGACGGGCCCTTGCTTATTTGGCACATTTGTATTTGGGCAATGGCTTTGGCACAATTTACGATTTAAGTACTATTTCTATTTTGTGGTTTGCAGGTGCATCTGCAATGGCAGGGCTATTAAATATCGTGCCTCGCTACCTACCACGCTATGGCATGGCGCCCAATTGGGCACGAGTAACCCGACCTTTGGTGTTAGTCTACACAGCGATCGCTTTTGTTGTCACAATTATCTTTAAAGCAAGTGTAGAAGCCCAAGGTGGGGCTTATGCAACTGGTGTACTGGTGTTGATCACCTCAGCCGCCTTTGCCGTCACCTTATCAGCCCACCGTCACCGACAGAAGCGGGCCAGACTCGTTTTTGCCATCATTACACTGCTATTTTTATATACCACCATTGTTAATATCATCGAAAGACCAGAAGGGATTAGGATTGCTGGGTTTTTCATCGGTGCGATCATTTTTACCTCGCTGGTTTCTCGTGTTTGGCGTTCAACAGAACTGCGGGCAGAGCGAATTGAAATTGACGAACTTGCTAGGCAATTCTTTGCCGAAGATAGCGAGGGAACAATACGACTGATTGCAAATCGCTTGAATACAGGCGATGTCCTAGAGTATTTTATGAAAGAAAAAGAGGTACGCGAAGACAATCATATTCCAGCCAACGATCCAATTCTGTTTCTAGAAATCCATGTATCCGATGCTTCGGAATTTGCGGATGTAATCGTAGTAAAAGGGGTGCAAGTTGGCGATTATCGCATCCTCCGGGCTGAAAGTGCAGCAGTACCGAATGCGATCGCAGCTTTACTACTTTACATTCGCGACCAAACTGGTAAGATTCCCCATGCTTACTTCGGCTGGGTTGAGGGAAATCCCATACAATACCTATTGCGTTTTATCTTGTTTGGCGAAGGTGACATTGCTGTAGTTACCCGTGAAGTACTGCGTAGGGCTGAAAAGAATCCCCAGATGCGACCTGGTATTCATGTTGGGGGTTGATTGAGGAGTGCTGAGTGCTGTTAGCGGAAAGCTAAGGTTTAGCCCGTGCTGAGTGCGATTATTACTTTTTTACTCAGTACTCGTTACTCAGCACTCAGCACTGTTTCGGTGATAGAAGTAGCGATCGCAGCTTTTACCTCAAATTGGAAGAAATTGCCTTAAAATTTATGTAAATATGAGTCGCTCAATCTAAGATTAACTTTAAAATTATTTCACTTTTTAGAATGCCAGACGCGGAAAAGTTTTACAACCAGCTGGCTAATCACAAGCTGCTGCATCGGCAAGTTAGTAAAAAGGCAAAATCTTCGCTAGTAGCCAGTCAAGAAGAAGGAATGGTGCTTCACTTGCCTGATGGCACTATCCAGGCTTGCAATGCCGCTAGCGATCGCATTTTGGGACTGACCGCCCAACAGCTTGTGGGGCAAAATTTGCTCGATCCCAAGTGGCAATTTATTCATGAAGATGGCTCTCCTTTACTCAGTAAAGCTCACCCTACGAGCGTTACTCAAAATACAGGTAAACCTTGTTTAAATGTGGTGTGTGGCTTTTATAAGCCAAATGGTGAGCTAGTCTGGCTATTGTTATCCTCGCAACCTCTGTTTCAAACTGAAGGAAGCAATCTGTATGCGATCGTGACAACTTTTTCGGATATTACGGAATCTAAGCACGCTCAATCAGAGGAAGATTGTAATTGCGAACAAGATACTCAACGATTTAATGCAGATGAATTTCAAATACTGTGGGATAGTCATCGTCTGTTTCAACAAATTGCTGGCACTCTTCCGGGGATAATCTACATTTATGACTTAATTGAGCAGCGAAATTCTTACGTTAATTACGAAATTGCTCAAGGTTGGGGCTATACACCAGCAGAAATCCAGGCGATGGGAAAGGAGTTATTTACTCAACTTCTACACCCTGAAGATTTGGCTCGACTCCCTAGCTATTTGGAACAATTTAATTCTGCTTATCAGGGTGAAGTCCTCAGCTTTGAATACCGAATTCGACACGCTAATGGAGAGTGGCGCTGGTTTTGTAGCTATGACACTGTGCACAGCAGAACTGCTGATGGATTGCCGCAATATCTTTTGGGGATCGCTTTTGATATTACAGAGCGACGACACATAGAAATTTCTTTGCGGCAAAGTAACGAAAGGTTTGAGCTAGCAGCGGCGGCGGTTAATTGCCTAATCTATGACTGGGAGATTGGCAGAAATACTGTGGAAAGAACTCAGGGTCTAACCGAGGTTTTTGGCTACACCCAACAAGAAACAGAACCTACTTTCCAGTGGTGGCAAGAACGCATCCACCCCGATGACCAACAAAGAGTTAACGACCAATTCATGGCTAGTATGGCCAATGGAAACCGTTATCGGATTGAGTATCGCGTGCGTCACCAGGATGGCCGTTATTTGTGGGTGGTAGATCAGGGGTTTGCAGTCCGGGATGAAAATGCTCAGGTAGTTAGGGTAGTTGGTGCGAGTACTGATATTACCGAACAGCAAGCTGCTAATTGGGAACGTCAAAAAATTGAAACAAATCTGCGCGAGAGTGAAGAACGGATTCGGTTGGCCACTAATGCTGCTGAACTGGGTATGTGGTTTTGGAATATCACTACTAACGAGGTAATTTGGACAGAGAAATGTTATCAACTGTTTGGAGTGTCCCTAGAAGCCGAAATCAGCTTTGAGATTTTCCTCAACTGTGTATATCCAGAAGACCGCCACTGTATTCATGAAGCGATCGCCCGCTCTCTGGAGGAAAATGTTGAGTGTGACATCGAATACCGCACCCTTTGGCCTGATGGTAGTATTCATTGGATTGCTGCTAAAGGTCGCGTCTTTTATGATGCCGAGGGTAAGCCAGTACGAATGATGGGTACTACCCAGGATATTACCCAACGCAAACAGGTAGAAAATGATTTGCGCCAGCGCGAAACTCAATTAAGGCGGTTAGTTGATTCCAACATTATTGGCATTATGTTCGCCACTCCTGATTACATTACTGAGGCGAACGAGGCTTTTTTAGAAATGGTGGGTTATACGCGAGAGGAACTTTTAGCGGGTAAGATATACAGAAAACACATCACCCCACCTGAATATCACGATCTCGATCGGCAGGGGCTAGAACAACTTTTAACAGTTGGGATATGTACTCCTTTTGAAAAAGAATACATCCGCAAGGATGGTTCCCGCATTCCGATACTAATTGGTGGTGCCTTGGTGGAACGAGATCCCGTATCTTGGATCTGTTTTATTCTTGACTTAACCCCCAGGAAACAATTAGAAAAAGCACTTAGGCAACAAGCAGAGGAACTCAAACAGGCAAACCGAAATAAAGATGAGTTTCTCGCAATTCTCTCCCACGAATTGCGATCGCCCCTCAACCCGATTTTAGGGTGGTCATCGCTACTCAAAAGCCGCAAATTTGATGAAGTGACTACAAATCGTGCTTTAGAAACCATCGAAAGAAATGCTCAATTGCAGATTCAATTAATTGATGAGTTGCTGGATGTCTCTCGAATTATTCGCGGTAAGTTAAACCTGACTTTTGCCACTGTTAACTTAGTAGCTGTAATTGATGCTGCATTAGAAACAGTCCGGTTAATTGCCGAAACCAAATCTATCCAGATTAAAGTACAGGTTGACCCTAATGTTGGTAAAGTGTTAGGCGATTATAATCGCTTACAGCAAGTTGTCGGGAATTTACTCTCGAACGCAGTCAAGTTTACTCCCTCTCGTGGTTCAGTCGAAGTCAGCTTATCATTGAGTAATGAATTAACTTCTCCCTCAGCATTAATTCAAGTTAAAGATACAGGTCAAGGTATTTCCCCAGAGTTTCTACCCCAAGTATTTGAATATTTTCGTCAAGCTGATAGCAGCACAACCAGGACATTCGGCGGACTGGGACTGGGATTAGCAATAGTTCGTCACTTAGTAGAGTTGCATGGTGGTACTGTAAAAGCAGCCAGTCCAGGAATTGGACAGGGAGCAGTTTTTACTGTCAGACTGCCCGTGATGAAGGAAAGTGACGGTTCAGAGAAAGCAGGAGGAGCGGGGGAGAAATTTAACTCGTCAGTTCTGCGTGGACTACGGGTCTTAATTGTTGATGACGATCTTGACACACGGGAGTTTTTGCACTTCTTGCTACAACAGAATGGGGCGTTGATAACTGCCGCAGCATCGGTAAAAGAGGCGCTTAAAATTATAGCACAGGCTGTACCTAATTTATTAATCAGTGATTTAGGAATGCCAGAAATGGATGGCTACAGCTTGATTAAGATGCTTAGAGCCATGCCCAAAGAGGAGGGCGGGGAAATTCCGGCGATCGCTCTTACCGCCTATGCTAAAGAAAGCGATCGCGATCGAGTCTTAGCAGCTGGTTTTCAGAAACACATTGCCAAACCAGTACAACCAATTGAATTACTAACCTCAATTGCAGATTTGCTAGGGCAAAATCATCGCTAAAACTCTATTTCTGTTCATTGGATTTTAGGCTCAACTGAACTGTATTGGGTTATAAATAATACACTATTCATCAAGCTTAAATCTCAATCGACTTAACCATGACCAAGAAAGATTTGCTTCGCAACCAAATTTTCACGCTGGAAAATATTCTTTCGACAGCAGAATGCGCTGAATATATTACTTTAACAGAAAACATTGGCTATGTAGATGCTCCTATTACTACCCACCGAGGTTTTGAAATGCGTCCCGACATCCGCAATAATCAGCGCGTTATTTTGGATGACCGAGAGCGTGCTTTTGATTTATGGCAGCGTGTGTCAAATTATATCCCCAACACCATTGGTAGATGGCATCCAGTTGGGCTGAATGAGCGTTTTCGTTTCTATCGCTACGATCCAGGTCAGAGGTTTGCACCTCACCATGATGGTTCTTATCGCCGAACTAACGGTGAGGAAAGTTTATTGACTTTCATGATTTATCTGAATGAAGGCTTTGAAGGCGGCGAAACCCGCTTTTATCTTCCTCAATATTACCAAGATTTATCTAATCTAGCTGTGCTTCCAGTAACAGGTATGGCTTTGTGTTTTGTCCACGAACTAGTACATGAGGGCGCTACTATTATCCAGGGGCGAAAGTACGTCTTGCGATCGGATGTTATGTACAGTCAATAGTCTAGAAAGTGATTAACCAGCAAAATAAACAAAATTTAATCTAACTCCCGGCGTCCTTCCAACGCCCTCGCCAAAGTAACTTCATCTGCGTACTCCAAATCGCCACCTACAGGTAAACCAAAAGCAATCCGCGTCACCTTAGTAAATGGTTTCAGTAGCTGACCGATATATAGGGTTGTTGTCTCCCCTTCTACACTCGGACTAATTGCCAGAATTACCTCTTGAGGTTTTTGCTGACTTACCCGGCGCTGCAAAGCTAGTATATTTAGCTGATCTGGGCCAATTCCATCAATTGGCGAAATCACCCCGCCCAAAACGTGATACTTGCCTTTGTATTCGCGGGTTTTTTCTAATGCAATCACATCACGAGGATCTGCAACAACACAGATAGTGTTATTGTCACGGTTGGCATTGCGGCAAATTTCACAAACAGGTTCAGCAGATAAGTGAAAGCAAACAGAACACAAGCCTATCTGTTTTTTTGCCTCAACTAAAGCTTGTGCCAAAGCTTCTACTTCTGCTTCTGGCCGCTTCAAAATATGCAAAGCCAGTCGTTGGGCACTTTTGGGGCCAACTCCCGGTAGGCGTTGCAATTGTTCAATTAACCGTGCTAAAGGGCGTGCGTAAACCGTTGTCTTGTCTCCAAAATGTTTTCACTCTAACTATGATGACATTTTTCGGGTACTTCCATCTCCTTGGGATGGCGTTTATTGTAGAAGTTGTGTAAAAACTGCGTTAACTCATCCAAACTCAAAATATTAAGAGTACCAATAACAAAGTAGTTTAAGATGTCTTTTGTAATTCACGTGCCAGATCAGATAATCCACAGTCCTTTAAGTTTTGATAAAAGCTTTCGTCCTTTAACATACGGAATTTTGCAAGTGAACGTATTACGTCTTCTAGCTCTTTAACACGATCTAATTGGTAAGCTAAACGAGCTGCTTGCTCTATAACCGTAGGATTGTATTCTCGGCGTATAAACTGCTTGGCAGACTCCAAGGCGCCTTCATAATCTCCATTCTCTTTAAGAGTTTCAATTGCTAAAAATATGAGCGGGCCGCCTAGTTGCTTCGGAGGAATATCTGGAATTAATCTAGCTGCAATCTCACTTTGACCTAGTTTTAAAGCAGTTCTAGCTGCAATCAATTTTGCTTGAATTTGGCTATCAGCGTCTAGGCTCTCATCATCACACAAAGGAAAAATAATTGCGAAACTTTTAGAGTATTCCTCTAAATCTTCCAATATATCTGCATAGCGTACAGCTTGTTCTGATTTTAGCTCTTTTCTTTGCCATAAGGGATCTATGACACGCAGAGCTTTTTTCTTATCTTGTTTATCAAGCTTCCGCTCAGATAAATAGCTTTCTGCAAGAATCTGTTGTGCTTCTTGATCAGTTGGTAATAGCTCTAGGAGTTCCCAACCAAAAGACCTTAATTTTTCTGTGTTTTCTCTTAACCGGAAGAACCGCATAGCAGCACGATATACATCTGGATGCGGATAGAGTGCAACTAGCTCTAAAACATTCTTCTCTAACTTTTCAAGTGAAGATGAAAATAGTAAGCGACTACCTATTTGCTCAATTTCAGCCCGAATATTTTCACTAGAAAGTTCTAAATCCAATCCATAAAATAATCGCACATAGTTGTTTACTAGTTCCTTATTACTGTCAGGATCAGCAATTGCCAAGAACTCCTCTCGTTCTAGTTCAGGACAGGAAAACAAAAAGAACAGCTTAGTCTCATCTGTTTCAAAAATTTGGCAACACCTTTGCTTAAAGCTGTCTAAATCTTTAGGTTTTGGTACGCGTGACACAACAACTTTAACCTCGATTGACTTTCCAAGGGTTTTAGCTACTGCACTTTGCTCAATTAGCTGCTTAATATGCTTGCTTACTTTGATACTTTCTGAACTCAAAGGAGACAGCATGACAACTTCATCAGGTAGCTGCTGTGTACAAATACCTGCTATTTCAGTAATGCCTGTGCGGGAATCTATAATCACAAAATCTGCCTGCAATTCTTTTTCAATCCTGGCAAGAAACTGTTGAAAAAATGCAACCCCATCACGTCTTTTAGAAAATAATAAATTCCAGTCAAGCTCAGTCAGCTTTCTGTAATACTCATCAGAGAGATACTGCCCTGCTGGAATGAGCCATAAGGGTGAAGTTTTTTTTGAAGGAATTGGTATCTGAAGGCTTATTTGATCAATGCTTCCTGGATCAGTATTTTGTTGCTGATAATCTAAGATGTAATTGAGAAGTCCTTTTTGATCAGATGGTAATTCAAATCCAGAAAACTGGGCAAACTTTGCGTCTAAACCTGGTGCTTCAAGATCAAAATCTACTAAAACAGTTTTTCGACCCAGTTTAGCTAGATAAAGTGCAAAATTTGCTGCGGCCAGTGTTCTACCAACACCACCTTTATATGAATAAAAAGTAATTGTCTTCATGCCACACTATCCCTCCCCCAAGAACCTCCTTGTCGATGCCGAACATGCTGTGCCTCAGAATATGTCTCTCTCTCTTTTGGTGAGATTAAGTTAAAATCTGGGGTTGGTACTTCGTGCACAGGCTCTGTGTTGTCAGCATCTTCAAATATTGCGTTGATGGCTGCCTCTACGTCTATCTTATCCACAGTCAGATTTGCTGCAATTATTTCAACCCGTTGCTTTTTTACAATAATCGCTGCCTCAAAATCTGCGCCTAAAGCATTTAAGTAGGCAAGTACGGAGTCAAACGTGTGATCATTATTGATATCTTCTAATTTGGATACCCAACTTTGCCCCACACCAAACCGTTCACCCATTTCTTTCTGAGTAAGTCCAAGCCGCTTACGTACATTTCGCATTGCCTGAGTTAAGGCAAGCCGGAAAATCTCTTGATGCTCAATTAGACGGTTCTCTGGTGTGTCCTGGACGATTTTGTTTAAGGAAGCTAAAGCATCGCCGCCTAAATGGGGATTATTACTCATCTGTTTTATCCTCCTTTGCTTCTATAAAATCTCGCTTTTTAGCTGCAATCTTAATTTGTCTTATTGGAGTGTTATCACCTTTCTTCTTAAAAGCGTGCAGCAAAATTAGACGCTTACCTGGTAAAGCACACAGAAAGACACGGATATTGTTAGGAGTGTTATCTAAACGTAATTCATAAAGATTATTTTCTGTCTCTATTTTGTCTAAAATATCTGAACGCTCGACCAGTAAGGCTAATCCTTTGTTTTTTAGATAGTACAGGCGCAGTTGAAACTGCTTTGATTCGCCCTTGGTGAGCGAAGGATCATTGAAGAACTCCTCAACTGGTTTAGTCCCGTCTACCTCCTGGTAGTAAATAATCTGCCATTCTTCACTCACCACAGGCTCCTCACACCCTGAATTAATATGCCATATTTGGAATATTAATCGATATTACAATATTATCAACTTAAAAATTCGGTTGGCTTGATTGTCGGTGAGTTCAGTCGTTATACAGTAGACCTCTTGCAAAAGTCCCAGATACATAAGTAGGACTTACGCATTGACAAGGTTGCCAAGAAGTGAATTCAGGGAAAACAAGGAA
>NZ_JAVRCD010000086.1:0-29224 GCF_034530895.1 Nostoc sp. DedQUE08
CTGCTTATTAAATCCTTAAACAGCAAGCTTTTCACGACTTAACGGGAAAAGTCAGGTTAATAGTTGAGGCTTCTGCGAAGTGTAGCAACCAGCATGACCGATTACCTTATCAGGATAGTATTGGACGCTCAACGATAACCAATCACAATCACCCAACAAGCCAATTTTCTCAGCAGCTTGTTTTGATTCCTTTTCTTCCTTGTGATTGCGCTCTACTGGAGCAGAAAGACTTGCTTTTACCTCTGCAACAGTGCGTTTGAACTGCTCTTTGTGGTATCGAGCATAACCGTGGGTCATTTTCACCCACACAATATCATCATTGTTGATCCAGATAGTTACCACATCTTCGGGCTTGCACTCTTTTGAGTAGTCCGACTGATTGACGATGGTTGCAATGATTTGGCGATCCTGTGTGGTTAGTGGATCTTTTGTTGGCGTAGGGGCTAAACTTTGTGTCATCATTATAAATTGCCTCTTATTTAATAAGTGAGGGCATAGGGGCGATCGCAAGTTTTCCAGAGCGGCGATCGCCCTATTTTTATTAGTCAGTTTGTTGTGCTTGCACAACACTCTCAATCTAGAATTGGCGAAGCCTTATAAAAGTGTTCAAGGGTAAAGCGTATTAACTGATATCAAAACACCAGACAGCACAAAGCTGTAGAGAAGATATTGGGATGTAACCGTGTCCTCTGTACAGCCGCGTAATAACAATTGAAAAGGCGATTGAGGAGTTCACAATCGCCTTTGTTCTGCAAAAATTGAAGTTTTTTACAACCAGTTTTTAGACTTGGTTGGTCATCGGAATCATCTCCGGTGGCTTGAGCAATACAAGTTTTTGGCTTCCGGCTGCTAGTCCCGGTGGCGGCTGGTTTTAGGTTTCGTGATTAACTCGATTTATAAGGGTTGAATTTTGAGCGCTTCTTTGTTTTTCAAAAGAGGCATCGCGCTCGTCTCCTCTCTTATGATTACTATATTACTACGCTCACCAGTGTTCGTCAAGCAGTTTTAGCTGGTAAGCGTAGTAGATAATTCTCTTAGCTGTTGTAATCTATGTTCCAAATAAGTGAAGTGATATCCCCATCTAAAGCAGCACAAAGTTTCTCTAGAATTTCTGTACTAACAGTCATCTGAGTTGGTTTTTTTGGTTTGTTAATAAAGACGTGAGGAGTCTCTAGCTGCTGAATATAAGCCACAGAAACTCCCACAGCATCAGATAGCTTTTGTCTACTATATCCAGCTTTGTCTCTTAGCTCCCTGAGTTTTTGGGCATTTTCTTCATTCCACCTAAACGCAGCGATGGGTGTTACATCTACTGTGATATTCATTTTTACTTTAATTTTATTTTCACTGCGCTCGCCAGTTGACATGATAATATTAGTAATATACTGGTGTCAACCATAAGGCTACACCAAGCAAAGGTGAAAGCGATCGCTTGCCCATTAGCAATGCGATTATTTCAGCCTGCGTCAACCCAATTCGCAATTGTGAATTCGCAATTCGCAATTAAAATCAGTGGGGGCTTGAAACCCAGTAATTAACAATTAAGCAATTAAACGATTTCTCGTATTTAACTGCGAATTGCGAATTGCGAATTGCGAATTGTTTGGTCAACTGGAGAAACACAACACCTGTTCAAACACTCTTACGGTTAATTTCCTCATGCTAAAATTGCCACATAAACTTGAACGGTTCAATAGAGCTTTTGGATAAACTGGGGACAACGCTAATTGTCTCCTATATAATTTACTTCTATCAAAAACTGCTCCAGCTTTCGTCTAGGGCAGTTTTATATTGACGGTAGAAGCCAGATTTACAAATGCACCTAATGGTGAATGGTAATTGGTATTTGGTTCATCTTGGCCAGGACTGTAAACCGATGCTTGCTTTGAGGAGGCACAATCAAAAAGATCATTCACAACTTTTAGTTCACGTAAGTTAGCCTGCAATTATGATTTTCAGTTCAACTGGTATAGACTGCCATAATTGACAATGGAGTGGTGTCGATTTTTATGTTGGAGCAACAACCGGAAAATTTACAGTTTTATATTAAACAGCTAGCCACAGAAGCTTTACAAAAATCAGACCCCTCGGCATGGTTTGAAGTTTTATATGCCAAAGCCAAAGGGGACACAGCACAAATTCCTTGGGCTAAGTTAGCTCCTCATCCTTATCTACAAGATTGGTTGACGAATCATGAACCGTTCTCTTCTGGACAAAAGGCGTTAGTAATTGGTTGTGGCTTGGGAGACGATGCCGAAGCTTTAGTAAATCTGGGGTTTGAAGTAACCGCCTTTGATATTTCACCGACAGCAATCGCTTGGTGCCAAGAGCGATTTCCTAATTCAACTGTCAACTATATAGTTGCAGATTTGTTAGCAATTCCCTCACAATGGCATCAAGCTTTTAACTTTGTTTTTGAATGTCGCAATATTCAAGCTTTGCCTTTGAATGTGCGTTCTTGGGTTATTTCTTCAGTTACCTCTGTACTTGCTCCTGGTGGAACACTGTTGATGATTACTCATGTTCGAGACACAGAATCTGAACCATCGGGCCCACCTTGGCCATTATCTAACTCAGAATTAGCACAGTTTAAAGATTTAGGGTTATGCCAAGTAGAGCAACTTGTGTTTTTAGAGCCTGGGCAAATTGAGGTTAAACAAGTTCGGATTGAATATAGAAGACATAATTCTCTGAGCAAGTAGTAATTAATGCTCGACTTCTGCTGCTGTTATTCAGAGGTCAAGTAACTTGCAACTTCTTTTTGAACCCAAGTCATATATAGCTATCAACTATGAAATTATTCAAATACCCAATTAAGCTTGCTTCCTCTTGCTTTGCCATCTGTGTTATCGCTTCTACGGCTGCGGTAATTGCTCAACCCAAACCTCCACAAACCAATTCGGTAATAAAATTAACACCGACTCAATTAAAAGTTTTACGTTCACTAGGCTTAAAAATAGCATTACCAAGTTATGTACCTACAAATTTTCATGCTGACAAGGTAATAGTCTCGGCTGGGCGCGAAAATGTTGATAGTTTGCGTTACTTAATTGTTTACCAAAATTTAAGTGCAGATAAATGCTTTGCGATTGAGTCAGTATCTGGGGGTATTGGAGACTTACCTGCTGGGTCGCGCAGTTACCCGATAAATTCTCCGATATTTGGAAAAAGCACTTTGGAGCAAGGATTATACGGTAATGCCAAACAACCAACATTGCTATCGCAGTGGTGGGGAGAGCAAAATGGCCCCTTTTACAGATTTGTTGGTACGGGAGTAATGCCAGAATTGTCTAATTGCAGTAACGTTACTCCCCAAGAAGCAGTCAAAGTTTCACAGTCGATTCAATACTTGAATTAATCGATTATGGCTCAATACGGTTCAGATAAGACCAAAACACTTGTAGATACGGCGATTTATCGCGTTTCAAAAACCTACTATTTTGTATAAGTAGCGCTTAACTGAACCGTATTGGGTTAGGTTTGAGGAAGAGCGATCACCTTGTCGTCAAATCTGCGATTCAACATTAGATAATCGAAACTGGCAATTATCGCACAATCTAAAGCACAGTTAATACAAAACTGTTTCAAGCACAAAGCTCGTCACCTTTATTAGTGGCTTTGGTAATTTTTAGGCTTTTATTAGTTGTACACCAACTCCCTAATTTATGTTACAGTTATATTACAAGTAGGGATTGAGAATTTTATGATGCACGACTGGGACCTATAAAGCCGGATCAAAGAGATCCGATCGATTCTATTCCCCCTTCTTTTACTTACGACCACCGCGCAATCGAAGCCCGATGGCAATCCATCTGGCAGCAGAACCAACTGCATGAGGTCGATTTAGCAACAAATGCTCAGCCTTTTTACAATTTGATGATGTTCCCCTATCCCTCTGCTGAGGGTTTGCACGTTGGGAATGTCTATGCTTTTACCGGAGCAGACATCTACGGTCGCTTCATGGCGATGCAGGGCAAAGCGGTATTTGAGCCAATGGGCTTTGATGCCTTTGGCATTCACAGCGAGAATTTTGCGATTAAGCAAGGCGTTCATCCCCGTGAATTGACAGCACGTAATGTGAAGCGATTTCGAGAAACGCAGTTGCAAAGAATTGGCAATCGTTTCTGCTGGAATCATGAAATTCAAACCACCGATCCCGCGTATTATAAATGGACGCAGTGGATTTTCTTGCAGTTGTTCAAAGCTGGGTTAGCCGTTCGTAAAAAAGCGGCGGTGAACTGGTGCCCTTCTTGCAAGACAGTACTTGCCGATGAGCAGGTGATTGGCGGCGAATGCGAACGGTGCAGCGCGATCGCCATTCAACGGGAATTGGAACAGTGGTTTTTCAAAATCACCCAGTATGCTCAACGGTTGTTGGACAATTTGGATAGATTGGACTGGTCAGAAAAAGTCAAAACGGCTCAACGTAACTGGATTGGGCGTGACGAAATAGATGGCACAGTGCAGTATCACTTGCGAGATTGGTTAATCTCACGGCAACGCTATTGGGGCCCGCCGATTCCGATTATTTACTGCGATCGCTGCGGTATAGTGCCCGTGCCAGAGGAGCAATTGCCAGTGCAGTTGCCGGAAACTGAGAATTGGTTGCCTCAAGGAACTGGGAATTCTCCTTTAGCTGACATTCCAGAATTCGTCAATACAACCTGTCCTTGCTGCGGTGGTGCAGCGCGGCGAGAAACGGATGTTTCTGATAACTTTTTGGATTCAGCTTGGTATTTTTTGCGCTATCCCTCCAGTACTCGCTCTGATGTTCCATTCGATGGAGCAATTACAGCTAAATGGTTGCCTGTGGATATGTATATTGGTGGCGCAGAACATTCTGTGCTTCATCTGTTGTACAGTCGATTCATCACAATGGTGTTGCACGATTTGGGGCATATCCCCTTTGAGGAACCCTTTCAACGATTCCGCGCTCACGGATTGCTGACAAAACAGGGTGCCAAAATGAGTAAGTCGAAGGGTAATGTGGTGAATCCCGATCGCTATATAGAGTTTTATGGTGCAGATACATTGCGGACTTACCTGATGTTTTTGGGTCCATACGACCAAGGTGGCGATTTTTCCGATCGCGGGATTGCTGGTATCCGGCGATTCTTGGATCGAGTGTATCAATGGGCGAACAAACACAAAAATAGTTTGCAGCCAAATGCGCCTGATTTGGGATCGCAGCGGCGTTTACATCAAACAATCCACAAGATTTCCACAGATATTCAATCGCTGAAATACAATACAGCGATCGCCGCGTTGATGAGTTATTTCAATATGTTGCAATCAAAGTCGAGTATTGCAGAGGTGGAATTGAAGTTTTATCTGTTGATGTTGGCTCCCTTTGCACCCCATGTTACAGAAGAACTCTGGCAGCAATTGGGTGCTGATTGCTCGATTCATCAGCAAACTTTTCCGCAGTTCGATCCAGAATTCTTGATTACCGAGCAGGTGACAGTCGCAGTGCAGATCGATGGACGTACTCGAACGACAATTACCATTTCACCGTCAGCTTCAAAGGAGGAAGCGATGGCGATCGCCAGACAAACCAAAGCTGTTCAATGGTATCTCAAAAATCAGGAGGCTCAGCGTGTTGTTTACGTTCCCGGGCGAGCGATTAACTTTGTCACCTGAACACAAACTGCCTAGCCTGTGGACACATTCATATATGTTTGACACCACAGGAAAAGTTAGCACTCAAAAGGTCTTGGAGTACATCAATGACCCACATTACGGATGAATAAATTCAGGAAAGTTCGCTTATATCTCCCGAATAGAATTCGGGGGATATAAGCATCACGACTCGTAAACTCTCAAAATTAAAGATTACGAATCATTGTTTATCTCCTCAAAATATTAATAGCTGCACCTGCTGCTGCGCCATCTAATAAATCGCCAGCCACATCTTCGCGCCCGCCAAGAATAGCGCGAACCCCGGCGCTAGTTGCTGCACCGACTGCGGCATCTCTACCTAAGTTACGTTTTTTCTTACGTCCAACCAAATTGACGGCAGCACCAGCCGCACCACACTTAGCAGCATTGCGTAAAACAGTACCACGTCTTCTAGCAGCTCCAGTTACTACACAAGTACCAGCACCAAGGGCTGCATCTCCTAAAATTCGGTCGTTAGCTGCTGCTGGTTGAAGAGGAACTAAGGAGATTCCAGTTAAACTGGCAGCCATGAAACTGGGTAGAAATGCACGTTTGAGAATTCGATTCATAGTAGATACCTTTTTAAAAAATCAAACGACTGTTCAAAAGACTAAAGAAAAATTCAATTTGTTGCAGTCACAGATGCGCTTATTTCTAGTTTAGACCTAGAGTTTACACTAGTCAGGAGTGCGAAACCCAAAGCCTTATAGTGATTGAGATAGGGAAAAATGTACTCAATCGTAAGGCAGACAATAAGTGTTACAGACAGAGAAACTCATTTATCGCTTTTTCACAAGAATGAATGGGCAGTGACGGAAGTAACAGATGCTCAAACCATGACAGTTCGTCAAACCGATAGCAACCAAATGCAAGTTTGGCTGTGTGGCATTGATGCCGGGAGCAATGCGGTTTTGTCAGATCCGGTAAATAAGGTGCGATCGCAAAAATTAAATCTAAGTAAGGAGTAACTTTATTTACTAGATAGAAAACAGTAGCCGCGAGAATTCATCTTGATGAGATATCTCAAAAAGATTAATAGCAAGCCATTTGACGATTGTTAACAAAAATATCTATAATTAGCTTTTTATACTTAGTGTTAATTCAACCAAATAATAAGTTGAGAGTAGAAGTAAAGTATAAAATTTATCAAGCAGTTTCTGGTTTGATAAAGGAATTAAAAATAGAACCACAAAAATTATTCCAGCTTCCGGCGATCCATTGACAACGCAGATGTAACATAATTTCTGCGTTTTCTTTCAACCAGAATTTACTGTTTCCTTTGATTCTTAAATTTATAACTTGGCGGATTAAACTCTCAATTGCACCACTGCCAATAGGTAGTTTTTTATTTATTGCTTTATCGTAATTTAAACGCCCTTTACGATAAGCATCTAAAATATAATTTCGTTTAGTTACCATAATCTTACACCGCTCTCCAGTAGCTACAGCAATCAACTCATCCATCTGGCTGATTAAAGATTTGGCTTTACCTTTTTTTAAACTCTTTCTAACTTTTACAAACCATTCCTTAGACTGTGCTTCTTCATTAAAAGCCGCATCTGCAAATACTTTTATATTTTCCGTAACATGATAAAAATCGAATAGCTGATAAGTTTCGACTGGGCATCCTAATCTTGCCAAAAATGGTGGGATATGTATCCAGATCCACTCCGCTCCATCCCCGATTAATAAGACTTGTTTTGCTTGACTAATTCCCAAGTCAACTAAATCCGCTTCTAAAATCTACAAAAGCGCTTTATATCCTTCATAAGTGCCATCATTCGTAATAGGAATTTCAGAACTATTTATTTTTTTACCTTGCTCATCAACAACATAAATTGTGAATAATTTTGGCTCAACCCATTTGCCGATAAACCCGTGTCGCTTGGTTTTGGAATTTTTTCTCCTCTTTTTATTAATTCGGATTCGACTCCGACCACCATCTACAGCGATGACAACTCTTTGACCTTTAACAATATTACCTTCAGCTAAATTCCCTAATTGGCGATTTAAGATTTTAGATTGACGTAAGTTGATCCCAATCTGACCAAATTTATATGTTAAACGTCCAATTCGTTTTAAACTAAGGTTAATTCCCCAACCCGTCAAAGTTGTACAGGCTGCTTCAAATGAGCTAGTAATTGCACCGTATTGGGCAACTGTTGACCATACTAATGGGGTTAAGCCGTCTGACATTCCCAACCACTTTAATAATGGGCAGAATCCCTGAGTAGGGATTTTATTTTTGGTCGTAAGTGTTGACTTTCTTTTTACCATATATGGCAATTTTAAAGTAACTAAAACATTCTCAACTGTTAATATTTGCCGTTTTCGATAACCGTGTTTTTGCATATTGCCATCCCACCAGCCTTTTGTTTTATTCATAGCTGTTTGATTGGCTGACTGAGATTGAGAGAGGTTATACAACAAAATAGCAATACATTGACCAGCTAAAATAAGTGCAATTTCTCTAATTTCTCTTTCTCTTTCTTCAAGAATTTTCCCATTCCACTCTGTGATATTCGTCAATTCTAAACATTTTGTCACCTCGGAAGAAAAGTTTGATAATGATTTGCTCAAATCTAGAGTTGCACATATACTTTTTTCCATTAAGGTAGATAATCCCTGTCTCAAAATTATTGCTCAAAGGGAATCCTAGCCTTTTTTGGGTCAAAAAACAGAGTCTTGCAACTTGTGACTCAAACTCATCTGTCCTTTTTAAGTGTTAATGCGGCTTAATAAGTATAATTATATTTGTATTACGGAGAAAATAATTTAGCGATCGCACCTTGTTTACCGGATCTGACAAAACCGCATTGCTCCCAGTAGAGAGTTTCACTCTGGCAAACAATTGCATAAATCCATTGCTGTCTTTCCCACAAAACACCACAGCAGTAGCCTGACAAGTCTGAGATTGGCAACAAAACTTTTTCTAACATTTTCACTGAATGGGGAGGCATGGTCTGACCCCACTCAGGAGAAATATGCCAACAGGATTCTAAAGCGGTAATTTGGTTAATCATCTGGGAATGTAGTTCTCTTTTTTATACATACACTCTCTTGGAGCAGCCCGATCCGGAATATAATTCAAAATAAAAACAGGAGTCAGAATACAGAATACAGAATACTTTACCCATAAAGGAATAGAGTTTTAGCTGGTTGAATATTTAATTTTTCTTTTCGTCCACAAGGGACGAGGTTTTAAACCAATATTCATCAACCACTCGCACAGAATTCATGCTGAATTCTGACTCTTGATTTCTGAATTCTTCTTCATAAATATAGAAGTGATTGACTGGTATCTGATGTTTATTAGCATCTGTCCCTAATAGAGATGATCTTCCCTAACCTCTAACTATTGAAAAACAAAGAGAAAAAATGACGGAATATTTAACTGGTAAAAAAACAAGTATAGAGCAACTAAATGAATGGATTGAATTTTTTCATACTCATGGTTTTCTTGTAATTGACAATGTGTTGACACCTGAACAATGTGAGCTTCTAAAGAATGATTTAGATGAAATTCTCAAAAAAATTGAAGGTGAAAATTATCACGAGTCAAAAAAAATGATGATGAAGCGAATGTTCGAGCATTCCAAGCAAAATCTAAATCTTTTTGCTTTAGAACCTATAGTTACATTTGCAGAACATTTAATTGGTGGAGCAAATGGAATAGGTTACTCAATACAGGATGGTGTTCCCAACGCTAATATAATTCATGTTATCCACAATAACTCATTTAAGATTCCTCCAAACACTGATGGGTTGGCTAAAAATGCTTGGCATCAAGACGATACACCGCACATAATTTCCCTTGATGGGAAACCATTAACCAACATTCGCCTGAATGTTCTAGCATTCACAGTAAATTATTACTTGACAGATGTACTATCTGAAAGAAATGGGCCAACTCAGGTGATTCCAGGATCTCATCTATTTGGCAAGTTCTGCAATGGTGATATTTCTGGATATGAAGACCGGGTTTATAACTGCTTGGGAGCAATGGGTTCTGCTGTTTGTTTTAACAATCAGGTATGGCATAGAGGGTCTAGAAATTCGTCCTCTATAACTCGCTACATTACGCAGATTACCTATGCAAAAAGACTGGTTGGGCATAAGTACGAACCCTTTATGAATTATCAAATGCCTAGTCACTGCTATGAAGAAGCAGACCAGAGATTGAAGCAACTCTTAGGATTTCTTCCCAACGGTGCTTATGGTTAATCTGATGATTATGAGGCTACTTTTCAAAGTAAAACTTAGCTTGAATTTAGAGATAAAAAGGCAAAAGACGCTAGTTATTGGTTGTGGCTTAGGAGAATTTAATAAGGAGAACTGGGAGCGCTGGGGGCAACCGTTTGGGTAGGGTGGCTTACTTATACTTTATGGCGCTACTTTTTCTTTAAACTGTTTCCCAGCAGAAAATGCAGGCACTTGGGTCGCTGGAATTGTCATTGGCTCATTGGTTTTCGGATTACGCCCTTCGCGCTCTGAGCGATCGCGTCGCTCGAATGACCCAAACCCAATCAGCGTTACCTTATCCCCATTCGCTACAGCCTCAATAACGACTGACAAAAAAGCACTGATTACTTCATCAGCTTGCTTTTTTGTGATGTTGGTCTTTGCTGCTACAGCATCCACTAGTTCACCTTTGTTCATAAATCGCCCTGAAGTCTTGTTTTGAAAAGGAAATTTACTTTACCATTACTACCTTTTGTGAGGATAGGGGGAAAACGACTAACAATCAAGCAGCATACGAAAATTTACAATGCACGGTTACTCCTGTGGCAACTTGAAATTAAGGGGTAGCTCCTTGACAGCACCCAGTTCCTCAATAAGTGAGGATAAATTACATCTAGCTATGGACACTCAACTTCGACAGCAAAAGAAATTATTGGTACAAATGTATTGTAGGCTATGGTAAGTTAAACAATGCACCTTCTATGGTTCCGTCGAGATTTGCGTTTAACTGACAATGAAATTGTCACCTCTTCATCTGGTAATGACGCAAGAGTTCTGCCATTCTTCATTATTGACCCTTGGTTTTATACCTGGGCTGATGTCGGAGCTGCTAGAGTCCGCTTCTTGTTTGAGTCATTGGAAAATCTCGACTCAAATCTGCAAAAGTTAGGTAGTCGGCTGTACTTATTTGAAGGTAATTCTACAGACATAGTGCAAGCGTTGACTAGGCAATTAATTATTGCAGGATATAAACCCAAACTTTTTTTTAGCCGTGATGTGCAGGTAGAGTACGGTGTCAGCCGCGATAAAACTATAGTTGATTTCTACAAGCAGTTAAACCTTGATTACCATATTGGACTAAATAACTTTCTGCAATTAGCAGAGCAACGTGATCAGTGGTTTAACGAATACTATACCTATCAAAGACAATCCCAGCATAAAACACCAGCAAGTATTAATACACCTCAAATCACACTTAATCTACCACAGCTAACATTTGAAGAACTTAAACAGAAATACCATCGTTTTTGGGCAGTAGAGAAAGTTTATTTTCCAGGGGGCGAAACACAAGCACAAGCTCAACTGGACTCTTTTCTCAAAAAAAGATACTCTGGCTACCATTGGAAACTTTCTCGCCCAATGCTCTCACAGCTTGGAGCAACATCTCATTTATCACCACACCTGACTTTTGGAACTATTTCAACTCGCACTGTTTACCAAAACACTAAAGCTTTAGCAGGAGAATTAAAAGCTCAACCCAAAGCAGAATTTTCCCTCAAAACATTTCGAGACCGTTTGCGTTGGCATGATAGTTTTACCGGGCGGCTCTATTTCCATCCAGAAATTGCTTACACTAACCGTTACCCAGAATTTGATCAACTATATACCCCATCAGCGTTATCAGGAGCAAAACAAGAATTATTCCAGGCGTGGCAACAAGGAATGACAGGCTTTCCATTAGTTGATGCCAGTATGCGGCAACTAAAAACAATGGGTTGGATGAATTTTCGTATGAGAGCAATGTGCGCGACATTCCTAACTATTAACTGTGGGATTTCATGGCATCACGGAGCTAAACACTACATGAACTATTTAGTAGATGGAGATTTAGCAATTAATAATTGGCAATGGCAAATGCAAGCTGGTGTAACTAATCCACTTAGCGATACTTTCCGCATCTATAATCCGTCAAAGAATGTTGCCGAAAAAGACCCATTAGGAGACTTTATTTACCACTGGATACCGGAACTGCGGGGCTATAGTTTACCAGAAATTGAACAGGAGAAATACATTAACAATAGTTATTATCCACAACCAATTTTAGATGGCTCAAAGACGCGTAAAGTTAATGGAAAAGTTGTATCTGACTTACGAAAGCTAACAAAACAGCGATTATTAAGCCAAGGTGGAGATGAATACGATAGTGCAATCGCTGCTAAAGAAACAGTTGAGAAA
This sequence comes from Nostoc sp. DedQUE08, assembly GCF_034530895.1. NCBI lineage: Bacteria > Bacillati > Cyanobacteriota > Cyanophyceae > Nostocales > Nostocaceae > Nostoc > Nostoc sp. DedQUE08. Next base: position 12,076 of record NZ_JAVRCD010000086.1, read on the forward strand.
TACTGGCAGCATAAAGACAGAGAGTACAAAGAATATCAACAAAAGCTTACTGAGTTGTAGGAGTAAAGATTTTCTCACTATTGAGATGTACGCAGTTTTTTCAAAAATCAAGTAGGATTAATTATGGTTGGTCATTTACTCAAAAGCTCCCAACAAAAGGGAGGTATATGGCATCCTCTCACTCAGTTACAAGCCTTTATCTGACCCGCGTCCTATTCAACCTCTGAAGATTTGGGCATTTCATTGGCTAGGAATTTGGGTAAAATTGATTGCCAATCTTACTCTCCATAAGCGTCCTAATGGGGGTTTTGGCGGATTTATCCCTTCGTCCTCCAGTGGTTAAACCTAATTAGAGAATCGGGGCAGGGCTTGAACTTTGTTAGACCATTGATTGGCGATCGCACTTGAATTAGGCGGCTACGCCATCGCACCACTATCAAGCAAGTATGGCACGGTGATGCCTTGTATGTTCAGATGAGAGTCTGTAACTATGGATTCATGGATATCAGATGTTCAATTCAACTATGACCCAACCAAACGAACGCCACGCTCTTGTCATTGGGGGAAGTATCGCTGGACTGCTAGCAGCGCAAGTGTTGACTAAATACTTTAACCGGGTAACAATTATCGAACGCGATCATTTGAGCGCTCAACCAGAACAGCGTCTTGGTGTACCCCAAGCTCATCATCTCCACGTCTTACTCAAACGGGGTTTGGATATCTTAGAACAGCTTTTTCCAGGTATCCAGACTGAATTAGCGGCATCCGGCGCAGTCGCCATTAACGCCAGTGCTGATTACCTGTGGTATGGCTTAGGAGGATGGACACCCCGCTTTAATTCCGATTTGAACTTCTACAATTTAAGTCGGAACTTAGTCGAATGGATTATCCGCCGTCGTTTAGCTACGAATAACCGTGTTGTATTTGTACAAGCAACAATTGTTACTGGATTGCTGTCTAACCCCAACAAAACTCAGGTCACGGGTGTGCAGGTACGCCGAAAATTTGATCGGAGGCAAGATAACTCTCCTAAACAAACAGATTTCACTGCTGATTTAGTAGTAGATGCTAGCGGACGTAATTCTCTCGCTCCTGGGTGGTTAGAAGCAATGGGTTATACACCGCCAAAAGAAACTGTGATTAATTCCTTTTTGGGCTATGCTAGTCGCTTATATCAACTGAGAGAAAATTTTCCGGCTGATTGGCAGGGTGCATTGGTAACGGCAAAAGCTCCAGGCACACGCGGTGGTGTAATGTCTGCAATCGAAGGAAATTGTTGGATAGTTACACTTGCTGGAATTGGTCGAGATTATCCACCAACTGACGAAGCTGGGTTTTTAGACTTTGGTCGTAGCTTACGCAATCCAATTATCTACGAAGTAATTAAAGATGCTCAAGCCATTTCGCCTGTGAGAGCCTATCACCGCACGGAAAATAGGTGGCTTCACTATGAAAAACTGTCGAGATTGCCGTCAGCGTTTGTGGTAATAGGTGATGCTGTTTGTGCTTTCAATCCTGTCTATGGACAAGGCATGACTACTGCGGCTCTAGGTGCATTGACGTTAGATGAGTCTTTGAATAAGCAATTATCTCGCCATGCTGATGGAAATTTAGTCGGGCTATCTCAAAGCTTTCAAAAGCAACTTAGCAAAATAATTGCAGTCCCTTGGCTAATGGCAACAGGTGAAGATTTTCGCTGGCATACTACTGTGGGCGGACGACCCAATTGGATGACGCAACTCATGCAGTACTATCTAGATCAAGTGTTGCTGCTGGCTGCCCAAAGCCCTGACATCCACAAGCTTTTCTTAGAAGTGATGCACCTACTTAAACCCCCCAGTGTATTTTTCCATCCCAGTGTTCTAAGGCAGGTGTTACAGCGAATCATCAAGAAGAACGATCAAAACTGGAATAGAACTGGGGACAACCTGTTGGTAGATCAGTGATTTTCTGATTGCTTACCGAATGAACCGTCAGCGATAGCTTAAATAAATTCCAGTTCATCTTAAACATATCCGTCCAATTAAATTCACTCATAAGTTCCTTTCAAGAGGAAAAATATATATGCCTTACGACATTAGTATGTGTCCAGGGAAAAATTGCCCAATAAAACAAAATTGTTCCCGTTTTACAGATGAAATTCTGGGTCGTCAAGATTTTTTTGGAGAAGCTCCCTATAATTTTATTACTAATTACTGTGAACATTTTATCAGTAACCGTCCAAATGAAAATAAAATCCGTTTGAAAGCTTATGAAATTTGGCAACAAATGGGCTATCAAAATGGCAAGTCTGTAGACCATTGGCTTCAGGCTGAAAAGGAGTTAATAGATTTAAAAGTTTAACTTTACTTTTGTAAATTAAGCTTTGAAGTTAACTATTACCCATTAGACCTATTGCAAAAAAAATTGTGGTACATGGATGGCGATCGCTCGAAGTTTCCTCTAAGAATTTACTTTGGTTGTCACCTTCTCTAATACTGTCTCCAAACGAGTAGTAAATTCGGATGTGCGATCGCTGGTACTGAGATTTTTCCTTGCTTGAAGGTATGCGATCGCATACTGCCATAAATAACGATGTTGTGAATTTTTATTCTTATGGTTTACAGCTAGATATCGCCTCTTGTAATAATTTAACATCCAGATCCCACCACTTTTGTAAATCAATCAAAGCTGGATAAAGTCTTGTATCTCCTATTTCTTTAGCAGCTTCAACAGATAATCTACCCACACACCCGCTTTCAAGTTCTGTGATTAGCGGATTAATTACCCGCTCATCTTTTCTAATCGCTAAACCTAGTAATGCTTCCCCACGAATTTCAGCAATAGTATCATCTTCTCCTGTTTCTAAAATTACGCGAGCAAATAAAGCATCTCGAATTGCCTGCGTATCGGTCGTTATCTGCGAACCTAAATTAAAAATTGCCCAATTTCTAATATCTTCATCTTTGTCAGCAGATAAATCAATTAATGCTTTAATTGCTAATTCGTCTTCTTGACCAGCCAAACCAAAAACCACACGCAAACGAACATCAGTATCGGGATGATTTTTAAGTTTGATTAATGGCAAAACACCTCTCGAATCATTTAAATGCCCAAAGGCAAACCCGATTGAAGCAAGAACATTACTGTTTTCTTCACTTGATAAGAGTTTTAACAGAATATCTCCACACTGTTGCGTGCAAGATATGAGCGGTATTCCTAGTATTGCTAATATATCCACTCCTAAACTTCTTTGTTTGGGGCTTTGACTTTGACATAACCTTGATGCTGCTGCAAATTCTTCATCACTACCACGGGCACGTAAAATCCATACCATATCCCAGTAAGAATCTTTGTCTTGTTCATCAGAAGCAAGTTGAATTATTTTTGTTGTACTTCTGGGATCATTTTTTAAATTTTCAAAATGGCCATCACTTAGATTCATATATAGCAATCCGTGTAGGAGATTAAAATTAATATTGTATTAGTACCATAGTGAAGTGAAGTTCTTTACTTGAATGGCGCACCTCAAAAGTCATGTTCAAAGGTTTTGGCAATTTGGCATAACAACTCTCTCAATTGCAATTTAAATGACATATCAAGAGAACAGAACAGCATAAATCGCCATTTGTTGACCCAACGCTGTCATGAGATCGCCCTGCTCTCCAAAGCGCGTCATATCATCATAAATTTGGCAAGTTTATCTGAATTTTGGTATCTACTAACTGATTACCAACTGGTAAGCGACTACCAGTAATCCAAACTTGTTGGGGTTGAAACTGATAAATCCTGCGGGGTGAATTATCAAGATAATCCGCCGCCGTTCTTGGGATTGGCTTTTTTGCCCGTAAGCTAAGTAGATTAAAAGCTTTTTCTACATGGTCTTGGCTCAATTCAAAAGCAAAACCGTTAAAATACAAACCTTCTGAACTACTCTCTGTTAATCTGGAATAAAAAATAGCAATGGTAACTCTTCCATGATTGGCAGGCTGATTCACGAGGGTTAGCACTTGAGCGGGGTGTAAACAATGTGGGGGCGATTTCTCGGTATGCGCTCTTAGCTTTAGCAGTGCGTTTGGTGAACCTACCGGATGATAAACGATTTCCACTGCCAGCCAGTGAGCCAGATTTTCAGTCAGCTACTAGGGTTATTGCCCTAGATGAATTAGAACACCGTCCACTAATGAATGAATGCTTTCCCCACTGGGCAGATGCTATTGAATACTGGCTAGTTCACGACATCGATAAAACCTCTGCAACAGTTGCCCTTGGGCAAATTGAGAAAAATATACTGCAACTGATAGAACAGTTAGCTCAAAGTTAGTGGCAAGGCGATAGGCGATCGCTCCTTTCCTCTTGTGAAAATGGGAAAGCAATGACATGGAGCAATGGCAAGAAGTTGATGTTATGAAAAAACATTCCAGCGATCGCCCAAAATACAAGAGAGGAAATGTAGCAGACATCGCCCTAGCATCTGTGCCGAATACAAGCGAGGAAAAGTTAGTCCAAGGGGCGATGCCTACGGCAGCAAGCTACGCGTGCCGTGCGTTTTATCTAACAGTATGGTAATAAGAACCTCAAAGTCTTAATCTTTCGTAACCGTTCAGGGGCTAGAAGAGCGATCGCTCCCCAGCAAATACAAGCGAACGCGTAGACCATCGCCCCCATCAAATCAAGAGAGGAAAAGCTGCACCAGGAGCGATCGCCTAATTCAGCCAAAATCCACCTATTTTTCCATCTTTGAGGCTAAGTCTAGCTAAGACATCATCACCACCATCTAAAAATGTCAGTTTCCATAAATAAACTTGATACCCTTGCTGCTTCAGATTTGCCAAGAAAACTGCCGAATACCCTTTTTTGATGCGAGGAGCCAACTGTCCACTAACTTGTGTAAATGTTTCCTTTGTAATACCTTCTTTGAAAGCAGCATTTCCAAGAGAAATAAACTGAGTGTAGTTGTTTTGTTCAACAGCATTTATGAGGCTTGTAAAAGTTCTTTGCACAGACTGTTCTGGTTGATTACTTTTAGTTACTAATACTAGCTCGTTCACAGCTTGCACATTGTTTACAGCTAAGGTCAAAGGTGACATGATAACAACTGCTGCAACTACAAATCCCATCTTATTGATTTTCATTTATTTTGTTGACCTCGTTGAAAACTTCCGCTAGTTAAATATATTCGTAAAAGCAGGGTATTAAACTGGTATTATGCCAAAAATCCACCAGTGCGATCGCTGCCTCCTTTACGCCCATAACCCCCACCTCGTCTGTGTCGTTCACCCAGCAGGGCCACAGGGGGATAGTTGTTTGGACTTTCGAGAAGACTCCAACGCTGAAGCAGAAGAGTTATGGCAACCGGAGGGGGCCAGTTATTACAACGGTGAATTAATACTGCAACCACAACAGCGATTGACGCAACAGCAACAGCTAGAACTGCTAGATACCCATGCTATGTTTACTGGCAAGTGTCCTCAGTGCCAGCATGAGTTTGACCGCGACTGGTCGGCGCGGGTGCATTGGGATTGCTCGGAATGTGGTTGGATGGATGATACGGTGTAGTTGTTGATGAGTTTTAGGGGATAATCAAAGGCTATGGCCCTCTGGTTATGAATGAAACTAATGCTGAATATCAAGACATACTTGATGAAATGATTAGGATAGGAAAGCTAAAAGCAGAATATAAAGACATACTTTTAGAAATCAGTGAGCTTGGCAGCAAGGCTTGTGCTAATGGGCTAATTTTCGGTTTTGGGTGGGGGGAAGATGCCGATCGTGTTGTTCTCAATGAATACGAAATACATGATAAAAACGGTAATTTTTTGTATTTAACTTTGTTAGAAGCGCGTGAATACCTTCAGAATTTAATTGCTGAAATTGAACCAGATTAGTTAATAGTTTTTGATTTAATTGCTGCTACTTTAACTCAAATTACTGCTGCCACCGATTTGAGTAGCGCCCTCTGGTGCTGGTGGGTGATAAGTCATAGACTGTAACCCCAAACGACCAGGGCCAATAAAACGGTTGAGAGTGAATGAAATACCGCCAAGCATTACTCCAATTGCTCCGAAGATGCCGCCACTAGATTGCAGCGCCGTTACTGTCTCCATCTTCACTGATGAGTCTTTCCATAACCATGCTCCTGGCTCAACATCGAGTACTTCCCCAGGAGCAAGGTACTTTTCAAAGACATTACCGTAACCGTGGATTAAAAGCAGCCCTCCCTGTTGTTGACCAATGAAGCGGTCAATAAATAAACCACCACTGCGGCTAAAAAAGAGGTTTGCCAGCCCTCGCTGAAAAAAGAAACTGTACTCAATATTACTGGTAGCGAGTAAAAACTGATGTTCGCGCACGTCCACTGTCTGTCCACGCTCTAATTGCAGCACCACAATCTGTCCTGGAGCCTCACGAGAGAAAGCAATATTCCCTGGCCCATGTGCTTCACTGATAAAAATTTGCAGTCCAGCAAAGAAACGCTTGGCTGCCCCTTTTAAACCTTTGACACCGAGGCGAACATTCGGATGTTTCCACAGTAAAATATGATGCTCAAAGTAAATCGATTGCTGTTGCCCTAGATGGACATCAACTACAGGCACTATTTCTCCTGAGATTCTCAAGGTCAAGTCACCAGAATGAAAGAAATCTTTCGGATTTTTTAATTCAGGTATCGGTTCACTACTGAAGTCTGGCATAGTCTTTACTTTTCGATGGTTGTTTTATAAATCATTTTCTCTCAAACTCCAATTGTTTTACGCAAATATGAGTTTGACCGCGACTACACAGCACGGGTGCATTGGGATTGTCAAAATTCAGAGTGTGGCTTGCGATCGCCTACTCACTGCGTTTGATTAAACAGGGCGGATTCTACCAAAGAAGCACCTAACGAGTAACAACCGCTACGAACATCCTCTGGTACTGACAACAAAGCTACATTGTGAGGATATGTAAATCCCTCTTTGAAATCAATGCAACTTTTGACAATTGTCCATGAATCTGCAATAGCTGTGGGTAACTGTTTGTCAAATCCATGATTTGTATAATTTTGATATTGCTCTCGTAGTTTCTTCAAAGATGCTAAAAACTGCGCCTTTTCTTTGGTGTGTGACTGGCGAATCTCACAAATCTTACGAGCTGCGTCCAATGTTTCTTTCTCGTCCCAAGCCGTGACTTCTTTCACATCTGCAATACATTCATTCAGCTTGAGTCGTGTGGGCTGTGAGTCGCCATCTAAATTGGGATTTGCTGCCCAAGCCTGGATTGTACCTGAAACAAGTATGGCAATTAGTACAGCCAAAAATCCCAAAATCACATTCCAAAAGACAATTTTAATCATAATTTCGCTTTTTCTAAGTAATTTTATTTCTAATTAAATCCCTAAAAGTGTGGGTTCGCAGATAAGATGAAATTTGAACTACGAAACTACACGGGTTTGAGCCGATGCAATTCGCACATAAAATGAAATCGATTGTGAAGCAAGGCTTTGACCTTCGTGCCAATTCGCGCATAAAGTGAAATTTTGCATCTAATCATGGAAAGTCAGGGTATTTTCTTCAATCTTGATGACAATTTATACCTAAATTCCTAAACTTTCTATAGTCAAGCTGCTTGGCTACCTATGGCACGGAGCGATCGCCTGGGGTAGGACGTAAGCCTATTGCACTTCAAAAGTACGCTTTTAAAAGCATTCGGGCTGTCGTTAAATCAAAGTCGGAAAATTTCAATTTATGTGCGAATTGAATATTTGGCTCAAACCCAGACTCCACAATGAATTTCACTTTATGCGCGAATATAGTTACCTGGAACCCTTATAAATTCGTTGTCAGATTTTCATTTTATCTGCGAACCCACATCATCACTGCCTCTGGCTCAAGATGACCTAACAACATACCACCATGTTCTGCGTCATTGGCTTGCGCCAACTTGAGAATTCCAGTGACATCGCTGAGGCTGGCACGAGCAATCACGATATCATTGAGACACATCTTTGGTTGAAATAAGTGGGGAGATACTAAAAATCAAAGAACAAGTAATCCTTATGCTTTTTTGACTCGGCAGGCAAAACATTTAAATGCCTCCTGTCCTGAGAGATTGTCATAATATTGTTTATCTATCAAGATATTAACTGACTCATAGTAGGGAGTTCCAAACTCTTCTGCCATTTTCTGCCCAGTCCCGAACCAGCCAGGGACAAAAATAGTATCTTCTCGAATTCCTGACCAAACCAATGCAGTGCCAATGATTGATCCTCTGGGACTTTCGACTATAATTTCATCACCATTTTTAATGCCTACTTTTTTCGCAGCTTCTGGGTGAATTTGTACCAATCGAACACCATTCATTTGCTTACCCGTATAAGTCCAGTGAGTTACAGAGTGGAAATGAACTACACTTGGTCTGCCAGTCATTCCCATTAGTGGGTACTCTTTATGTACCTCACCAGAAGTCATTTTTCCTAATTTAATGTTTTGAGTCAGTGCCTGTGGATTTACAGGATTTTTTACCAACTCAGAGGTGTATTCAATGGTAGGATGCTTACCTGTTACCTCTGGATGGGTATAGAAGCTTGGTAGAGCAGAGTGTCCAGCCTCGGCTAGACGACTTTGCAATTGTGGAGTATAAATTTCTACCTTACCACTGGGAGTGAGAAATCGTTTACCAACATTCTTAGGGTTAAGAGATGATGCGGCTTCATACCAAGATGCATGATCTAGGTAAAGTGTGCTGACACCGGGATGATCTACTGTTGGACAAGGCCAACGCAAAGGTTCTGTTCTTTGAGATAGTCTCTGTTGGGTCATACCTCCCATTCCTGGAGTATTGGTTAGAAAAGTTGCCCACAGCTGACGATAGTCTTTCCAAGAATCAGGAAAGTTGTCCCTCCAGTATTCAGGCGGATTGCGTTTGTCTAATTTCGCTGTGGCGTGTGCTAAATCAATCCAGATATGCCAATCTGGTTTGGACTCACCTACCGGAGTAACCACTTGTTCTTGCCAACGGATTGCTCGATCATCCCGCCGCATATAAACCGTTTCCATTTCAAAACCACTGGTTACTGGCAAAATAATATCAGCATAGTAGGCTGATTCTTCCATAAACAATCCAGTGTAAACATAAAATTCTAATTGGCGGTAAGCCTGTTGTACTTTAATTGTGTCTGAACAAGCTAATAAAGGATTCCCCTGAGTAACGATCGCTTTGAGTTGATAAGGTTCACCTGAAAGGATCGATTGGGCAAAATAATCTGGCCCGACTGGCAGTGCTATGTCTTTGTTAGGCGTTTTACCAATAATCGCTGGCAACTTCAATTCCCCTGGCCAGGTATTGTGCATGAAATTGCAACCACCACCAGGAATACCAATATTGCCTGTAATTGCGGCTAGGAATGTCAAACAACGGTAAGTGTCAAAAGCCCCCAATTGATGAGAAATCCCAGCGTTGCAGAAAATAGCAGCAGGCTTAGTTTTGGCATAAGCCTCAGCTATCGACCTAATTTTTGATGCTGGAACATCCGTCACTTTGGCTGCCCACTCTGGTGTGTAGCTGAAGCTTTTTAGGTGATTTTTCAGTTCATCAAAACCTAGTACCCATCGTTTTACAAAGCCAGTATCGTATAAGTTGTTAGTTACAATGTGATAGAGCATTCCCAAAACCAAAGCCAAGTCAGTGTGTGGTTTCGGTGCAATCCACTCATCAGCTTGCGCTCCTGTAGGAGTCAAGCGCGGGTCGATAACTACTAATTTGGCTTTGGTCTGAACACGACTTCTGAGAAGATAGGCAAAGGTTACAGGATGGGTTTCTGCTTGATTCGTACCTAAAAACAGAAAAAATTTGGCACTTCCCAAGTCTTCTTTTTTAGTCACATCATCGATTCCGTAACCGTTTGTAAAATTACCCAAGCCAAATGTCCATGCCAAAGCATTCCCACCTGCATCGTTGCATACAGGCCCAACATCGGTATTATTAGGACTGCCCAGCATACTAAAATAGCGTCCGACCAGAGAACCTGTTCCTCGTGGGAGTCTGCCAGAGGTTTTGTTCGCGATCGCTCTAGCTTCACCTGCATCCCTGAGTGCCAAAAACTTGCTAGCTATAATTGAAAGTGCTTCATCCCAAGAAATTGGCTCAAATTTAGAATTACTGTCACCTTTATTTCCACTAACCCGCTTCATTGGGTTTTTCAAGCGAAAACGATTGTAGACTAGCTGCGTCATCATTGGCCCCTTGATACAAAAGCCACCAGCCTGTACTGGGTCATTTGGTTCACCTAACACATCTATGATGCGTCCGTCTTTGAGATGAACTTTCAATCGGCACAGAGAATTGCAGAATTGACAAGCACTATTTACAATCTTGTCTGGCTCTAGGGCAGCCGATTTCTGAATAAAATCAAATTCAGTACTTTGGAGAGGGATTCCCTGATCCTGTCCAGGACTTGCAGCATCTGCCACTTCTTTTTTTAGTAACTCTGCTGTACTTAAAGCAGCTGTACTAATAGCCGCCCCTTGGAGAAAACCACGCCTTGAGGTCTTTTTCTTGCCTTTTGATGTCATGGAGATCCTCTCCTTACATATCGCACTGATTACAGCATTTCACAAATGTAGGTGAGTTTAGCTACCTCTGATTATAGATATTACATATTTGAATAACTCAACATAATATTGTGCGCTTTTCATTCCAAATTTATTGCTTTGGCTGTATTATGGCTGGTGATGACTAGAAGTTCGCTTTCCCCAAAATTGCAACGCTATTTTAAAATTACCAAAAATCAGCAGCGATCACTTTGGTAAACCTGCTAACCAGTTTAATTCCATTGGGTTGTGGGGGATAATCTACTGGTTTGTACATTCCCATTAATCACCTTGGAACCCAACCAGCTAAATTTATTTTCTGATTTGACCGTCACACCAGCACGCAAAGCAGAGACACTGGTAATGAGTCTTGAGGCGCTGCTGAAGTGGAAAACGCAAATATTTGAGTATCAGCATTATGTGAGAGAGAACAAACCACCACAGCAGACGGCATTATTTGACCTTACCCCTAAGCACTGCGACCCAGACCAAATTGATCCACTCTTGCTGCGGCTTGTGCCAATGTCATTTTATCGAATGCCAGTTGATAGTCCAGGAGAAGCTTGTCTGTATTTCATCATAGACTCGGCGGCTTCTGTTGTGTTGTACGTGGGCGAAACATGCCGCAGTAACAAGCGATGGCAGGGTATACACGCCTGCAAAGATTACATCGCCAGCTACCAGGATTTACATTATCGCTATGGGTTAAAAACAGCAGTCAACGCCGCATTTTGGTGGGATGCTCCGGTTGATCGACGCGCACGGCAAGAGTTGGAGTTGAACCTTATTTTGAAGTGGCGCAGTCCATTTAATAAGGAGAACTGGGAGCGCTGGGGGCAGCCTTTTGGGTAGGGTGGCTTACTTATGCTTATGGCGCTACTTTCTCCCGAAACTGCTTCCCAGCAGAAAACGCAGGCACTCTAGTGGCTGGAATAGTCATTGGCTCATTGGTTTTGGGATTACGCCCCTCACGTTGAGAGCGTTCGCGTCGCTCGAATGAGCCAAAGCCTACCAGCGTTACCTTATCCCCATTCGCTACAGCCTCGGTAACGACTGACAAAAAAGCACTTATCACTTCATCGGCTTGCTTTTTTGTGATGTTGGTCTTGGCCGCTACAGCATCCACTAATTCACCCTTGTTCATAAATCACCCTGAAGTATTGCCAGTAACGGAAATCTAGCATTGATAGCTCTTATCAGGGAAGGGGGAAAGGAGTAAAAATCTAGCGAGATACGAAAATTGATAATACGCGGCTACTACTGTGCCCTTGCTCTGTCCTTGATCTTGCCGTTACGCGTTAGCCTTGGAAGCTATATGCCCTAAACGATTTGATGTATTTTCGCTTTGAAATCGTGCTTTCTTTTCATCCAATTTCTGATTCATATCCACCTATTAAGCTAATCGTCATTCAAATTGTATCTCCATGTTCCCGCATCTTTCTAACGAGTTTAACTATGCAATTTAAAAGCGCATCAGCTTAATTCTAAAAGCATAATTTTTGGCAATTCTCAAAACCTTGCACGATAAGAGACGTTTTTAATTCACATTAGGGATTACTTAGAGATGATTTATAAAGTAAAGCTTAAATTGTAGGGTGCGTTATAGCAACGCTTAACGCACCGACAGATATGATGCGTTACGGCTAATCCTGATTTTCTGAAACTCCCAAATCCTTACATAGCCGTAACACATCCTACTTAATATTTACTTTATAAATAGGCTCTAATAATGAAGAGAGGCATTACGCTTGATGTAAGGAAATAAACTCAGTTAAGATCCCGAAATGTCCTTACCACAAATCCAATCTTACGGTTGTAACAACTCTCAAGACCAGCCTTTATCCACTCTGCCGTCGTGGAAAATCAAACTGCTGTATGACGGTCAATGTCCCTTGTGTCTGCGTGAGGTTAACTTTTTGAAGAAGCGGGACGCTGGTCGAGGGCTGGTGGCGTTTGTAGATATTGCATCTGATGACTACAACCCCCAAGCACATGGCGGTGTTAACTATGAAACTGCAATGGGGCGTATTCATGCTGTGTTGCCAGACGGAACGTTAGTTAAAAATGTTGAGGTTTTCCGTCGCATTTACGAAATTCTGGGGATGGGTTGGGTCTATGCTGCAACTTCCTTACCAGTTATAAGTACTATTGCCGACTTTCTATATGGGATTTGGGCTGATTGGCGACTTTTCTTAACAGGACGAGCAGATTTAGCGACTGTTGTACAAGAGCGTTCTTCAGGGCAACCTTGCAAGACCCAAAGCCGTTGTCGCTTAATGGATGAAGATGACTAAGGGGTTTTCCTCTCTACCAGACGCTACTCGCGTTCGCTTGAATTAGGGCGATCGCTTCTGCCATACTTTCCCCCAGAACTAAAACTTGTTAACAATTATTGGGTGCGATCGCTTCCAGCACTGCGCTTATGCTCAATCATCTATGTCAATAGCGTAGCTTATCGCTGATAATAAGACTTGATTTTGGATGATTTTCCATGATAATCTGCGTTTGAATTTTAAAACCCGGTTTGCCGATAGCTTTATCGTAGCTTTAATAGCATACTGTATTTTTAATTTGAATTAGCCATAGTTGGCACAAGTAATTCTAAAACTGTTTTGAGAGAAAACTCATGGTCATTACAGAAAAACGTAAACTTGGACGTTCAGGGCTAGAAGTATCACCAATATCTTTTGGTGGAAACGTTTTTGGGTGGACAATTGATGAAAATACTTCATTTAAGATTTTAGATCACTTTATAGCGGCTGGAGGTAATTTTATTGACACAGCCGATGTCTATTCCAAGTGGGTTGCAGGAAATATTGGTGGAGAATCTGAGACAATTTTAGGAAAATGGCTCAAGCAGCGTGGTAATCGTGACCAGGTGGTGATTGCAACGAAGGTTGGCAACGATATGGGTGTTAAAGGCAAAGGGCTTTCTCGCCAACACATTCAACAAGCTGTTGAAGACTCGTTGCAGAGGTTACAAACCGATTATATCGATCTATATCAATCGCATATCGACGATGAAAGTACTCCACTTGAAGAAACTCTTGAAACCTACGCAGAATTGATTCGTCAAGGAAAAGTACGTGCAATTGGTGCTTCAAATTATAGTGCAGAGCGTCTATCACAGGCATTAGAACTTAGTCGTCAGCATGGCTATCCTCGCTACTATTGCCTTCAGCCCCGTTATAACTTGTATGACCGAGATGGTTATGAGCAGGATTTACAACAAATTTCCCAAGAACACTCAATTGGTGTGATTAGCTATTCCTCTCTGTGCAGTGGCTTTCTCTCTGGTAAATATCGTTCAGAAAAAGATTTGTCTATTAGTCTGCGTGGTAGTTCTGTAAAAAGATATTTAAATCCTCGTGGTTTGCGAATTCTAGAGGCAATTGACCAAGTGGCTCTTACTTATAATTCTACTCCCACCCAAGTTTCTCTGGCGTGGCTCATTGCTAATCCTACCATTACGGCTCCTATTGTTAGTGCAACCAAAGTTGAGCAACTCAACGATATTATCAAAGCTGTCAATATAAATCTCGACCAAGATGCTATTGACCTTCTCAATCAAGCTAGTTCTTCAAACAGCTAGTATAGCTACCTTGTCAGTCAACAGTTAACAGTTATTCCCCCTATCCCCCCATATAAAGAGCTTTCCTCTTTGAAAAAGGGCGGTAGATTCCGATGCTTGGCTTGGGCGAAGGGCTGGGGGCGATCGCTTTTAAGTTTCCTCTTTGAACGGGGTGAGGTGCGATGGCTCAAGCGCCCGCCGCAGGCATCGCATCGGTGGTTCTTGGAGTCAAGTGGGTACATGCACCCCCCACTGTCTGCTAAACTCTGCTTCTAGGAAACCTAGATATCCAAATATTGATAATGTCGTTAATTCCAAATACATTAGCAACCTTTGTGGCTCTTTTCCCAATCGCCAATCCAATCGGTGCAGTTCCGGTTTTTTACAGCTTAACAGCGAAGGAAACATCATCACAGCGTCATCAGCAGGCGATACAAACTGCCACAAATGTAGTTTTAGTTTTAGCTGTGTTTTTACTAGCTGGCAGGTGGATTCTAGAATTTTTTGGAATCTCATTAAATGTGCTACGGCTGGCAGGGGGATTACTTGTTGCTCACACAGCCTGGGAAATGGTTACAGCCCGTCAACGACTAACTCCATCAGAAAATGATGAGGCTCTAGATAAAGAAGATATTTCTTTTACACCAATGGCAGTACCATTAATCAGTGGGCCTGGAGCAATTGGGGTAGTAACGAGTTTATCGATTAGCTTTAAGCATTGGGTAGACTATCTTGAGTCTTTAGTGGGAATTGCTTTAATAGGTATAAGCCTTTATCTGTGCCTGTCATTAGGTGAACCACTTATTAAGAAGTTAGGAAAAAATGGTGTGGGAGCCTTAAATCGAGTTTTCGGTTTTTTTATCCTAGCAATTGGTGTGCGTTTTATTGCCGATGGCTCTATTTCCTTATTAAAAGAGGCGTTCCATATTCAAGTAAAATAATCTTTAACTTATAAAAAGTTCATAATTTATGTAAATGTTTATACGGGTTTTAAGCGATTGGGCTTTCCTCGCTTGATTGGGAGAGCGATCACTCTTGCCGTCTCACCTTTTTAGTTTTCTCACCAAAGCACCAACAGCACAGAGAAGTAGAAAAATACCAACTGCGTAAGCAGCTAGTTCCAATTCTGGGGGAAGGGGCGAGCGCCAGGGCTACAGGCACAACCAAGCTGTTATTTGATATACCTTCTACAAAGTTTAAGAACATAAGGAACGCTGATTGTAAAAAGATGCGAATAAAACAAAAAACAGAATAAATAACTGAGAAAATTCCCGCCTTGAAAAATAACACAGCAAACCCAAATATTAGAAAATCTGCTTTCTCCTGAGTTATTGAAAGTGAAAAACTTGGCACAATAACTATAGATTATGCACTAATGACTAATGACTATAAACCAAAAAGATGTAGTTGTAATTGGTAGTGGTATAGGGGGGTTGAGTTGTGCTGCTGTTTTAGCGCGATATGGGTTTGATGTGATTGTTTGTGAGAGTCATACAATTCCTGGTGGAGCGGCGCACAGTTTTGAACGTCAAGGATTTAAGTTTGATAGTGGCCCTTCTCTTTACTCTAGGTTGTCTTACACTCCTTCGGTTAACCCTTTACGACAAGTGCTAGATGTAATTGGCGTGGATTTGCCATGTGTGACTTATGATACTTGGGGTTGTCGGCTACCAGAAGGTGATTTTGATACATCTGTGGGTGCAGAACAGTTTTGTGAAGTGCTGGCAAGGCTACGAGGTGAAGATGCAGTGTCCCAATGGCGACGCTTGCAAGCGGTGATGACACCACTAGCCGCAGCTGCAAGCGCTCTCCCTGCATCTGCATTACGTTTAGATATAGGTGCAGCTTTGACTATGAGTAAATTTGCTCCATCGTTAGCTAAACATACTACCAATATTCTCAAGTTAACGGGGTCTTTTGACCGGATCGTGAATGGTGTTGTCCATGACCCCTTTATTATTAACTGGTTGAACTTGTTGTGTTTTCTCCTCTCTGGACTACCAGCATCAGGAACGGGAGCCGCCGAAGTCGCATTTATGTTTGCGGAGTGGTACAAACCAGGAGTAGCGTTAGATTACCCTGTTGGTGGTAGTGGTGCTTTAGTCAATGCACTGGTGCAAGGGTTAGAAAAACATGGCGGGAAATTAATGTTAGGCTCTCATGTTGAGCAAGTTTTGGTACAAGGTAAACGCGCGGTAGGTGTCAAACTGCGAAATGGGGAAGAAATTCGGGCGCGGCGAGCAGTTGTTTCTAATGCTTCGGTATGGGATACGTTAAAACTATTACCAGAAGGAGCAGTACCAAACAAATTCCGCAGCCAACGCCAAGCCATACCAGAGTGTGATAGTTTTATGCACTTACATCTTGGTATTGATGCTCAAGGTTTACCAGCAGATTTAGCTTGTCATTATATTGTGGTTAATGATTGGCAATTGGGCATTACTGCACCGCAAAATGTTGTGGTGGTATCAATACCCTCAATTCTTGACCCATCCCTTGCACCCCCAAGTAAACACGTAATTCACGTTTACACTCCCGGTAATGAACCTTACGCACTTTGGCAAGGACTAGATAGGAGAAGCCAGGAATATGAGCAACAAAAGCGATCGCGCGCTGAGGTGATGTGGCAAGCTTTAGAACGAATCATCAGCGATATCCGCACCCGTTGCGAAATCACCCTGGTTGGTACACCCCTCACCCACGAACGTTTTTTACGCCGCCATCATGGTTCCTATGGCCCGGCAATTTCTGCTGCTAAAGGTTTATTTCCTGGTCACGGTACACCTTTAGCGGGGTTGATGTGCTGCGGTGACTCCACATTCCCCGGCATCGGTTTACCCGCCGTCGTCGCTAGTGGGATGATTGTTGCTAATACCCTGGCTCCTTTGAGTAAGCATTTAGCTATGTTGGAGGAGATAAGTTAAGATTATGCTTTCTTAATATTGCAGCAACAGACATAGCAACATGAAGCCATTATGGAGAACTCCCATAATCTTAACTGCGTAGTTTACCGCCGCAGGCATCGCTGGAG
>NZ_JAVRCD010000087.1:0-27542 GCF_034530895.1 Nostoc sp. DedQUE08
GAGTTTTTTCTTTTAATCCTTTTATTCAGAATACTCGGAAAGTGACAGAAGAGGGGTATAACAATGTTGCCAATTCTTCTAAGCACGCTTTAAGCCGTTCTTGTTTATCCTGCTTCATAGTTATTGAGGCACACGGTTTTATCTGTTGTTATATTCTCCCAGAATTTGTATATCTTCCAAAAGTGGATGCTCCCTAGGATTTTTTCTACTTTGGGGTTTTCATCAATATGATGACTGCCAGTAATTCTTTGTAAAACCCAACCTTTTTGTTCCGCAATCTTACAAAGTTGCTTGCCCGAAATAGATTTCATACAGCAATTTCGACAACTCGATCTGTTGACTCAATTGCATTATGACTGTTGGCAACTTCAAGCCAACCCTCAATAGCATCTTTTAAATTAGCCATCATTTCTTCTATAGTGTCTCCTTCGGTAATACAATCAGGAAGCGCGGGAACCTCTGCCCAATAACCACCTTCTTCTGCTGGATGAATGATTGCTCTGATTTTCATAAACTTGTTGAGCTAGTTTGTGAGAATATGCTAATAAGGATACCTGTTTGCTCTCAATTGTGGCTGCTTAAATTAATGTTGCTACAGTTCAAACAACAGCTGTTTGTGCGATCGCTCTTCATCGCAGAAGTAGTTAGGTTTGAGTATAAGCAAATATTCGGCTTCCTGCTATCAACCAAATCTAGGCAAAGGCGATCGCACTAATTACTATAAAAGTTGAGGGTTGATTCTAAGATCATCAGTGAATAAAGACAGTTGAACTCCTACCTTAAGCCTTCTCTGTTTTACTACTTTTCTAAGGCGCTTATCTGCTGTGTACACATTCTCAATAATGGGTAATGGCTGCGGTATATGTTTAGGGAGATAAAGCTCGAAACCAATACGAACAGCTTCTACTGGGTATGAAGAGCGATCGCTAGACTTCCATCCAGTTTTTTTATGGATGAAAAGCCTCATCCCAAGATGTTTGATCAAATCCAATGTTTGTTGAGCTTTGACTTGGCTTTCTTTGTTTACCTGCTTTGAGTATGAGGCATAATACTCAATCATAGCTGCACAAAAACCATCTGTAAGAATGTTTCTCCCTTCGATATCAAAGTATCCTGTGAGAACAAGATTCCATCCAGCAAAGGGCTTCAAGCAATTTGGTAAAGAATTTTCTGCACGATTAGCTTCTTGGACTCTTTTCACCCATTTCGAGATTCTCTGGTGTGGCACTCCCAGAAACCTAGCTAATCCAGAGTGAGACATCCCAGATTGACCTGTAGCTTTGACTGTGAAGTACTCCGCACCATCGGGATCTACATGGCGCAGTAAGTCATCTGAGCGGCTATCTCTGCCACCAAGTTGTGCTGCAAGTTGACGCATGGCGATTCTCCTTGTATTTCATTAACTTTGATTTATGACACGGGTAGCTAAACCTTAATTGTTTGTGCGGTTTCCATTGCTTGAAAAATCTGATGCAACTACATTTTTATCGCTCAAATATTTTGCTTGAATTGAAGCGAAAAAACCACGTCCTATTTGTTGCCATCTGCCTTCTCTAGCCCCTCGACGCAATTCAGTAGATAAAGAATTTCTAGCACGCACATACTCATCATTATTCTCTGTAATAAATATCGCTCGTGCAATGTCATCAGCAGTCAGAGCCTCATTACGGCTATTCAAAACAATTTCAGCTACCTCTGCTAACGTTTTGTTTGCAAATTCAGTGCGTAGCATTTCTTTCGGAGAACGCTTGTTATCATCTCCAACTCCATATCTGGCATTGTCGGCAAATGTATTATTGTTTGTTTGACTTTGGTTGGACTCTCCGTTAGAACTTTCATCAGAGTTAAACATTATAGAGGTATCTTGATTCAGGGCATCGGTATTAGCCTTCTCGTGTATGTTTAACATCAACTTAAAATACTCAATGTCATCTTGTAGCTGAGATACACGTACTTCAGCTTCAGTCAGGGCAGACATTTTCTCTTCTATTTGCTTGTTTAACCAACTAATGTGTTGTTGACGGGCAGTATCGTAACTCATAAGCTTGCCCCTAAACAAATATACTGTTTTTCAAAACAAGCATAACAAATAAAAAACAAAATAGGTATATTAAAGTTTATTTAGTTAAACAAATTTGTTAGTTAAACAACTAATCAAACCACAGCTACACAACGTAGACCTTCAGTAGCTTGCTGTAGGCATCACATCTTACATTTATATTCAAAACATCGCAGTGTTGAGTGGCTGTTAACGTGTGTAGGGTTGTGCAATAACAAGACCGGGAACAACACGGTAATGTTTAACATTGATGTACAAAGTGTTGCACCTTGCCCAACAGCACAAGCAGCTATCAGCGCATCTAACAACCCTAAACTGTGAGAGAAATGGTAGGTCGTAAAGTCAGACAAGGCGCGAGTCAAGTCAGCTTCAGTAGCCCAGACTACAGGTAGCGGCGCAACCTGTTTTAAAGCGTTACTCAATTGTTGCTTGTTTTGAGAATCCTGAATCAGTTCCATGACTACAAAGCCGGGCACACTGGGCAACTCTGATAAACTGGCAAACAGAGGAAGGTTTAGCCGAGAAGCTTCAGTAAAAAGCTCGTTTTCTAGCTCTGGTGGCAAATCAAGATTAATACTCACTCTGGTTATCCTCTGTAGGTTTGGTTCTTAATTCATAGAAACTTGAGCAAAGCTGCTCAAACACCAACCGCCTCTGGAATCGCACCCTGCATTCTCCCGAAAGCATCAATCAAATTTTGCAATTGTTGATCTGCCTTAAAAACTCCTAACCCGCGCACTGTCACTTTACCAGGAGAATACACAAAGCGCGTCTTGAGATTGTCTGGTAAATTCGCCGCCAACAAATTCCAAGCGGGTTCCTCCATTGGTGTTTCTAAAACGACGTGCTGCTTTTGTTCTGGTTTAATCCGGCTAAATCCAAGTTTTTTCGCTAGCTGTTTGAGTTCCATGACTCGCAAAAGTTGATTTGCCGACACTGGTAAAGTACCATAGCGATCGCTCCACTCGGCTGCAATCTGCTTTAATTCTGATTTAGATTTAGCTGTCGCTACCGCCCGATATGCACTCATCTTTTGATCCAAATCGGTGATATAATCTGCCGGAATAAATGCTGTCAAGTTGAGGTCAATCTGGGTATCCTCCACTTTCGGAATTTCTTGTCCGCGGATTTCCCGAATTGCTTCTTCAAGCATTTCCATGTATAAATCAAAACCGATGGCATCCATTTGACCGGATTGTTCTGCACCTAGCAAGTTACCCACGCCTCTGATTTCCATGTCGCGCATTGCTAGCTGATACCCAGAACCTAGCTGAGTAAATTCCTGAATCGCTCGTAATCGTTGCCGTGCCGCATCAGATAATGCCCGTTGCTTCGGATAAAATAACCAAGCATGAGCTTGTATCCCTGCACGTCCCACACGACCGCGTAATTGATACAGTTGTGCCAATCCAAAGCGGTGAGCATCTTCAATCAAAATCGTGTTGACTCGCGGAATATCTAAGCCAGATTCAATAATTGTCGTACAAACAAGGATGTCTGCATCGCCATTGCTGAAAGTGAGCATGGTTGATTCTAACTCGCTTTCATCCATTTGACCGTGAGCGATCGCAAACCTAGCCCCCGGTATTACTTCTCGTAAATTGGCTGTTGTCTCTTCAATCCCATCTACTCGTGGAACTACATAAAATACTTGTCCACCTCTATCTAATTCTTGACGAATAGCAGTACGGATACTTTCAGAATTAATCGGTGATAGATGTGTTTTAATCGGGCGTCTGGTTGGGGGTGGCGTGGTAATCAAACTCATTTCCCGAATTCCTGACAAGGACATATACAAAGTTCGGGGAATGGGAGTGGCGGAGAGGGTAAGCACATCAACTTGAGTTTTCAAGCTTTTAATTTTCTCTTTTTGGTTGACCCCAAATCGCTGTTCCTCATCTACTACCAAAAGTCCTAAATCTCGGAACGTCACGCCTTTACCTAAAAGTTGGTGTGTACCAACTACTACATCTAATTCACCTGTTGCCAATCGCTTTTGAATATCACGGCGTTCTTCGGCGGAACGGAAACGGTTGAGCAAACCGACATTCACAGGGTAGGGTGCAAAACGTTCTTTGAGTGTATGGTAATGCTGCTGTGTTAAAATAGTCGTTGGCGCAAGGAGTGCCACTTGTTTACCGGCGGTGACTGCTTTGAAAATAGCACGAATCGCCACTTCCGTCTTTCCGAAACCGACATCGCCACAAACTAAGCGATCCATTGGGCGATCGCTTTCCATGTCGCGTTTTACATCTTGTACAGCTTTGAGTTGATCCGTTGTGGGTTGGTAGGGGAAAGAATCTTCTAATTCCTCTTGCCAAGGCATATCATTTGGAAAGCTAAAACCTTGTTGTTGCGATCGCGCTGCATACAGTTTCAACAAGTCCACCGCCAATTTTTTGATCGCTTTGCGGACTTTATTCTTGGTATTTTCCCAAGCTTTACCAGTCATCCGGTTGAGTTCCGGTGCTTTATCACCTCCGGCGCGGAACCGAGATAAAGCACCTACTTGATCGGCTGCGACTCTGAGTAAGCCATCAGCATACTGCACTACCAAATAATCACGGGTTTCATTATTAATCGTCAAACTTTCCAGCTTGACAAATTTACCAACACCATGATTTCTGTGAACTACATAATCGCCTGGACGCAGCTTATTGGGATCGACTTGTTTAGATGTCGCTTTGTGGCGCTTGCGGATATAGCCGGGAGTCGCCAAGGAATGCTGCCCAAAAAATTCCCGATCTGTAACGATTACTATTCGGTACGTAGGTAAGATAAAACCTTCTAGTTCCGCAAGCCCAGAATATTTTAGAGCTATAGGAATATGGTTGATTTGCAGCTTATCTATCGCTTGGTAGTCGCGGGGGTTGGGGATAAACTGAGCCGGACAATCATGTTCTTGCAACAGTGAGACAGAACGCGAAGGTTGAGCAGAAAGCAGCCAGATCGAAAAATTGCGATCGCGTTCTTGGCGGATGGTTTCAGCTAGTTTAGCAAACTGGTGTGGCGTGACTGGAACAGGACGGCTGGCAAGATTGATCCCATCATTTTCCTCTGACAATTCCGATAAATATAATGTTTTAAATCTGGCAACATCAACCAGACACTCATCAAACGAACGGTGAATTTTCGGCAATGTTAGAGGAGTAGATTCTTCCCCATACGCCATTCCCCATTGTTCCTGGGCATTTTCTACCCAGCGATCGCTATGAGCATGACACTGTTCTGGCTCATCAATGGCAATCAGGGTATTTTCTGCTAAGTAGTTTAGCAGAGATGCTGGTTGCTCAAACGCTAACCCCAAAAAGCGACGGCTACCCTCCAACATTGATGAATTCGCAGTGCTAAGTTCTGAGTCAGAATTTAACTCAGCACTCAGCACTCCAAACTCAGCACTATTTTTCAGTGCAGCCATCACGATGGGAGTAAAGCTAGTGGGTGTAAGAATTAACTGGTCAACTTTGTCGAGGGCGGAACGTTGGGTTGCTGGGTCAAATTCCCGCATTTGCTCGATTTCATCACCAAACCATTCCAACCTGATTGGAAATTCCGAGGAAACCGGGAACACATCAACAATATCGCCCCGCCGACTCCATTGCCCCTCCATTTCCACCAAAGGAACTCTTTCATAGCCCAAAATAGTTATTTTTTCACTGAAGCTATTCAGGTCTAATTCCATCCCTTTTTTTAGGGTAAGACAGAATTGCCCAAAAGCTTCTGGTGGTGGTAAATGAGGTTGCAACGCCCCTTGAGTAGCCACAATCGCTAAATTTGTCCTTTGTCCTACCCTGCGGGAAGCCGCTGGCGCGTCTATGTCCCTTGTCATTTGTTCTTGGTTTGTTTCTAATGACAACTGACTAATGACTAATGACTCTTGATTTTTGAGTAAATCTGCTAAAACCTGCATTTGCCCCCAACTCATTTCAGTTTCCGGGTCAAAAGGTTCGTAGGGAGAAGCCTCGGAGGTGGGGTAAAAATGTACTGTTTGCCATCCCATTGCCTCCAGTTGTGCGTAAACGCGTCCAGCTTCTTCTAGGGTGGCGCAAACCACAAACAAATCTTTACCCTGAGACTGCGCTAATGCCGAAGCCACTAGAGTCTTGGGCAGCCTGGGAATGCCATTTAACCGCAATTCTTGTTGTCGATTCAGCTTAGAAATAAATTCAGTGGTGAGCGGCGATCGGCCTAAGGCACGCACAATAGAAGAAAATGACATAAGTACTACTAGCGATGGGAGTCTTTGTGGATCAGCAAATCTTGAGGCAGTTTATGTCAACTATTTTAAAAGTGTTAACAGCTTTCTTATTCTTTAGGTGGAAGAATAATGCACAGTGACTAATAAATTTAAGAACTATAACTACTACTTTGTGTATAGTCAAAGTATTTATCGAAGCACCTTTAATACTAGATACTAAGGATTGAGCTACGTTTGCTCTGATAAGCGGCAATTTTAAACATGTCCTCCATCACTTTTGAAATTTTAATCATTTTGGTGCTAATTATTGCCAATGGCGTGTTTTCTATGTCTGAGATGGCGATTGTCTCGGCACGGAAAGTAAGGTTACAACAGCTTGCCAATCAAGGAGATGTCAAGGCAATGGCAGCATTGAAATTAGCGGAGTCTCCAAATCATTTCCTGTCAACTGTTCAAGTGGGTATTTCCCTGATCGGTATCCTAACTGGTGCTTTTGGAGGAGCAACAATTGCCAATCGGCTGGCAGTCTATGTGCGACTTGTACCTTTGTTAGCACCTTATAGCGAACCGATATCTTTTGGAATAGTGGTTTTAATCATTACCTATTTGTCACTGATTGTTGGTGAATTAGTACCAAAGCGTCTGGCATTAAACAACCCAGAAAGAATTGCATCGACTGTAGCTATTCCAATGCGTGCCTTATCGGCGATCGCTTCGCCAATGGTATATCTATTAAGTGCTTCTACAGATTTGATCCTGCGAGTGCTAGGAATTACAGCTTCTACTGAGCCGCAAGTCACCGAAGAAGAAATTAAAATCTTAATCGAGCAAGGCACAGAGGCGGGAACCTTTGAGGAAGCTGAACAGGATATGGTAGAGCGAGTCTTTCGTTTAGGCGATCGCCCTGTTAGTTACTTAATGACACCGCGTCCTGATATTGTTTGGCTAGACTTAGACGACTCTGCCGAAGAAAATCGCCTAAAAATGGTTGATAGTGCTTATTCTCGGTATCCAGTTTGTCAGGGTGGACTTGACAATGTGCTAGGTGTTATCCCTGTCACCGACTTATTAGCCAGGAGTTTCCGAGGGGAACCACTAGACTTAACTATCGGATTGCGACAGCCTGTATTTGTGCCAGAAAGCACCCGTGGCTTGAAAGTTTTGGAATTGTTCAAGCAAACTATCACTCATATGGCGCTGGTAGTGGATGAATACGGCGTAATTCAAGGATTAGTCACTCTCAACGACATCATGAGTGAAATCGTAGGTGACGTTCCTTCAACGGATGGACAAGATCAACCACAAGCTGTACAACGCGAAGATGGTTCGTGGCTTTTGGATGGGATGTTGCCTGTAGAGGAGTTTTTGGAACTTTTTGGGATGGAAGAGTGGGAATCTGAGGAACGCGGTAGTTATCAAACATTAGGTGGTTTTGTGATTACCCATTTAGGTCGTATTCCTGCCGCAGCAGATCATTTTGAATGGCAAAGTATGCGAATTGAAGTAATGGATATGGATGGTAATCGCGTTGATAAGGTGCTAGTCGTACCGAAGGCAGTTAAATCAGCAGATACGAAAAAATCTGATTAGGATTGGGCATTGGGCATTGGGCATTGGGCATTGATAATTATTGTTTACTATTTACCATACGCCATAACCCATGCCCGATTTACGCGATTTATCAAGTGCGAGATAAACGTTTGACCTCTTCACCCGCCAACATCTGATGAGCTTGTTTCAGGAGTTGGGGGATTTTATCGGCGTAGGGATTACGGGTAAGAGATTTCCCTAAATCTAATTCATCTAGCCGATCGGCTTTGTTGCCGGGGAACCAGTGACCGCCATTGCCAAGCAGGTTATAGCGCATTTTAGCGTAGTCTACTAAATCGTAGGCGATCGCTAAATTCCGCAGCCACAAAATCACCCGAATATTTACCTCACCAGGGGTTTCGTCAAAGGTTGGTAGATTTGTTTCCCAAGATTTTACCCAATCTTCTCCCAAAGTTGCGATCGCTTCTTCTTCCAATCTTGCTAAAATTGGCGGCAAAATTTCTGATGCTCGATCTAGTAATTCTAAAGTCTTTAGGTGTTCATCAAAATCTTGTGGTTTTGCTGCTCCCAAGCTCAGGGTATGTACCTCTTGATGGCTCAAACAAAACAAATCATTAAACACCATTGGACTCAACGGGGCACAAAGATTTACTAATTTTTGGGAAGGCTCATACAACAAACCTCCTTTATTAGATGGGCTAATAATAAACACCCCCATATCGTGGCGTTTAGCTGCTTCGATTGCCGCCCAATTCCATTGATTAATGTAGTACCAGTGCAGGTTTACGTAATCAAATTGATTGGTATTAATTGTCTGCACAATCATATCTGTCGAGCCATGTGTGGAAAAGCCAATAAATCTAACTTTTCCCTCTGCTTGCAACTGCTGTGCTACTTCCAAACAGCCGCCAGGACGGATGCTTTCATCTAACGACTCAGGATGATTAATGCCGTGCAACCCTAAAAGGTCAATATAATCTAGCTGAAGATTTTTCAAGGATTGTTCAAATGTCTCCCGAAATTCTTTCGCATCTGCCTTTGGATTGATTTTTGTCTGAACAATCAACTTTTCGCGGGGAAACTTGGGCAATATTCTCCCCAATTGCATTTCAGAAGTGCCATAACCACGGGCAGTTTCAATATGATTAATCCCAACCTCGACTGCCCTTCTAATAGTCGCTTCTAAGTTTGCCTGGTTATCAGCAGGAATTTCATGATTGGGAACATCCTCCCATTTGAACTGATATCTCATGCCACCGCAGGAAAACACTGGCATCTCTAATTCTGTGCGTCCAAATCTTCTATATAGCATCAGTGGATTGTGGATTGCTTACCAACTTAAAATCTAAAAACGATACTCATTCCAGCTTCTAGTGCCACAATCATTTCCTCTGTTCAATCTGTGACACTAGCAATATTCATCGCATTCTTAAATCGGTCAGGTCTTTTGGTTATTGGATTTTTACCAATATTCCAGTTCCACAGAATAATTATCTCACTCTAGTTACCACTAGCAAGCGTTTTTCTATTATTATTTCAAGTTTAGACCAAAAAATAGCAAAACAACCCAGCAGTGCTGAGTTGTGCAAAGGTGAATTCACGGAAAAGTTCAAATTAATTTTTTACAATTTGAGATTGTGCCTGAGTTAAGCAAGTTTTCAATTTTTCAGCTAACACTTTTACATGAGGTTCTTTAAGTATGTTAAGGTGAGATCCGGGAATGTAATGGATATCTAATCCTCCAACTACTACCTCGTCCCAGCCAAATTGAGGATCGTATTCTATACCTATAGCTTCGTCCCGATTTTTATCCTCTGTCCGCAAAAGAATAGCTCGACCAAGGTAAGGTGAAAAAATATAGTCACTAAGAGCTTGAGTGTTAGTGTCTATAATCTTTAAATGCTTGTCAGTTTCAGGTACATGAAGTACGTCTTCCAAGTAACGGTTATATGTATTTTGCAGTTCTTGCTTACGCCAATAGCTCCATCTCACAATCTTTTGCCAAAGGTAGTTAGGCCCTTGCTGAACAATATTTTTTAAATGCAAAAAAACTCGTTTGAGAAATGGCGCCTGCCAGCTATAACCTGGACGACAACTATCAAGCATAACTAAAATGCCAACTTCTTCGCCTTGCTCATGGAGTTGTTTAGCCATCTCGAAGGCAACTGTACCCCCAAAAGAATAACCTCCGAGAAAATAAGGGCCATGAGGTTGAAGGGCCTGAATTTCTTGAATGTAGTGCGCTGCCATATCTTCAATGCGGGTATGGAAAGGATGTTTTCCATCTAATCCCCGTGGTTGTAATCCGTAAAATGGTTGTTCTGTTCCCAAATGTAATGCCAATTCACGGAAACACAAGACTTCTCCACCTAGCCCGTGAATACAGAAAAAAGGTGGCTTGGAACCGTTGGATTGAATTTCTACTAAGGATGACCAAGATTTTGATTGGTCTAAGGTATTTACTAAAGCCGAGTTTTTTGTTAAATCTTCTTCTTGGCAAATTATTTTGGCTAGAGCCTCTACAGTCCCTGACTGGAAAAGAATAGCAAGAGGCAGGTTTTTATTAAATGTCTTTTCAATTTGCCAAAACAGTTTTACTGCTAGGATAGAATGTCCTCCTAGCTCGAAGAAGTTATCCTTAACACCAATCGGTTGGACGCCTAAAATTTGTTCCCAAATCTGGGTTAACTGGCGTTCCACTTGGTTACGGGGAGCAATAAAGCTTGCTTCTGGTTCTTGCCTTGATAAGTCTGGTGCTGGTAAAGCGCGACGGTCTACCTTGCCGTTGGGAGTTAAGGGCATGGTGTCCAGCGCGACAAAAGCCGAAGGTAGCATATACTGTGGCAATTTTTTCGACAGGAAGCTACGAATATCAGTAATTGCAATTGCTGAGTCTTGATTAGGTATAATGTAAGCCACCAAACGTCGATCGCCAAGAACATCTTCACGGGCAATCACTACAGTCTGGAGTACATCTGGGTGTTGGGCTAACACCGTTTCAATTTCCCCAGGTTCAATGCGTATCCCTCGGATCTTGACTTGATGATCTCGGCGACCGAGAATTTCTAGAGAGCCATCTGGACGATAGCATCCGCGATCGCCTGTATAATAAAGCCAATCCTGGCGATCGTTCCGAAAAGGGTTCTTGACAAACCGAGAACGGTTTTCTTCTTGGGCATTGATATAACCCAAACTGCGGAATGGAGTTCGGATTACAATCTCACCCGGTTCACCAATACCGCATGGTTGGTTATTTGATGTGAAAACCAGTGCTTGGGTTTGAGGCAACGGCGATCCTACTGGCTGTACACCTGGTGTACACTCAATAGGTACTCGGTAATAACACTTTGCCAAAGTTGTTTCTGTCGGGCCGTAGAGATTAACTATTTCACCTGATTCTGGAAAAGCATCCCGCCAGCGAACTACAAGGGTTTCTTTCAAAGGTTCTCCAGCCAAGAATAACCAGCGTAAGTTACGTAAAGAGACTCCTGACGGCACATTCGCTAACCATAATTGCGCCAGCGAAGGAACTGTATGAAGTACGGAAATTTGCTCATTTTCCAAGTAACGCAGAATTCGAGTCGGTTCTAGATTATCGCCTTCTTCTGGCAAGCATAGAGTTGCACCACTAGTTAAAGGTAAAAAGATATCTCTAAGAACGACATCAAAAGAAAGACCAGTTAATTGGGCAATGCGGTCTTGCTGATTAATTTCAAAGGTCTGTCGCTGCCAGTTCAGAAAATGCGCCAACCCTTTATGACACCCCAGCACCCCTTTGGGTACACCAGTAGTGCCGGAAGTAAAGAAAATATAAGCTGCATCGTCGTCAGCGATTTCAGGTAGATTTACGGTTTCAATCCTTTTTTGGGAATTTATCGCTTCTCCTGTGTCTCGGTTAACACAGATGCTAGTTAAAGACTCCCCTATATTTTCGTCTTCTGGACGCTGACCATCAATATATAATATGTATTTAGCTTTAGCTTCCTGTAGCATCAGGCGCTGGCGTTGGCTGGGAAGTTTCGGATCGAGGGTGAGTAGCACACCACCACTCAAGAGTACACCAAGCATACTGGCAATTAGCCCAAAGCTGCGTGTACCATATACGGCTACAACATCTCCCCGCTTTATTCCGTAGGATAACAAAACCTGTGCTAAAGTTTGAGCGATTTTGCCTAATTCCTCATAATTCCAAGTGCGAATTCCTTGACGAAGTGATGAATGTTCTGGGGTACGGTTTACCCAAGAGGTAAACATTGTTGTCGTCAATTCATACTGTGGTTCTGGCAAAACCGCCCTTGGCTCTGGCAGCAAAGGTCGCGCTTCTGGTGTCACCAGAGAATATAAACTAATTTTCCTCTGTGGAGCAGCAACAATTTGATTTAGCAAGTGATGGAATTGATGAAGCATTTCCATCATCCGCTCGGAAGTAAACAGATCGGTGTTGTAGACTAAATCAAGTTGGATTCCTTGATTTTGTTCTGTAACGTAAAGGGTTAAGTCAAACTTAGAAGCTGTTTCTAGAATTGAGACTGGTTCGATAGCCACTCCAGGTAGTTCTAGTTGGATATCCCTTAAGTTGAGCATATTAAACCACACTTGAAACAGTGGGTTGCGACTGGTATCTCGCTCTGGTTGCAGTTCTTCTACCAGCTTCTCGAAGGGCATATCTTGATGGGCATAAGCAGCTAATGCCATCTGGCGAACTCGATTTAGCACTGAACGAAAACTGGGGTTGTCGGCAAAATCAGTCCGTAAAACAACAGTGTTAATAAAAAATCCAATTAACTCTTCAATCTCAGAACGGTTACGTCCGGCAATGGGAGAACCGATAAGAATGTCTTCTTGCCCAGTGTAGCGGTGCAGTATTGTCCCAAAAGCTGCCAGCAATGTCATGAATAAAGTGACACCCTCCTGATGCGAGAGTTCTGTGAGTGATGCACTCAAAGTTGGCGGTAGCATCAGAGATTGGGCTGCTCCTTGGTAAGTTTGCACTGGTGGCCGTGGTCGGTCGGTAGGCAATTCCAGTACAGTATTAGCACCTGCTAATTGGGTTTTCCAATAGTTAATTTGCTTAGAAAGTACTTCACCTGATAGCCATTGGTGCTGCCACACAGCAAAATCCGCATACTGAATGGGCAATTTTGCTAATGGAGAAGGCTTACTACTCAAAAAGGCTTCATAAAGCGCTATTAACTGCTGCCAAAGAATACCAATTGACCAACCATCTGAAGCGATGTGATGCATCATTAACAAGAGTATATGCTCCTGCTCGTCTACTTGGAGCAAAGTAGCACGCAGCATCAAGTCATATTCTAAGTTGAAGGGGCGTTGCACCTCTTGATTTAAGAGCAATTCTACTTGCTCCTTTGTTACCTGAATGATTTTAAGTTCCACTGGCCGAGGCGTACCAATTACTTGTATCGGGCTACCATCAGGTGATGTAATAAAGTTGGTTCGCAATGCCTGATGATGGACAACGATCGCATCCAGTGACTGTTGTAATATACTCAGGTTTAACTTGCCCGTTAAGCGTTGTGCATTGGAGACAATATACGCTCGGCTGTTGGGTTCCAACTGCTCCAAAAACCAGACTCGCTGCTGGGCAAAGGATAGAGGGGCTGATTGCCGATTGGCTATTTGAGGAATGGTCTGATTTTGGGGGTCGTTTTTTGGAGTTTGGTTTTGGGCGATTGCTTGAGCTAAAGTAGCGATCGTGGGATTCTCAAATAAGAGTTGCAACGCTATTTCTATTTGAAAAGCTTGACGAACTCTAGACATCACTTGAGTAGCCAGGAGTGAATGCCCTCCCAATTCAAAAAAATTGTCGTGGATGCCTACTTGTTCCAGACACAAAACTTTCGCCCAAATGCCAGCTAAGACTTCTTCTGTCGAATTCTGAGGTGGAACAAAGTTATTTGACAGCCTAATATAAGATGTATCCGGTGCAGGTAAGGCGCGGCGGTCTATTTTACCGTTGGGATTTAATGGTAGGGTGTCCAAAAAGACAAAGAAAGCAGGCACCATGTATTCTGGCAACCGAGCTTCCAAAAAGCAACGCAATTCAGCTTGACTAGGAATTTGCTCTGGACTGGCAACAATATATGCTATGAGTCGCTTGTCTCCAGGCGCATCCTCTCTGGCTATGACTAAAGTCTGCGTCAGTGCTGGATGTTGAGCTAGTATGGCTTCAATTTCTCCTAATTCAATTCGGAAGCCACGTATTTTAACTTGGTGGTCAATCCGACCAAGGAATTCGATATTACCATCGCTCAAATAACGTGCTAAGTCCCCAGTTTTGTAAAGGCGTGCCCCAGGTTCAGAGCTAAAGGGGTCAAAAATAAACTTCTCTATGGTCAATTCTGGACGGTTAAGATAACCTCGCGCTAGACCAATACCGCCAATGTGCAGTTCACCTGATTCACCAATAGGCACTGGCTGCAAATTGTCATCGAGGATGTGAATCTCTGCATTGGTAATCGGACGGCCAATGGGTGCAGTAGCATAATTAATGCCACGTTGGCAACTCCAGAAAGTGGTATCAATAGAAGCTTCTGTCGGGCCGTAACAATTATGTAAAACATTGTCCAAATTCAGTTGGGCAAAGAAGCGTTCTATAAGTTCGCCAGGTAAAGCTTCACCACCGCAGGTAATGTGTCTGATGAATCGGCAATTTTCAATTCCCTTCTCTTCTAATAAGACACGCAGGATAGAAGGTACTAAAGCCAGAACTGTGATTTGCTGCTCAGTAATCACCTTCACAAGATAGGCTGTATCTTGATGTCCACCAGGGCGAGCTATAAATAATTGCCCCCCAAAGCACAATGGCCAGAATATCTGCCACACTGAAGGATCGAAGCTAAAAGAAATAGTCAGTAAAACTTTGTCTGCGTGAGTTAATCCAAAAGTTGTTTGCTTCCAGTGAAGTTGATTGCAAATACCACGGTGAGAAATCATCACACCCTTGGGCTGTCCTGTAGAACCAGATGTGTAGATTACGTAGATGAGGTTATCAGCTGTAGTTTGATTTACAGGATTTTCTTGACTGTTTTGGATATTCCCTTGCCAGTTTGAGTCCAGACAAACCACTTGTGCCTGATGCGGTGGTAAGTTTTTGACCAATTTTTCTTGGGTTAACAATACTGCTGTTTGGGTGTCTTCCAAAATAAAGGCTAAACGTTCTGAGGGATATGCTGGATCTAAAGGCACATAAGCGCCTCCAGCTTTGAGAATGCCCAGTAGTCCTATAATCATCTCTAAGGAGCGCTCCAGACATATACCCACAAGTACTTCCGGTCCAACGCCTAAAGAACGTAGGTAGTGCGCTAGTTGATTCGCCCGCTGGTTTAACTGTTGATAAGTAAGTTGTGTATTTTCGCATATTACTGCAATGGCTTGGGGCGATCGCTCTACTTGCATCTCGAACATTTGATGAATGCACAGATACTGATGATAAACTACTTGGGTATCATTTAATTCCTGTAAAACTTGAGTGTCGATAATGTTAGTTAAGGTATTTAAGGTAATCTTTTGCTTATATTCTTCTGATGTCTGACTATTTATCTGCATTTTATATATTAAGTTCCAGTGGGCATAAATAATTAAAGGTTTATGACTAAAAAAGATATGAGCAAATACAGTTTCCAATCTCTAGAAAATAAGCAGAATACTATTAGTTATCATAGAACTGATATACAGCAATATTAAATGATACAGACGCTAGGAGCACACAGACATCTTGTGCACCCCTACTAATTATTTGAACTCCAAAGAATTGCAAACAGCTATAACACTTATCAAACTAAAAAGTTGCTTGCTCTTTAGTTTTTGACTATTACCAGTGCCTTCATTTCAGCATTGAGCAGAGGTTGATGATAATTTTTTTGGAGGTCTGGCACAGGTTTCCCATCTACAATAACTTTGTAGATTTTTGCATAGCAGTTGCTCGGTAAATTTTCAACAATTCTTGTTTTAAATGCATCAGGACTATAAGTTCTAGCAAAGCCTTCATATGCACCCCATCCAGCAAAGCTTGCAGTATTGTCAAAAATTGTAATTGCTTTGTCAACATTGGGCTTCTGAATCCGTTTATTGTTCCAGATTTCTGCATATTCGTTAGTTAAAAATAGCGGTGCAATGACAAGTTTTCTGCCCACTTTCAATAAACGTACTGCCTCTTTAATAAACTTAATATCCAAATCATCTTGAAAATGCTCAAAAGAATGATGACAGCTAATTCCATCTAAAGATTCATCTGGGAGAGGGATCGCATCAATAGAGCCACCAATGTACTTAATTCCATCTGTGACTTTTCCGTCCAATAAGGAGTCTTGACAGTAAGCATTCAATTTGAACTCCGAAACTGCCATTAAAGCCTTTATATATTCAGCTTTCTCACCACCAGCAGCATCTAGTATTTCATCACCTTCTTTCAAATCTAATAGACTCATTGTCGTCAGATATTCAAGTGGCTTAGAATGGATGTAATCAAGCTGATTATATTTACTTAATACATCCGAATTTATAAAATCCCTATAATCTTTTTCAGAAAAATATAAATTGTTTATCTGTATTTGGACTTTGCCTATTTCCGAATCATTTGTTGGTCGTAAAATCTTATTAACTTTTAAATTGTTTAGACGCAAATTTGTCAGCAAACGCCATTTTTTATTGTTTAAAAACCTGCCCAATCGATCTACTATATCTAATTTACTAGTCACCATACTTTTACCCTGTGTCTTATTGATTGAAATGAAACTCGAAATTATTGCAGTTTAATCCCAAAAATCAAATTTCTGTTTTATCGAATAAATACAAACACTTACACGTAATTATAAAGGTACATTATCCTATCTCAGTAAAATCTACTTGATGAAAGATAGTTTTTACAAAATCTTCATTTTGTCTCTAATTATATAAATTTAATGTAAAGTCATAATCTTATTTTTTTGGATAACTTAGCCAACCTTATAAAACTCAATTAAGTTTGTAACATCAGTCTTCTACTCTAAACTACAGTCTCATCTTAAGGTTGCTGCCCTTTTAAGACTTCATTTAGAAATGTCTATGAAACTGACTTAAGTCAGTAATATAAAGTTTTATTACAAAAATCAAACTTTTAATGCATTTTGTTATAAGTTATGTAATATAATTTTTAATCAGTAATTCTGCGTAAGAACAACAGATAGAATAAGACAACTTTATATTCAAAGCTGAATTAGTCTAAATAAATATGCTAGAGTGATTTCTGAGGTTATATCAATAATTCTATACCTCGAACAAAGAAGTGAAACTCTCCAAGATATCTGCGATATCCACGATCGATCTGATGTATTAGTAACCTGGAAAATTATAATATTTTATTTTTATGTTTGCTTGCTTGATTCTTAACATCCGCAGTTTTGTTTAATTACTAATAATCTAAATTGGTCAACAAATCCTTTTTTTCATTAAATTTGTACAGACTAAAATGTGATTATATACTGCAATCAAACCTAAATATCTGGTTAGTAAAACAGCACTCAAACCGACCTGAAAATTTTTTTTGATTGAGAACTTAAAGTTACTCTAAAGAAAATGATTAAGACTAAGACTAAAAATTCCAGGTTTATTTGTAAATAAAAATAGTGAAATAGCTAAATTGTCTTGTATTTTTAAGCTCCTATCAAATTTTACCTACACCAAGTGTTCCTACTCATGAGTAATCAAAGCATTACAACAAATAAATTCAGTGAAGCACCTTTGGATTTACGTGCATCGACGTTTGTCACAGTACGTAAGGGTTCGTGGTGGTTAAGATTAACAACATTATTCTTAGTAGACTGTACTCTTTTATTTTTAGCTTGGGTTTTAGCAGCATATCAATCTACTGATGGACACTTTAGTTGGTATATACCGAGCCATTATTTACCGATTTTAACAGCTATTGGGATTCAAATAGGATCGCTAGCTATCGAAGGAATTTATAGAGAAGGTCAAAAACGTTATGACTATTTCAATATTATCAAATCGCTAACTTTTGCTCATGGATTAATACTATTAGTTAGTTTTTTGTATAAACCAGTTATTGATATAACACGTCCAAAATTAATATTATTACCTTGGTTGCTAAGTGTATTTTTTGTTTGTACTGGTAGATATGCTGTAAATATTACTCTTGAATATCTACGCAAACAAAAAAAAATAGTTCGTTCTTCTGTTTTCATTATTTGCGATCCTCAGGATCACGAGCAGATAGAGAGTTTTATAAAAAAAGAAAAGCATTACATTATATCTGGAACTGCGAATGCCAATTCACTAGACAGATATCAGCGTCAGCAAACATTGACTCAGCTTAATCAACTAGGAGTGACAGAAGTCTTTATATCTTGGGATGCGCTAAAAAATAGAATGTTTTTGTGCTGGTTGTTTCAAGCATCTGGGATACAAGTACATATTTTACCGATGGAATTAAAACCAATTTATAAAAACGTACAATTCAACAAAATAGGAGGAATGCCTTGTTTAAGTTTGGATTGTCCGATAATTACAGGTAAAGATTTTTGGATAAAGCGTAGCTGTGATTTTTGTTTTGCAACTTTATTTGTAATGTTCTTATTCCCCATTTATATAGCTATAGCTATAGCTATAAAACTTGACTCTCCAGGCACAGTATTCTACAAACAAACGCGTATAGGTCTACATGGTCAACAGTTTAAAGTATGGAAATTCAGAACAATGAGGTCTGATGCGGAAAAGTTACAAAAAGAATTAGAAGCATTAAATGAAACAAAAGATGGGATTATCTTTAAAATTAAAGATGATCCTCGCATTACCCGTGTTGGGAAATTTCTCCGTCGTTACAGTTTAGACGAATTACCTCAACTTTTTAACGTTATCCTTGGAGAAATGAGTATAGTGGGACCTCGCCCTTTACCTACCAGAGATGTTGAAAAGTTTGCCGAACATCATTTTATTCGACATGAAATTTTACCTGGTATTACGGGTCTTTGGCAAGTCTCAGGTCGCTCAAATATTTTAGATTTTGAACAAGTGATTCATCTCGATATTAGCTATATCGAAAATTGGTCACTGAGGTTAGACTTTGAAATTCTCCTTAAAACAGTTATGGTGGTTTTGCAAAAAGATGGTGCTTACTAAGAGAAAAAATCTCTAGCTGGGCAGCTATGATTAGAGAATTTACTTTTCGTATAAATCAATAAAATTATTGCAGTTTTCAGTTTAATTTGTGGCGGATTCAATTTAGATTTTTTTACATTACACAGAGGATGTTCTAAAAAATCTAGCAGGATATATCCGAAAAAATCATGATGACTCAAAATGAAAGAATTAAGCTGAATTAAGAATTATAAGAATGGTAGAAAAGTACAAATTCATAAGTAATTCCTTCTCAATGATACTCAATCGGTTAGTACAAAGTGTTACAGCCTTTGTGTTAACCGCTTCGATTGCTCGTACTCTAGGAGCTGAGGCTTTAGGGCAGTATCTACTAGCATATAGCTACTATTTTATTTTTGTAGGCATTGCTTCACAAGGGCTAAAAACATTGTTCACTAGAGAACTAGCTCGTGAACCCCAAAAAACATCAGTCTATTTAATGAGTGGTACTTGCTTACAGCTAATATTTAGTTTTTTCAGTTATGGAGCATTGGTGATTGTAGTATTTTTACTTCCCTATAGTACTAAAACCTCGACTGTTTGTTACATAATGGGTTTAACGATCATCCCCTTTGCGCTTTCTAATATCACAGAGGCAATTTTTCAAGCGAAAGAAAAGATGCATCTGATTGCAATCGCTACAGTGCCAGTTTATATTTTACGCCTAATAATCATGATTTGGGCGATGCAACTAAAATATGGAATTGAATATTTAGGGGCGATCCTAGTTTTTTCTGAAACACTAATTTTAGTAATTGAATGGATTTTTATCGCTCGGTTAGTAAAAATAAAATGGCAAATCGATAGAAATTTTGTCTTGAATACAATCAAAAATGCGCGCACATTTTTTGCTATTGAAGCAATAGCTGTAGTAATTGGTAGAATTCAAATACTGATCCTTTCATTATTAGGAAACGAGTTTTTAGTAGGTTTATTTGGC
Organism: Nostoc sp. DedQUE08; assembly: GCF_034530895.1. Lineage (NCBI taxonomy): Bacteria > Bacillati > Cyanobacteriota > Cyanophyceae > Nostocales > Nostocaceae > Nostoc > Nostoc sp. DedQUE08. The sequence goes on from NZ_JAVRCD010000087.1 coordinate 19,903, forward strand.
GGAATAACACAATTATTACAACCGTTTTTGATTATTGCTAACAGTATGAGTTTAGCAATGTTTCCAAGGCTTTCAAAAGCAGTAGAGCAAGGAAGGGAAAAGCAGAGGCAGATAGCTGAAAATCTTATCGAAATCCTACTAATCATCGCATTGCCCTTATTTCTTGGGATCTTATTGTTTGGCAAAGATTTATTAGTTTTTCTCTATAATGCTAGCTTTGCTGAAGCAAATATAGCTCTTACGATCAGCGCTGCATCACTTATTTTTTTGCCGTTTACCCGCTCACTGACTTATTTACTTGTAGCCAATGGTTTCGAGATAGTGAACCTACGTGAAGTAGTTATTACCAGTACATTAGGGAGCTTAGGAGGTGTGGTATTAGTTTCGCGCTATCAGTTACTAGGTGCAGCTTTAATGGTATTATTGATGACTATTTCTGGTTTTAGCCAGTATATTTATTTCACCTATACTCGCCTATTTTCATTAAATTTATGGCGAATTGTGCGCCGACCATTAATAATAACTATTGGAATGCTACCTATATTAATATTTTTACAAAAACTTAGTTTAAACTTTATATTAACTCTAATTATTGCAACTTGTGTTTATACTTTATTTGTAACTTATTTAGGTATTCGTGCATTTGGAGGGTTTCGGTTTTTATGGTTGAAATTGTTAAGATCGCAGTAATGTAATTAGTCTCAAATAAATTATTATTAACTCATAAATAAAAAAATATAAAAACTGATGAAATAAAGAATTTAAGAGGGAGGATATAATTGTAATTATGATGAAAGTTGCTTTATTACATTTTAGCTTTGAAGATTACACCATTGAATTAGCAAACAGTCTGGTTAAATATGTTGATTTAACGCTAATTCACCCGGAAAAAGTTTCAAATGTCTGTAGCAATGTTCTCGATCCCAACATCCGCGTAATTAGCTTTAAAAAACCACGGATTCGCGATCCACGCAACCTATTGTCGATGTACGCGATGATGCGTATTATCAAAGACATACAGCCGGATATCTTGCATGTGCAAGAAACTAACGATCCTTGGTATGATTGGACTTTGTTACTCAACAAAATGCCGCCATTGGTGACAACTATCCACGACATATTCCGTCACCCAGGAGATAGCATGGCTGTATTCGGTTCAGAGTATACTAGGCGTATTGCCTTCTATCGTTCCCAACAATTGATTGTTCATACTCATCAACTAAAAAAGATTCTAATTGAACAATTTCGTATACCTCAAGAGCGAGTCAATGTTTTACCACATGGGGAACTTGGTAGTTTGTATCAGCGTCGGGGTAAGAAATATAGTCAGACTCGCGATCCAAATACGTTACTATTTTTTGGCCGCATCTGGCCATACAAAGGATTGAAATATTTACTTCAGGCTATGCCTTTAATTGCTGAACGTATACCTGAAGTCAAACTGATTATCGCTGGACGGGGAGAAAATATCAAACAATATTTCCCTAATGGTTATGATGAGAAACACTACGAAATTATCAATGACTTTATCCCCCTTGAAGAAGTAAGTAATCTATTTCAACGCAGTACGATAACAGTTCTACCATACATAGAAGCCTCTCAAAGTGGAGTGGCAGCCTTATCTTATGGGATGGGAACCTTGGTTGTAGCCTCTGAAGTAGGGGGATTAAGTGAGATAATTCAGCATAAAAAAGATGGGTTGTTAGTTCCACCTTGTGATGTTCAATCTTTAGCTGATGCCATTATTTATTTGTTAAGCGATCGCGATTTGCAACAACGTATGCAAGCTGCGGCATTAGCTCGCTGTCAGGAAGATTTAAATTGGTCAAATATTGCCGCTCAAACAGTTCAAGTTTATTATAAAGAACTGAATATGCAAAATAAATATTAGTTAATTTATTTATGAGGAAAATACTAATTTTTGCTGAACAGGTATTCACAATTTTGAGCTTGCTGATGTATTCAGGGGCAATTTTTGTTGTTGTACTGTCAGGAGGAGCAGGGCAGACTGATTTAGTAGAATATGATAGCTCTGTGATTCGAATTATTTATTCTTTAATCTACCTAGTTACCTTAGTACTATTAGTTTTGCGTTGGAAGAAAACTCTTTATTTCCTTAGGAAAGACTTTTGGCTTTATTCTTTAATTTTATTGTCAGCTTTTTCTATTATTTGGTCTTTTGAACCATCAACAACATTAAAAAATAGTTTTTCCCTAATTAATTCCAGTTTGTTTGGACTATATTTTGCTTCGCGATATAGCTTAAAACAGCAGTTACATTTACTTGCTTGGAATTTTGCAATTATTATAATACTCAGTTTTGTTTTTGCCATAGCTTTGCCTAAATACGGAATACAGAGCGATTTGGATGGTTCAAAGTGGCGTGGAGTATTCACGCACAAAAACGGTCTGGGAGCAAGAATGGTAACAAGTAGTATGACTTTTTTTATACTTGGTTATCAAACTCAAAGACGTAATTGGCTTTTCTGGGCAGGGTTTGTCTTGTCAATACTACTCTTACGGCTTTCTGCTTCCGGTTCATCTTTAGTTAACCTATTAATCATAATATTGACATTTTTTGCTTTTCAAATTTGGCGTTGGTCTTACCAGTTCATGGTACCAACCCTAATAATGATCGCTACTATCGGCCAAAGCTTATATTTTTGGTTGTCTAGTAACGCGAATGTCCTGTTCAATGCAATTGGTAAAGATGCGACGCTGACGGGTCGAACAGAGTTGTGGCCATTAGTAATTGATAAGATTTGGAAACATCCTTGGCTTGGTTACGGTTATGGTGGATTCTGGCAAGGATGGAATGGCGAATCTGCCGATATTTGGCTTGCAGCTGCATGGACGCCAAGCCACCCCCACAATGGATATCTGGCTCTTTGCCTAGATTTGGGTCTTTTGGGCTTAGGAGTCTTCTTTTTTGGATTTTGGCGCAATTATCTGCAAGGATTTGCTTGGGTGCGTAGTAGCAAAACAGCATTTGATATTTGGCCACTTATACACATGACATATATACTTTTATCTAGCCTCACTGAGTCTAACTTAATGGAATCAAATAGTTTGACTTGGATACTCTATGTGGCGGCATCTCTCTCAGTCAAAATCTAAAAATCAGATGATTAATCAATATAATTGTAACCAGCTAATAACAGCAAAACTGATAGCTGTCATGATGTGTATATGCATATTTATTATTTAATCCAGTTTCGCCAAGTTCTGAATATAAGTTCCATAAATAAGGTATATTTTAGACTTGACGACTGAGTGTTTTACTAAAGTAGCCTTTCACATTTACCCTGGCTATACCCATAAATTCAGGGTTTCAACCATTTTTCCGAGTGAGTGAATAATTACTGACTAAACTAATTAAAAATTGAAATTATTATGGCATCACCGAAAAAAGTATTAATTATTGTTGAAAATCTCCCAGTTCCCTTTGATAGACGGGTATGGATGGAAGCAACTACTTTGCAAAAAGCTGGGTATGAAGTTAGTGTAATTTCACCTACGGGTAATGGCTTTGAAAAAGATTACGAAATTATTGAGCAGATTCACATTTACCGTCACCCTCTACCACCGGAAGAAAGTTCTGTCATTGGCTATCTCCGAGAGTACAGTTGGGCGATTAACTGGCAATTCCGTCTAGCTCAAAGGGTATGGCGAGAGCGTGGTTTTGATGTCATACATATTTGTAATCCGCCCGATTTACTTTTCTTGGTAGCAGCATGGTTTAAATTATTTCATGGTATATCTATTATCTTCGATCATCACGATCTCAGTCCAGAAATGTATGAAGCTAAGTATCGTCGGCGCGATATTTTTTATTATGGATTACGCTGGGCTGAACGCTTAACCTATGCTACAGCAGATATGGTAATTTCAACGAACGAGTCACACCGAGAAGTAGCTCTTAAGCGTGGGCACAAGAAACCAGAGAAAGTATTTGTAGTTCGTAGTGCGCCGGATCTTTCGCGCTTTCGCCGAATGCCTCCAAACCCCAATTACCGCAGAGGTAGAAACTACTTGATAGGTTACATGGGTGTCATGGGAGAACCAGAAGGTATCGATTATCTCTTAAGAATGGTATATTACATTGTCCACAAAAAAAATCGCTCTGATATTCACTTTATGCTAATTGGTAGTGGTCCTATGGCAGAAAAGCTCAAGGACTTATCCAAAGAGTTAGAAGTGAATGATTTTGTAGAATTTACAGGGTTTAAGCAAGGTGAAGAACTTTTAGAGCGGCTTTCCAGCTGCGACGTGTGTGTAGAACCTTCTCCAACATCTGCTTATAACGAAAACTGCACTATGAATAAAATCCTTGAATACATGGCAATGGGAAAAGCAATTGTCCAGTTTGATTTGCGAGAGGGAAGACGTTCTGCACAAGAAGCATCTCTTTATGCCAAACCTAATGACGAGGTAGAATTTGCCGAGAAAATTTTGGAACTTCTAGATTCTCCTGAACGTAGACAAAAGATCGGAGCCGAGGGCCGACGTAGAATGGAGGAAATTCTTGAATGGCAATATCAAGCTCCAAAACTGTTAGATGCTTACGATAAAGTTTGGCAAAGTAGGTAGCTACTTTAACTTTCAGAATTACTATATTGAGTAGTAAATGAGTTGACTAATGAGTAGATGTTTATGGTCAAAATTACAAAATGACTAAAGAACGGATTTTTTACTTGACTTTGAAATTTTGGCTTTGGCTAAGATAGTTGATCTGACAAGGAATCTAGCCGTATAATATCCAAGCCAAAAATCAAGTCTTTGATAATCCAGAAATAAATGTGAATGAATATTAGTGGTTGATGGCTAATGCAAAAAAAATTTAATTTAACCTCCTGTTACTAAAGGGTTGATTTATGGGAAGGTCGTTATAGTTAGGACGTAGTTAACTCATCTGAAATTCCAAAATTAACAAAGGTTTTGCTCAATAAAGGTACACACCACCGTTACACATTTCACTCAATGGGGACTAAATTTTTCACTTAAATATATACTACAATACATTTCATTTAAGCACTTCTTGCTTCTTTTATTTGCGCCTTTGGCGGTTCGTTAAAAAAAGGATTTCGATAAAGAGTTAAGCTTTAACTGAACCGTATTCGTCTATACTATGTTTTATATTGTAAAATTATACATAATCAGTATTGTCAATTGCACTGGTTTGTGACTGTTATAAGTCAATTTTGAGTTTCTTGCTTAAGACCTGTACTTTGGAAGATTTATGTCAGAAAAATCTATGGAATCTAGAGAATCTATTGATTTAGACCTTAATCGTTACTTATTGATATTGAAACGCTGGTGGTTGCCTGCTTTCAGTATATTTGTGGCGACAGTTATTCTGAGTGCCATATCTACACAATTTCTGAAGCCAGACTATGAAGCAGAAGGAAAACTGTTATTCAGGATTCCCAGTTTTAAAGTAGCAGGCAATAATCTTTACCCTGATACCTCTGAAGGAGGAGAAGCAGGAGATTTGAAACCATTGGTAGCAACTCAAAATCCCATAAGCAGTCAGATAGAAGTTATTTCTTCCCCAGCTTTATTACAACGGACAATAGACAAACTACAACTAAAAGACAACGAAGGTGAACCTTTGGAGGTGAAAGCACTACTAAAAGCCCTGAACCTAAAAATTGTTGGTGGGACAGATGTATTGCGTATTACTTATAAAAGTCACAATCCTGAAGAAGCAGCAGCAGTAGTCAACACAATTATGAGGTTTTATTTAGAAAATGATATTCTGACAAATCGCTCTGAGGCAGGAGCGACTCGTCAGTTTATGGCCAAGCAACTTCCTACAACTCAAGCTGCTGTTAATAATGCAGAAGTAGCGCTACGTATATTTAAACAAAAGCATCAGATTGCAGATTTATCAGAGGAAACAAGGTCAGCTGTTGCGACTATTGGAAATCTAGACAATGAGATGAATACTGTCAAGGCTCAACTGGATGAGGTAAATGCCCAAACCAATCAACTACGGCAGAAAGTAGAGCTAAATTCTCAAGAAGCGATCGCTGTGAGTGCCCTCAGTCAGTCACCAGCAGTACAGGGAATTCTTACACAACTCCAAGAGACCGATCGGCAGTTAGCGGTTGAGCGCAGCCGTTTTCTAGATGATAACCCAGTAATTATTAACCTAGAAGCAAAAAAAGCGAATTTAAAATCTCTCCTACAACAGCAAGTTGGTCAGACTGTTGGCAATCAAACACAAGTTCCCCAGAGCCTATTGCAGATTGGAGAACTCAGACAAAGCCTGATACAAAACTTTCTGCAATCAGAAATACAACGTTTTGGCTTAACTCAAAGACTCTCGTCACTATATAATTCTCGTGCCAGCTATGAACAGCGGGTGAAACTCATACCCCAGTTGGCTCAAAACCAGCGGGAGTTAGAACGGAAAGTTGAAGTTGCAGAATCGACCTATCAAACTCTATTGAAAAAGGTTCAAGAATTACAGTTAGTTGAAAATACAAATACCCCTAGTTCCCGAATTATTGCTCAGGCTTTAGTGCCTGAAGATCCTACATTAACCAAAAAAATAATTGTTTTGGTGCTAGGAGTCATGTTCGGTTTGTTTTTTGCTACCACAACTGTACTTTTTCTCGCGATGAGAGATAGATCTCTAAAAACACTTAAAGAAATTAGAGATGTATTTGGATATACTTTGCTAGGAATTGTTCCTTTGTCTGTTAAAAAGCTTCGTTCCCGTGATTCAAATGCAGAATCAACGTCTCAAACAGTTGCCGTCAGAGATACTCCCCACTCTTTAACGAGTGAAATGTACCGAATGATTCAAGCAAATCTGAAATTCTTAAGTTCAGATAAATTGCTTAAAACCATTGTGATAACTAGTGCAATTCCTAAAGAAGGCAAGTCTACAGTTTCAGCTAATTTGGCAGCAGCGATCGCTCAACTAGGACGTCAAGTTTTATTAATAGATGCAGATATGCGAGTTCCTTCTCAACATCATCTCTGGCAATTAACCAATGAAGTTGGTTTAAGTGAGGTTCTCGTAGGTCAGGCTGAATTTAACATTGCCGTATCTAAGGTAATGGACAACCTTGATGTTTTAACTGCTGGAGTTAGGCCTCCCAACCCACTTGCTTTGCTTGACTCAAAACGGATGGCATCACTCATTGATAGTTTCTCATCCCAGTATAAGTATGACTTTGTAATTATTGATGCTCCTCCACTGCTTTTGGCAGCCGATGCTTTGACTTTAAGCCAAATGACTGATGGTATTTTGTTAGTAGCCCGACCCGGAGTAATTGATTCCAACAGTGCTAATGCTGCTCAAGAGATATTAGAGAGATCCAATTACAACGTTCTAGGTTTAGTAGTCAATGGAGTCATTGATAAAAATGAATCTAGTAGTTATCGATATCATTCTCACGAATACTTTAACCCAAGAGAGTTGAAAAAAGAGCTTAAGGGACTGGCGAAGAAATAAAGCTTCTAAAAAATTATTTTAGGAGTTACATCAAGTCCGGATAAATATTTATTAATAAAGACTGACGTAAAGACGCCAGAAGTTTTAAATAATAAGTAATTAACCGGACTAAGAATTATTGGCGTTGCATAATAGAGGGATGAATTGAGGTCATCTACTGTGCAATGTCCAT